>NZ_JBYIRL010000074.1:0-19366 GCF_057708125.1 Actinacidiphila sp. bgisy145
CCCCTCCCCCCCCCCCCCCCCCCCCCCCCCGCCCGGCTCCCGGCCGCCGTACCCGTGTCCCCGGCGGTCGCGGACAGCCGGTCCAGGCTCTCGTAGAAGTGCCGGTCGGCGAGGCAGAAGACCTCGTAGCGGTTGTCCATCGATCCCCCCTCTTCGCGGTGACGGCACTGAGACTGACACGGAAGCGGAATCGGGTGAAGTCACCGTTGTCACCTCATCGCCGTGCGGAACGCATATGTCGGACAGCCGGATCACACGACAGACGGCCGCCACGTTGCGTTCGTCCGCGACTGCGCTCGGTGTTCGCCCAGCGTGAACGCACCGCCCCGCCCGACCCTCCCGCCGCACCCGGCAGTTCCGCCCCACCGGCGGCGATCCGGTCGCCGTCACCGGACGCCCCGGCCAACACGGCGTCTGCGCAAGGGAGTTGACTATGGGAGAGTAAAGATCGCCGAGCCCATATGGGGCAATAGTGCACCGCTGCAACGTTGTCTCTGATTAGTTACGGATTTCCTGAAACGATCTGGACCCCGCGAGAGCGGAACGGCACACTCGGAAACCAGCACCACGAAGGGACACCATGCCGCTCAGGAGCACCGCGACCGCCCGCCAGGAGCGCCTAGGCGCGGAGCTGAGAAAGATGCGGGAAGCCGCGGGGATCACCGCCCGCGACACAGCGCGGTTGCTCGGCACCGACCCGGCGAAGGTCAGCCACATCGAGGCGGGCCGGCTCGGTGTCAGCGAGGAGCGGTTAAGGCGTCTGGCCGCGTTCTACGAATGCGGGGACGCCGCCCTGGTCGACGCCCTGGTCAGCATGGCCAACGGGCACGGCCGCAAGGGCTGGTGGGAGGCCTACCGCGGGGTGGTGCCGGCCGGCATGCTCGACATCTCCGAGATGGAGCACCACGCCGTCCACCTGCGCCCGCTCCAGGTGAGCCACGTCCCCGGCCTGCTCCAGACCGAGGCGTACGCCAGGGCAGTGGTCGGCCACGCCGTCCCGCCCCTGCCCGACAACGAGTTGGACGCCTGGGTCGCCCACCGGATGGAGCGCTCCGCGATCCTGCACCGCGAGTCCGCCCCGCCGTACGAAGCGCTGGTCCACGAGGCAGCGCTGCGGATGCGGTTCGGCGGGGCGAAGGTGGCCAAGGCCCAGCTGGAGCACATCCAGGAGCTGAGCCACCTGCCCCAGATAAGCGTGCGGGTCATCCCGTTCGCCTCCGAGGGGCATGTCGGCTCCAGCCACGCGATGCTCTACGCGAGCGGCACCGTCCCGCAGTTGGACACCGTGCAGATCGACTCCGCGCACGGCGTGATCCTGCTGCACGCGGCCACCCAACTCGCCAACTACCTCAGCCGGTTCGAGATCCTCACGAAGGTGGCGCTGGACCGGGATGAGTCGCGCGACTTCATCCACAGCATCGCCCGAGACCTCTGACCCCTGAAAGGGCCGCATCCCATGACCGCGCTCCTGCCTTGGCAGAAGTCCTCCTACTCCCAGGACAACGGGGACTGTGTCGAGTTGGCCGCACACGGGGGCGCGGTCCTCCTCAGGGAGAGCGACAACCCCGGGGTGGTGCTCACCACCACCCGCAAGGAGCTGGCGCGGTTCCTGCGCTTCCTCAAGGCCGCGCCGACCGCGCCGGCCGTGCCGACCGATCGGGCGGCTCCGGCCGGTCGTGGTCGCCGCCGCACAACTCCGCGCTCAACTTCGTGACGAGGGCCCCGAGTTCGGAGTTCTGCGCGGTGTCCCAGTCGCCCAGCAGGTCGGCCAGCACCGTGCGGCGGGCCGCCCCGAGCCGCTCGGCCAGCGCCTTCCCGCTGTCGGTCAGCCGCAGCGGGTTGCCGGCCCGGACCGCGAACCCGCGGCTCTCCGCCTCCACCGCGGACCGTTCGATCATCTCGGCCGGCACCGTGGCGTGTTCGGCCAGCTCCACCGGATCGGCCTCACCCTGGTGCGCGATCCGCAGCAGCAGCCAGCTGGTGGCCGGATGGATGTCCGCGTCCGCCTTTCCGGTGACCCGGACGTACAGGTCCCGTTTGGCCTCCCGGCTGCCCAGCACCGACAGGCAGCGGGCGATCTCGTCCAGCGAGGAGCGCTCCACCGGATTGGTGCCGAACGTCTCGTTGGCGTCCGGCGCCGTCACCGACCCGCGCAGCGGCTGCTCCTTCAGCAGCCAGGCGAGCACGAAGCCGAGCAGCGCGACGGGCACCGCCCACAGGAAGACCGTGGTGATGGACTGCGCGTAGGCGTGCAGCACCGGGGACTTGATGCTGCTCGGCAGCCCGGCGATCGCTTTCGGGTCGGCCTGGAGCTGGGCCGGGTTGAAGCCGGCCGGCACATGCACCCCGCGCAGCGCCGAACCCAGCTTGTGCGACAGCTGGTTGGTGAAGACGGTGCCGAACACCGAGACGCCGAAGGACGCCCCGATGGAGCGGAAGAAGGTCGTGCCGGAGGTGGCCGAGCCCAGGTCCTCGTAGCCGACCGCGTTCTGCACCGCGAGCACCAGCACCTGCATCACCAGGCCCAGCCCGAGGCCGAAGACGAAGAAGTACAGGCTCATCAGCCAGGTCGCGGTGAACTCGTCGAGCTGGTGCAGCAGGAGCAGCCCGAGCGCGGTGATCGCGGTGCCCAGGATCGGGAAGACCTTGTAGTGGCCGGTGCGGCTGACGATCTGGCCGGAGCCGGTGGAGGACAGCAGCAGCCCGACCACCATCGGGATCATGTGGACGCCGGACAGCGTCGGCGAGTAGCCGTGCACCACCTGGAGGAAGGTCGGCAGGTAGGTCATCGCGCCGAACATCGCGAAGCCGATGATGAAGGAGATCGCCGAGCAGATCAGGAAGGTGCGCACCCGGAACAGCCGGGGCGGCAGCACCGGTTCCTGCGCGCGCCGCTCGATCAGCACGAACACCCCGACCAGCACCACCCCGAGCACCGCCAGCCCGATGATGCGCGCCGAGCCCCAGGGCCAGGTGGTGCCGCCGAGCGAGGTGACCAGCACCAGGCAGGTCGCCGCCGCGGCCACCACCGCCATCCCGGCGTAGTCGATCCGGTGCGCGGTACGCCGTACCGGGATGTGCAGCACCGCGGCGATCACGGCCAGCGCGACGACGCCGATCGGCAGGTTGATGTAGAACACCCAGCGCCAGGAGAGCTGCTCGGTGAACACCCCGCCCAGCAGCGGCCCGAGCACACTCGCGGCACCGAACACCCCGCCGAACACGCCCTGGTAGCGGCCGCGGTCGCGGGGCGGCACGATGTCGCCGACGATCGCCATGGACAGCGCGATCAACCCGCCCCCGCCCAGCCCCTGCAACGCCCGGAACGCGATCAACTCGCCCATGCTCTGGGCGATCCCGCACAGCGCCGACCCGATCAGGAAGAGCACGATCACGGACTGGAACAGCCGCTTGCGGCCGTACATGTCACCGAGCTTGCCCCACAGCGGGGTTGCCGCGGTGGACGCCAGCAGGTAGGCGGTCACCACCCACGACAGGTGGTCGATGCCACCGAGGTCGCTGACGATGGTGGGCAGCGCCGTCGACACGATCGTCTGGTCGAGCGCGGCCAGCAGCAGCCCGAGCGCGAGCGCGCCGATCGCGATCCGCACCGCCCGCTTGTCCTGCTGCTCGCCCGGTGCCGCCGCCGGCGCGGTGGCGGTGCTGGTGTGGGCCATGTGGCAGCTCCTCGCCTCGTCTCCCCGAGGGCCAGAAACTCATATTGCCACCCTTTGTTCGGTTATGGCCTGCGGAAGACGTCACGTCCGGGCCGAAGCGGTGTGCCTCGGGCGTGTCGGATCGGCATAATCACCGGAGACTTCGCGTACGCCGTGTGAACGGACCGTGCGCACCCGGGTACGAACGGCGGGAGGGGAACACCGTGGCGCCGCAGCAGCCGAGCAGGCCGGAGGACGGCCCGTACGACGGCGGGTACGCCCGCACGGGGCAGCCCCACCCGCAGCAGCCGCCGCCGTACGACCCGCACGCGACGGGGCACCCCGGATATCCTTCCGCCGAGGACGACGCGGGCGGGATACGCGCGGCCGAGCGGTCCGCGGAGCGCGCGGCGGCTGTCGCGGCCGTCGAGGGCTTCCACCCGCTGCGCCTGCGGCCCTACGTCGTCGCCGAACCCGACGGCGAGGCCGGCGAGAGCACCGTCCGGCAGCTGATCGACACCGACCAGCCCGGCGCGTACGGCGACCCGTACGACGGCGCGCCCGGCCCCGCGGACGGCGGGCCCGCGTTCGCCGACCTCGGACTGTTCCCCGCGGCGGGCCAGGGCCACGGCGATCTCGCCGACGACGACGAGGACACCGACCTCCACGCGGCCTCCGCCGCCCACGGCCGCCACCGGCGGCGCAGGCGCGGCATCGTGGTGGCCGCCGCTGCGGTCGCCGCCTCCGCGCTCGCCGCGGGCGCCGTGGCAGTCAGCGGCCACATCGGCACCGAGCAGCCCGGCACCGACCGCGCCCTGCCCGACCAGTCCTCCTCGATGCCGGACGTGGTCCTCCCCTCGGACGCCACCCAGGCCACCGCGTCGACGGCCCCGGCCATGACCGGCCACACCACCGCGGCCGCCACGCCCCGCACGGCCACTCCTTCGGCCACGCCCTCGACGTCCGCCACCGCCGATCCGGCCGGCACGGCCCCCTCCGCCACCGGCGCCGCGCCGACCGAGCAGGTCTCCGGGTACGCCGCGAACGCGACCGCGGCCACCCCGCCGTCCGCCTCGGACGGCTCGACCACCACGGCCACCTCGGGCACCTCCACCCCGACGGACACCGCCTCGGACGGTTCGGGCACCACCACGACCCCCGCGAGCGCCACCACGCAGGTGCTCCAGGTCGGCGACACCGGCCCCGCCGTCACCGACCTCCAGCGCCGCCTCAGCAAGGTGTGGTGCTACGCCGGCCCGATCGACGGCGTCTTCGACAACCAGGTCAAGCTGGCGGTGGCCACCTTCCAGACCTGGTACTGGGTCTCCGACGCCCCCGACGGCAGCCACAACGGCATCTACGGCCCCCACACCCGCGCCGCCCTCCAACACCAGACCCCGAGCGAATAGCCTCGCGACCTGGGCAGGCCCTCAGCGGGCCTCTTGGTCCCTGTGGCGTTCCAGTTCCTCGGCCCACGACTCGATCGCGAAGCGAAGGCCGGCGACAGCTTCCATCTCCACCTTCGTCTGCCGACCCTGCTCGTCAACGACCAGCAAACGCGCGAACGAGCTTCCGGAGCGCATCACCTCGACGGTGAGCCCGTCGGACACATAGGCGTCCCGTACTGCCCGCACCGCAGCGTCGAATCGTTGCGGATCACCTTATGCGGCGGCGGCCGACCCCAACTGGGGGAATCTCTCCTGCCACAGTGATCTCGCGCGTACGGGCAGCCACAGTGAGGGCCACAGGCGCAGCAGCAAGCCCTCGTCGAGGAAGCGCCGCACTTCGGACGCGTCCATGGCTTCGCGGATCACCGTCTCGTAGAGGCGGCGCCGGTCCTTGTCGATGCCGAGGTCGTAGCGGCCCTGCTGGGACCAGTCCACACTCAAGGGCAGAGTGACAATCCCGCTGGTCGGTCCCGCCAGCTCACTGAGCGACTCGGGCACCGTGTACGGGCGGATGTCGGCGTAGCGCGACCCTGCGTGCATACCCGCAGTATGCCCGCGTGGCCGGGGAAGACGCGAGCGTCCAGGGCGTTCCGCGTTCGGTCGCCGGTGGGTCCCCCGGGTGGGGCTCAGCGGTCCGCGACGTACTGGAGGAGGCCCCAGGTGAAGTGGGCGACCAGGCGGTTGGCGGTGAGGGGGTCGGTCAGGGAGAGGCGGGCGCGGGAGGGGGCGTCCGGGGGGAGCGGCGCGGCCGGGGGGAAGGCGCGGGCGGCGTCGTCCACGGTGCACGACCAGGGCAGCAGGTCCGCCACGGCCGCGAGCCGGGGCGGTTCGGCCCCCGGAGCGCGCACCAGCCACTCGTTGACCACCCCGCCCCCGCCGCCCGGCAGGGTCACCACCTCGAACCGCAGGTGCGGCCAGAGCGGTACGGGCCAGCGCGCCGCGCGCAGCGCCAGGTCCCCGGCCCGCTGCTCGCGTACGTCCTCCGGCGGCCCGAGCGCCGTACGGTAGCGGGCCTCGCCACCCGGGAACGTCCGGCTGTGCAGCCGCGCCTGCCAGCGGCGGTTCGCCTCGCGCACGTCGGTGTGGTTCACGCCCAGCGTGCGCAGCGCGTCGTCGACCAGGTCCGGCTGGTGGTCGGCCATCCGCCGCAGCAGCACCAGCTGGAACTGGAGCGGCCCGAAGGGTTCCGTGGGCATGCGGCGAGTCTAGGGCCGGCGGAGCCGGGGGTGGCGCACGGGCCACATCTTTTGTATCGTGATGGAACAAAGTGGTTCCGCCCGCCTCCCCTGACCGGCGGGCGGGGCCACGGAGTAACGGAGTCACCGTCGGGGGCGGTCGCAGCGGCGCCAGCCGGAGCGGCCGCCCCCGCTTCGTCCGCGCACACCGTGGCTCCAGCGGCCCCACAGACCTCAGAGCCCCAGAACCCCAGGGAGCAGTTCCATGACGCCGTCCACCCCGTCCGCCGAGTTCCGCGCCCGCGCGCTGCTGCTGGACATGGACGGCACCCTGGTGAACTCCGACGCCGTCGTGGAGCGCTGCTGGCGGCGCTGGTGCGAGAGCAAGGGCCTGGACGCGGAGTACGTCCTGTCGATCGTGCACGGCCGCCAGGGCCACGCCACGATGGCCCTGCTCTTCCCGGACCGGCCGATGGCCGAGAACTTCGCCGAGAACGCCGTGCTCCAGGCCGAGGAGACCGCCGACACCGAGGGCGTCGTGCCGATCCCCGGCGCCCCCGCGTTCCTCGCCGCGCTCCAGGGGCGGCCGCACGCGCTGGTCACCTCCGCCGACAGCAACCTGGCGCGGGCCCGGATGGACGCGGCGGGCCTGCCGATGCCCGAGGTCCGGGTCACCGCGGAGCGCGTCAGCGCCAGCAAGCCCGACCCCGAGGGCTTCCTGAAGGGCGCCGCCGAACTGGGCTTCGCCCCCGAGGACTGCCTCGTCTTCGAGGACGCCGAGGTCGGCATCGCGGCGGCCCGCGCCGCGGGGATGCGGGTCGTCGGCGTCGGCCCCCGCGCGGCCGCCCAGCAGCCCAGCGCGCACGCCCCGTCCCTGGAGCACGTCCAGGTGCGCTTCACGGACGACGGCACCTTCGTGGTGACGGTCACCGCCTGACGGTCACCGCCTGGCAGCGGCCATCCGACCGTTCGCCACCTGACCGTTCACGGCGCGCACCCCGCGCGCACGGGCCGTTCACCGCGGCACCCCCGCGCGCACGGGCCGTTCACCACGGCACCCCGCCCGCACCCGGGTGTCACAAACCCGCGCGCTCGCCGGTTCGTTCGGGCAGCGGCGCCCCGCAGCGGGGCGCCCGTCCGACCGAACGGAGCGCACGTGTTCGCCGCCTACCTCACGGTCACCCTGGTCGGGGTGGTCTTCAACGGCGCCGCCGCCGTCACGTACCTGATCGGCCACGAATACCCCAAGACCCAGGCGGACATGAAGGGGATCGCCCGCAAGTGGGTGCCGGTGCTGGGCCTGTTGCTCGCCGCCGGCACCGTGGGGCTGGCCGCCGGGCTCGCGGTGCCGGTGTTCGGCACGCTCGCCGCCTGCGGGCTGGTCCTCTACTTCGTCGGCGCGATCATCGCCCACCTGCGGGTGGGTTCACGCAACATCGTGGGCGGGATCGTCTTCCTCGCCACCGCGGTCGCCGCGCTGGTCCTGGGCCTCGCGGACCGCGGCCCCTGGTGACGGCACCGGGCGGCGGGCGGCCGCGGGGCGCGGCTCGGCGCCGTCCGCGCCCAGCCCCGCGAGCAGCCGCAGCCCGTCCTCCGAAGGGCTGCCCGCGGCCGCGGTGAGCACCACCAGCTCCATGCCCGACCCGTCGGGCAGCGCGAAGTTCTCCTGGTGCAGCTCCAGCAGTCCGACCAGGGGATGCCGGTACGACTTGGGCCCGTGGGTGCGGGCGCGCACGTCCGCGCGGGCCCAGAGCCGGCGGAAGCGCTCGCTGCCCATGGCGAGTTCGCCGATGAGCGAGGCCAGCCGGGGGTCGTCGGGGTACTTCCCGGCGGACAGCCGCAGGTGCCCGACGACGTCGGTGGTGCAGTCGTCCCAGCCGCCGAACAGGCCGTGCTCGGCCTCCTCCAGGAAGAGGTACCGGGCGGTGTTCAGGCCCGGCACCGGCCGGCCGTAGAGGAGCCTGGCCAGGCGGTTGGCCGCGAGCACGTCCATCCGGTGGTCCACGACCATCGCGGGGGTGTCGCCGACAAGGTGCAGGATGCGCAGCAGTTCGGGCCGGACCCGGCCGCCCGGCGTGGGCGTGCGGCGGCGGGGCTGCCCGGCCAGCCGGCACAGGTGGTCGCGTTCGGTCTCGTCGAGGCCGAGGACGCGGGCGAGCGCGTCGAGCACCTGCGCGGACGGCTGGGTCGCGCGGCCCTGCTCCAGCCGTACGTAGTAGTCGACGCTGACCCCGGACAGGTGCGCGACCTCCTCCCGGCGCAGCCCCTCGACCCGGCGGCGGCTGTCCGGGGTGACCCCGACGGTCGCCGGGTCGACCCGGGCGCGCCTGGTCCGCAGGAAACCGGCGAGATCGTCCATGCGCCCAGTATGGGCCGCCGCGCCGCCGGCGAAGGTGGCCCTGCCGGTACCAGGAAGTCCGGTCCGACGGAATCGGCGCCCCTGAACAACAGGACACGCAACACCCAGGATCGAAGGCGTCCCGATCCACCCGCACCCGATCCCCGAGGAACCCCCGTGAAGACGCTGATCGTGCACGCCCACCCGGAGCCGAAGTCGCTGAACGGCTCGCTGAAGGACCTCGCGGTCGCCACGCTGGAGGCCGCCGGCCACGAGGTGCGGGTGAGCGACCTGTACGCGATGGACTGGAAGGCGGTGGTGGACGCCGCGGACTACGGCCCGCACGCCTCGAACCCGCTCCAGGTCGCCCGCGACTCCGGCCGGGCCTTCGACACCGGGACGCTGAGCCCGGACGTGCGCGCCGAGCAGGAGAAGCTGCTGTGGGCCGACACGGTCATCTTCCAGTTCCCGCTGTGGTGGTACTCGGTGCCGGCCATCCTCAAGGGCTGGGTGGACCGGGTGTTCACCTTCCACTTCGCCTACGGCGTCGGCGAGCACAGTGACACGAAGTACGGCGACCGCTTCGGCGAGGGCTCGCTGGCCGGCCGCCGGGCGCTACTGTCGGTGACCACGGGCGGCCCGGCGTCGCACTACGCCGCCCGCGGCATCAACGGCCCCATCGACGACCTGCTCTTCCCGATCCAGCACGGCATCCTCTACTACCCGGGCTTCGAGGTGCTGCCGCCGTTCGTGCTCCACAGCACCGGCCGGATGACCGACGAGGAGTACGCGGCCGCCGCCGGCGCCTGGGAGGAGCGCCTGCTCACCCTGGAGACCACCGAGCCGATCGCGTTCCGGCCGCAGAACTTCGGCGACTACGAGATCCCGTCGCTGCACCTGAAGGAGGGGCTGGAGCCGGCGGGCCGTACGGGCTTCGGGCTGCACGTGCGCGGCTGAGGCGGACCGGTCGTAAGGGGGGCGGCGACCCAGGCGTTTGCGAATCGGAACCTCGTTCCGTATCGTTGGCGGAGCGAGGTTCCGTTTCGTGGGGTGGTGCGCGGACCGGAGGCCGGCCGAGCCGTCCTCCTGCCGCGGCGCGCCGTCCAGGACGCGGTCCTCGCCCGCCACCCGGCCCGGGCGGCACCGCCGCAAACCGGGTCGGCCCCGTGAACGACGAGGAAAGCAAGGCACTCCCATGTCCGACTCCACCACCGCGACCCTGAACGACCCGGCCGCGCCCGCTCCCGCCGCCCCCGCGGGCGTCATCTCCGTACGGCCGGTCCTGCTGCCCGGCGGCGCCGCGCGCGGCGCGGACCTCCAGGTCCGCGTCTCCGCCCCCACCGAAGGCAGCGACCTGCCCGTCGTCCTCTTCTCGCACGGCTTCGGCCAGTCGATGGACGACTACGCCCCGCTCGCGGACTACTGGGCCGCCCACGGCTTCGTGGTCCTCCAGCCCACCCACCTCGACTCCAGGACGCTCGCCGTCGCGCCCGAGGACCCCCGCACCCCGCACATCTGGCGGTTCCGCATCGAGGACCTGACCCGCGTGCTGGACGGGCTCGACACGCTGCTGGCCGCCGTGCCGGGCCTGGGCGGGCGGGTCGACCGCGACCGCGTCGCGGTGGCCGGGCACTCCTGGGGCGCCCAGAGCGTCAGCACCCTGCTCGGCGCCCGCGTCCTCACCGCCGACGGCGTGCCCGGCGAGGACCTGACCGACCCCCGCGTCAAGGCCGGGGTCCTGTTCGCCCTGACCGGGCTGGGCGACGAGCTGACGCCGTTCGCCGCCGAGCACTTCTCGTTCATGCGGCCGTCCTTCGACGCCATGACCGCCCCGGCGCTGATCGTCGCCGGCGACCACGACCAGTCCGCGCTGTCCACCCGCGGCCCCGACTGGTTCGTGGACCCCTACCTCTACAGCCCCGGCGCCAAGAGCCTGCTCACGCTGTACGGCGCCGAGCACTCGCTCGGCGGCATCAACGGCTACTCCTCGACCGCCACCACCGACGAGAACCCGGCGCGCGTCGCGCTCCTCCAGCAGCTCAGCACCGCCTACCTGCGCAGCGCCCTCGACCCGGCGGACGCCGCCTGGCAGGACGCGGCCGCCGCACTGGCCGAAGCCCCCAGCCCGCTGGGGAAGTTGGAGAGCAAGGACGCGTGAACGGGATGGCGCCCGGTCACGCGAGCAGGTCGGCGACCGTGGACTGCGGCGCCCAGCGCGGGTCGCGGCCGGTCAGACGTTCGTCGACCCGCGCCCAGGCCGCCGGGGCGGAGCCGAGGCGGGAGCGGACCAGGTCCGCGAGTTCCGCGAGCGCGGCGGCCGCCTGGGGCGGGGCGTCGGGGCGGCGGGCGGCGCTGCCGAGGTAGTCCAGCAGGAGGGCGGCGGGCGCGGCTTCGTGCAGCAGGTCGGCGGCGGTGAGCAGCCCGGACGCGAGCAGGCCGTCGATCTGGGTGGCGGCCGCGCAGTGGTAGTGGCCGGCCAGGCCGTGGCGGGCCCGGGCCAGGGTGGCCGCGGCGCCGTCGGGCAGCCCGTCGGGCCCGGGTTCTGGCAGCATGTGCGGGTGCCGCAGGCGCAGTTCGAGGGGGCCCATGCCTATGAGGTCCTCCCAGTGCGGCAGCGGCTCCTCCTGGTGCGCGGCTTCCAGCGCCTGCCAGTCGACGGGGCCCGGGTGGCGTGCCACCAGGCTCGTCGCGACCCAGCGGTGGGAAGCCCCGCGTAGCTTCTTTACCAGCTTGGCCGGGGCGAGTTCGCGTGCGACCCGGGCCCTGAGGACCGCGGCCGGGTCGGGCGCGGCAAGCGCCTTGACACACAGCCTGGTCGCGGCCCGGCCGAGTGCGCCGCGGGCGGCGAGGGAGGTGAGGCGGGCCGCGCCGCCGTGTTCCAGGAGGCTCAGGCAGCCCCGCACCTGCCGGACGAAGTCGAGTTCGGTGCCGTAGCGGGTCAGGAGTTCCTCGACCAGGTCGGGCACGGGCGCGCCCAGCCACACCATGCCCCCGGGCGGACCCGCCTTCGGGTCGGCCCGCAGCGACGCGAGCACCCCGGCGGCCACCGGGTCGGCGCTCTGGGCCCCTTTGCCGTCCCCGCCCGGTGCCGCCGAGCGGCGGGCCGACCTCGCCACGATGCGGTCGACGACGAGCGGGTCCCGGGTGTGCCGCAGCAGCACGAGATCGGTGCCGGGGTCGTCGACCTCGGCCAGCCGAGCGGCAAGGCCGTCCGACAGCCGGCGCTGCTGGGTGCCCAGGACCCGCAGCGCGCGCGGGTCGCGGCCCGCGAGCAGCCGCTCGTACGCCGGGCGCGGGGTGCGGTCGTACCGCAGCAGGTAGGCGGCGAGCGACCAGGGGCCGTCGGGGCCGAGCCGGGGCAGCACCGCGTCGACGGTGTCGGCGCCGGCGAGGCACAGCAGGGTGCCGATCGGCCAGACCCACAGGTGGTCGCCGTGCGCCAGCAGGCCGAGCGCGTCGTCCGGGGTGCGCGGGCGCACCGAGTGCCGGTCCCAGGAGGGCCGGTCGGCAGGCTCCGCCGCCATGCGCCCGCCCGCCGGGGCATGTACGGCCGCGGCGCGCCCGGAGCCGACTCCCGTCGCGCCGGCGTGCGGTGGCGTGATGACAGCGTCCTCGGAGGCGGTGGTCCCCGGCGTGTTCCGTCCGGGTCTCCCGTCCGCCGGCTCCCCCGCTGCCCGCGAGGACGGCAGGGAGGCGGTCGCCCGCGCCAGCAGGTCGAGCCAGGTGTCCTCCGGCGACGCATGCCGCGCCACCGCCGCGAGGTGGAGCCAAGCGTCGGGGTCGGTACCGAACTCGGCGTGGAGCCGGCGGGCGAGTGCGGCGCGCCAGGCGGCCGGGAAGGCGAGCCGCCGCCAGTCGTACGGGAGGAGGAGCAGGCGGTGCGCGGGCAGCCAGCCGAGCAGGTCGTCGGCGGTCAGGATGCCCTGGGTGTAGGCGAGTTCGGTGCGGGCGGCGCCGGAGCCCCAGGTCTCCGGCGGCTTCGCGCGCACTTCGGCGGCGGTGGGTGCGGCGTACCAGGAGCCGTGCGCCGGCGGCTCGACGCCCTGCGCGGCGCAGGCGCGCAGCAGCCACAGCGGGGTGGCGAGGCCCGGGGTCCGCTCCGCTTCGGTGGCGGCCAGGAAGCGCAGCACGCCGGGGTCGGCCGGGTCGGGCGCCGGGGCGTCGGCCGGGGCGAGGGACCGCAGCAGGTCGAGTGCGCAGAGCGCGGCCCGCTCGGTGGGGCGGCGCGGCACGAGCGGCGGTTCGTACCGCTCCTGCTCCGGACCGCGGGTTTCGGCCTGTGCCGCACCGCCGGACTCGGCCGGGGCTTCCGAGGGACCGGGCCCGTCCGGAGCCCCGGCCGCGGCAGCCGCTCCAGCCGCCTCGACCAACTCCCGCAGTGTCCCGGTGAACTCGGGCAGCAGCCGGTCGAACTCCGCCCACCCGGCCGCCGATTCGCGGAGGTGCTTCGCCGCCGCGTCGCGCACCTCCCCGGCCGCGTCCGCGGACAGCAGCCCGCGCTCCCGCAGCGCGCCCAGCGCCGCGAGCGCCCGCTCGGCCGGCCGGGCGGTCCGCACCAGCGCGACCGGGTCGAGCAGCCCCGCCGCGACCACGCCCTCCGCCCAGGAGACGGCACCGCCGTCCAACTCCTCGGCCGTGAGGCGGGCTTCGGGCGCCGTGAGGTTCCCGCCGCGCCGACCGCCCGCGCGCCAGGGTTCGTTGAGGACGCTCAGCCGGAATGACCGCCGCTGCTCGTCGCTCGCCGCCTCATGGCGGGCCAGCTCCTCGCACGCCTTGGGCATGAACGGGTGTGCCAGGTGGGCCCGGTGCAGCGCGTCCAGGTCGTGGGCGTAGGGCTCCGCGAGCAGGTCGCGCAGCGTGCTGGTGCCGCGGGCGGCGGCGAGCAGGGCCGGCAGCCGCGCCGGGTCACCGTACGGCTCGCCCCGCTCGTACAGCCCGCGCAGGGCCCGGTCCGCGGCACCCTCCGTGCCCTCGCCCGCGCCCCCGCCCGCGTCCTGTTCCGCCGCTGCCAGCGCCGCCGACACCGCCGCCCGCACCGGGCGGGCCACGCTCCGCGCGAGCGCCGGATCGGCGAGCAGCGTCCGCAGCGCCCCCGGGCCGTGCCGCTCCCACACCCGAGCCAGCGCGTACCGCTGGGCCGCGCCCCGCGCGCCCGCGCCCAACGCCCTTGCCACCAGATCCGGTTCGCCCGAGCACAGCAGCGGCGCGAGCCAGGTGCGCGGCACATCGGCGGCGGGGTCGGCCAGTTCGGCCCGCAGCGCCGGGTCCATCGGCACCGCGTCGAGCCGGCGGGCGAGCGTACGGCGCAGCGAGTGCGTGGTCCGCGGGTTGCGGTAGACCGCCGCGCCGACGGCCGCGTCCCCGGTGCCGAGCAGCCGCGCCAGCACCCGCGGGTCGAGCCGGGAGTGCCGGGCCAGCGCCGTACGGCTGCGGGTGTCGCCGTGCTCCGTGACGGCGCGGACGAGCGCGGGGGCGGGCAGCGTGCCACCGGACAGCAGCCGTTCGAGCGCCCGGTCCGGCAGCGCCGCCAGCACGGCGGCCGCGTGCGCGGGCCGGGCGTGCGCGACGGCGAGTGCGAACGTCTCGTCCACGCTGCGCGGCGCGGGTGCCCGCAGCCCGCTGTCCGGCGCCGGCGGCACCAAAGGCTCCGGCTCGGCGAGGAGCTCGGGCAGACTGCCGCGGTAGGACGGCAGCGCGTCGTACATCCGCAGCCACCGCCCGGTGTCACCCGCGAGGTGCGCCTCGACCGCCGCCCGCAGCTCCTCGGCCGCGTGCTCGTCCACCCCGCCGCCCGCGGCGATCCGCGCGGCGGCGGCCCGGGCCGGCCGCACCCGCGCGAGCCCGCCCGCCCCTCCCCCGCCGGGGCCGTCCCCCATACCGCTCGCTGTGCCGACCGCCGCCGCGATGATGCCGCGCACGGCATCCGCCCCCGTACCGCTGCCTGTTCCCCTCACACCGGCCACTCTACGAACGGGGTACGACAGCGGCCGGTGCGCGGACGGTCAGAGCAGCGCCGTACCCGTCGCCGCCTCGTACAGGCTGAGCGCGGCCAGGACGACCATGACCGCGGCAGCCACCTTGGTGATCAGGGACAGCGGCACCCGCTTCATCAGCAGGCGGCCGCCGAAGATGCCGAGCGCGCCGACCGCCCACAGGCCGAGGACCGCGCCGATGGCGACGGAGAAGGGCGAGTCGTAGCGGGCCGCGAGGTTCGCGGTCATGATCTGCGTGAGGTCGCCGAACTCGGCGACGAGGATGAGCATGAAGCCGGCGCCGGAGACCTTCCAGAAACTCTGGTCGGACGGCGCCTTGACCTCCTCCTCGTCGTCGTCCTTGGAGAAGAGCAGCATGGCGGCGCCGCCGAGGAAGAGGACGCCGACCACCCCCTGCACCCAGCGGTGCGGCAGCAGCGTCAGCAGGCTGCCCGCGGCGATCGCGAGCGCGACATGGACGACGAAGGCGGCCGCGACGCCGACGAAGACATAGGACGGCCGGTAGCGGGTGCCGAGCATGAGACCGGCGAGCGCGGTCTTGTCGGGGAGTTCGGCCAGGAAGATCACGCCGAAGACGACGGCGATGACGCTGATGCTGAGCACGGAAGCTGTTCCTCGATCGGTCGGGGCGGCCGTACCGATGGGACCACAGGGCTTTCCAGGGGTCGCTTCGGCACGGCAGCGTCAGGACACTGCGGCCGAAGGTCTCGCTGGCGGACACCCGCGGCGCCGCCTCCGGGCGCCGGCCCGGCACGCCCCCACCTCGCGGTGCGGAACGGCCCGGCAGTATGTCGACGGTCCGGCGAAGAGCTACTCCCCTTCTGCTGCCCCCATCGTACGGCACCGCGCCCCCGACCCCCGAGGACCGCCCGCTACCCCTTGCGCCGCCGGGCGACGGCCGCCCACGGGCTGCGGCGCCGCGGCGGCACCGCGTGCCGGGGGCGGGTGATCAGGCCGCGCGCCACCAGTTCCAGCACCACCGCCACCGACACCGCCTGCACCGCCATCAGCGCGATCAGCACGAAGAGCTGCACCGCGCCCGCCGACACCGGGCTCGCCCCGCCCAGCAGCATGCCGACGAACGCGCCCGGCAGCGTGACCAGCCCCACCGTGCGGGTCTGGTCGAGCCCCGGGATCAGCGCGCCCGAAGCCGCCGGGCGGGCGATCTCCATGCGCGCGTCCCGGTCGCTGAGGCCGATCGCCATCGCCGCCTCCACCTCCCCGGCGCGCCCGGCCAGCTCCTCCAGCGCGCGCCGCCCGCCCAGCACGGTGGCCGTCAGACCGCCGCCGATGAGGATGCCCGCCACCGGGATCAGCGCGACCCCGTCGATCGGCACCAGCCCGGTCAGCACCAGCAGCGCCACCACCGGCAGTGCCCCGGCCCCCACCGGCACCGCCGCCCAGCGCCAGGTGCGGTCGGTGGTGACGCGCCGCCCCGCCGTACGCGAGGCGACCGCGTACATCAGCAGCACGAACGCCAGCAGCGCCGCCTGGTGCTTGACCACCCACCCGATCAGCGCGGAGACCGCCGCCAGCTGCACCGCCGCCCGGACACCGGCCAGCAGGATGCCGTGCGCGTACTTCTCGTGCGGGTCCGCGAGCCGGGCGTAGGCGGCGATGCCCGCGGCGGCCACCAGCAGCGCGGCGAGCACGATCCCGAGCGTCCGGTTCACCGGCAGCAGCGACGATGACGACGAAGAGGCCAGAAAAGAGGCGGGCGGGGTGAGCGAAGAGGGCAAAGCGAAGGAACGGAACGAAGGGAGTGAAGGGAGTACGGTGTCCGCAAGACGTCCGTATCCGGTCATAAGAACAGCGCCGGCCGCTGCCACGGGACTGACCACCTCACACTTGGCGTGCGCTTTTGCGGCCGACTCCACGAAATCTGTGCCGAACCGTTTCCGTGAGAGTATTCCGGCCGTGATAACGCCGTGATTGTCTATTACGTCACGTGCCCTTGAGGGAACCGCGGTCCACCACTGGCGTACGCTGTACGGCTGACGGCGGATGAAGATCCGCCGCTCGTTGACGCGACACCGGGGCACGCCTCCGGACGACTTCGCAGACGGGCTCGCAGGACCACGGCATGAGACCACCGCAGGACACGAGCAGGACGGCGAAGGGCGAGGAGGCGTAGTGCTGCACCACGTGGGCTCCCTCTTCGAGTGGCCCTGGATCTACCTGCTCGTCGGGCTGTCCGTGCTGCTCGACGTGTTCGTGCCGGTGCTGCCCTCCGGCGTGCTGGTGATCAGTGCGGCGACCACCGGTTCGACCGGTGCCCGGGACGGCGTCCTGGACATCCTGGTGCTGCTCGCCTGCGCGGCCACCGCGTCCTGCGCGGGCGACCTGCTCGCCTACCGGCTCGCCTGGCGCGGCGGGGCGTGGTTCGACCGGCGCATCGCGAACTCGCGGCGGCTCGCCGCCGCCCACGAACGGCTCGGACAGGTGCTCAACAGCGGCGGCGGCGTCCTGGTGGTGCTGGCCCGCTTCGCGCCCGCCGGCCGCAGCGTGGTCAGCCTCGGCGCCGGTACCGCGCGCCGCCGCCCGCGCGAGTTCCTGCCGTGGTCGGCGCTGGCCGGCGTCTGCTGGGCCACCTACAGCGTCGGCCTCGGCTGGATCGGCGGCCGGTGGCTCGGCGCGAGCTGGTTCGGCACCCTCATGTCCTTCGTCGCCCTGCTGGGCGCCGGCGCGTTCGCCGCGATGGTCTTCCGCCGCGAGCGCCGGATAGCGCTGGAGGCGGCGGAGTACGCCGCCGCGCCGCTCGACACCGACGCCCTCGACGCCGAGCCGGCTGCCGCGGCCCCGCTCGCCGCGACGACCGCCGAGCCCGCCGCGGTCCCCCCGGGCCCCGCTCCCTCGGGCGGCGGTCCCTCGCGCCCGGCGCCGGCCGCGCCGCTCATACCGCCCCTGGTCCCGCCGTTCGTGCCCCCGCGGCCGACCTTCGCGCCCTCCTTCGCCGCGCCGATGGCGGCCAACCCGGTCGCCGGCCCGCTCGGCCCCCTCGGCGTGCCGCCGCAGGCCGCCGCGCCGGCCGAGCGCGGACCGGTCGTCGAAGCGCTCTGAGCGCCCGGTCCGCCCTCGCCCGCCCGCGCTCCCCCCGGCCCCTTCCCCGGCTCTTCCCCGCACCCGGCCGCCCGATGCCGCCGTTCCTGCGCACATTCGTTCCCACCCGCCGTGACCGTTCCGCACGAAAGCCGCACGGAAGCGGACGGATCACCCCCGCGCCCCGCCGCCCTGTCCCGTATTCCGGAAAGTATTCTCACTCGATCCGGCAATAGTCAGCACTCTGCGTTGCGGAAACAATTGGGCTGTACCACCTCCTTACGGAAGGACAGTCCATGTCGGTTGATGCGGGTCAGGACACCGCACAAGGCAATCCGCAGGACGCCGGGGCGCGGACCAGTCTCGACACTGCCGCCGCGCGGAATCTGGCGACCACCACGAAGTCCACCCCGCAGATGCAGGGCATCTCGTCCCGCTGGCTGCTGAAGGTGCTGCCGTGGGTGCAGGTCAACGCGGGCACGTACCGGGTCAACCGCCGGTTGAGCTACGCGGTGGGCGACGGCCGGGTGACCTTTGTGAAGACCGGGTCCGAGGTCCGGGTCATCCCGCAGGAGCTGGGCGAGATCGCCGCCCTGCGCTCGTTCGACGACGTGGCGGCGCTCGGCGCGCTGGCGGATCGTTTCGTCCAGCGCGAGTACCAGCCGGGCGAGGTGCTGGCCGAGGCCGGCCGCCCGGCCGACACCCTCTACCTGATCGCGCACGGCAAGGTCGAGAAGATCGGCGAGGGGTCGTACGGAGAGGAGACCCAGCTCGGCTCGCTCGCCGACGGCTCCTACTTCGGCGAGCAGGCGCTGCTGGGCGAGGGCACCTGGGAGCACACGACCAAGGCCGCCACCGCGACCACCGTCCTGGAGCTGCCCCGGCAGGCGCTCACCGCCCTGCTGGAGACCGCGCCGCCGCTGCGCGAGCACCTCGACGCGTTCCGGGCGCTCCCGCGGCAGCGGACCAACAAGCGCGGCGAGGCCGCGATCGAGCTGGCCTCCGGCCACAAGGGCGAAGCCGCGCTGCCGACCACCTACGCGGACTACGACGTCAAGCCGCGCGAGTACGAACTGAGCGTCGCCCAGACCGTGCTGCGGGTGCACAGCAGGGTCGCCGACCTCTACAACGAACCGATGAACCAGACGGAGCAGCAACTCCGGCTGACCGTCGAGGCGCTGCGCGAGCGCCAGGAGCACGAGCTGATCAACAACCCCGAGTTCGGCCTGCTCAACAACGCGGAGTACGACCAGCGCATCCAGCCGCACGCCGGCCCGCCGCTGCCGGACGACCTCGACGAGCTGATCAGCCGGCGCCGCAACACCCGCTACCTGCTGGCCCACCCGCGCACCATCGCCGCGTTCGGCCGCGAGTGCACCCGTGCGGGCATCTACCCCGACCCCGTGGAGGTCAACGGCTCCACCGTCCCGGCCTGGCGCGGCGTGCCCCTCCTCAGCTGCAACAAGATCCCGGTCACCGAGGCCCGCACCAGCTCGATCATCGCCATCCGTACCGGCGAGGACAACCAGGGCGTCATCGGCCTCAACCAGACCGGGCTGCCCGACGAGCTCGAGCCGGGCCTCAACGTCCGCTTCATGGGCATCGACGACAAGGCGATCATCAGCTACCTGGTGAGCACGTACTTCTCGGCGGCGGTGCTGGTGCCGGACGCGCTCGGCGTGCTGGAGAATGTCAACGTCTCCAACTGGCGCTGATC
>NZ_JBYIRL010000075.1:0-16810 GCF_057708125.1 Actinacidiphila sp. bgisy145
CGGGCCGGGTCCGTGTCCTGCGCGTCGCCCCCGGCGCAGGACAGGACGACGGCGGGCGCGATGTCCCCCGCCTCCGCGGCGGCGGCCAGTTCGCCGATGCCGGGGAAGCGGCGGACCGGTGTGCCGGCTGCGGCCAGTGCCTCGGCCGCGCCGAAGCGGTCGGTGCCCACCAGCGCCCACGCGCCGGTGACGGCCGCGCCCGGGGCGGCCTCGGCCCACTCGACCCCGAACAGCGCGTCGGCCGTTCCCGCGTCCGCGGAGCGCAGTTGCGCGGCCGGCACCGGGCGGGTGATGAGCGACGCGACGGACACCACGGGCTGGCCCGCCGGGTCCGCGGCGGTCACGGCCAGTGCGCCCTGCGCGTCGCGGCGCAGCCGGGCCCGCAGCACCGAGGCGCCGGAGGCGTGCAGTTCGACGCCCGTCCAGGCGAACGGCAGCCGCACCTCGCCCGGTTCGTTCCGGTCCGTGCCCTCGACCAGGGCGGCGGCGTGCAACGCCCCGTCCAGGAGCGCCGGGTGGAGGGCGAAGGCGGCAGCGTCGGCCGCGGCGTCCTCCGGCAGCGCCACCTCGGCGAAGACGTCCGCACCGCGGCGCCACGCGGCCCGAAGGCCCTGGAAGACCGGGCCGTAGCCGTAGGCGTTCTCGCCCGCGGCCTGGTAGAGGCCGGAGACGTCGATCTCGGCGGCGTCCCGCGGCGGCCACACCGCGAAGTCCGCCTCGGCCGCCGCTCCGCCCGTGGCCGGGGCGAGCACACCGGCGGCGTGCTGCGTCCACACCTGCGGCCCGTCGGAGGCGTCGGGGCGGGAGAACACCTCGACCGTCCGGCGGCCCTCGGCGTCCGCCTCGGCGAGCACCACCTGCACCTGCACCCCGCCGTCGGCCGGCAGCACCAGCGGCGCCTGGAGCGTCAGCTCCTCCAGCACCCCGCAGCCCACCTGGTCGCCGGCGCGTACGGCCAACTCCACGAAGCCCGTACCCGGCAGCAGCACGGCCCCGCCGACGGCGTGGTCGGCCAGCCACGGGTGTGTCCGTACCGAGAACCGGCCCGTGCACACCACCCCTGCGCCACCGGCCAGTTCGACGGCCGCGCCGAGCAGCGGGTGGCCCACCGCGCCCAGGCCGAGCGACACCGCGTCCCCGCCGAAGGCGGCCGCGGTCTGCTTCGGCCAGAAGCGCTCGTGCTGGAAGGCGTACGTCGGCAGCTCGACCTGCTGCCCGGCGGGCAGGACGGCACGCCAGTCGACGTCCGCGCCGCGGACGAAGGCCTCGGCCAGCGAGGTCAGCAGGCGTTCGGTGCCGCCGTGGTCGCGGCGCAACGTCGGGCAGACGGCGGCAGGTTCAGCGCCGTGACCGGCCTCCTGGGCCACGTCCTCCAGGGTGTCGTTCATGGCACCCATCAGGACCGGGTGCGGGGTCACCTCGACGAAGAGCTGATGGCCTCGACCCGCCAACGTCCGCACCGCACGGTCGAAATGGACCGTCGCACGGAGACTGCGGAACCAGTAACCGGCGTCCAACTCCTCGCCGGTCAGGGTCTCCCCGGTCATCGCCGACACCATCGGAACCCGGCCCCGACGGGGGTTGATCCCGGCCAGAACGGACGTGATCTCGTCCTCCAGGCGGTCCACCTGCGCCGAGTGGGACGCGTAATCCACCGCCACCATCCGCGCCCGGGCGCCCTCGGCCTCGAACTCCGCCTTCAACTCCTCCAGAGCTGCGGGCTCACCCGACACCACCACCGCCGAAGGCCCATTGACCGCCGCCAGAGCCACGCTCTCCCCGAACCGGACCAACCGCTCCTCGACCTGTTCGGCAGACCGGCTCACCGACAGCATCCCGCCCGCACCCGCCAACACCTTCAACGACCGCGACCGCAACGCCACCACCCGAGCACCGTCCTCCAACGACAGCATCCCCGCCACCGTCGCCGCCGCGATCTCACCCTGCGAGTGACCCACCACCGCCTCGGGGGCGACACCGGCCGCTTCCCAGACCGCGGCCAGCGACACCATCACCGCCCACAGCGCGGGCTGCACCACATCGGCGGCCTCAAGTGCCGGGGCGCCTTCCGCACCCGCCAGCACGTCGTGCAGCGACCACTCCACATACGGCGCCAACGCCGCCGCACACTCCGCAAGACGAGCCGCGAACACCGGCGACACAGCCGCCAGCTCACGCCCCATCCCCACCCACTGCGAACCCTGACCCGCGAACGCGAACACCGGACGGGTGTCCGGACGCGCCACCGCCGAGACCACCGCACCCGACGGCGTACCCGACGCGAGACTCACCAGACCGTTCACCAGGTCGGTCCGGTCACCCCCCACGACCACGGCCCGGTGCTCGAAGGCGGAACGGGTCGCCGCCAACGACCACGCCACGTCCACCGGTTGCAGCTCGGGACGCTCGTCGACCCACTCCCGCAGCCGCTCCGCCTGGCCCGACAGGCCCGCCGCCGAGCGGCCGGACACCAGCCACGCGTGGGCGGTGCCGGGGAGGACCACCGCGCTGCCGGACCAGCCGGCGTCCTCCGGGGCCTCGGGGACCTCGGCTGCCTCGGCGACTGCCGGGGCCTCTTCCAGGATGACGTGCGCGTTGGTGCCGCTCAGGCCGAACGAGGAGACGCCGGCCCGGCGCACCCGGTCGCCGCTGGGCCACGGCACCGGCTCCGCCACCAGCTCCACCGCACCCGCGGACCAGTCCACGTGCGGGGTCGGCTCGTCCACGTGCAACGTGCGCGGCAACTGCTCGTGCTGGAGCGCCAGCACCATCTTGATGATCCCCGCGACGCCCGCCGCGGCCTGCGTGTGGCCGATGTTGGACTTCACCGAACCCAGCCACAGCGGCCGGTCTCCCGCACGCTCCTGCCCGTAGGTCGCCAGCAGCGCCTGCGCCTCGATCGGGTCGCCGAGCTTGGTGCCGGTGCCGTGGGCCTCCACCGCGTCGACGTCGGCCGCCGACAGTCCGGAGGTGGCCAGTGCGGCGCGGATGACGCGCTGCTGCGAGGGGCCGTTGGGGGCGGTCAGGCCGTTGGACGCGCCGTCCTGGTTGACCGCCGAACCGCGCACCACCGCGAGGACCTTGTGGCCGTTGCGCTGGGCGTCCGACAGCCGCTCGACCACGAGCATGCCCGCGCCCTCGGAGAAGCCCATGCCGTCGGCGTCGGCGGAGAACGCCTTGCTGCGGCCGTCCATCGCGAGGCCGCTCTGCTCGCTGAAGCCGATGAAGCCGTCCGGGGTGACCATGATCGTGACACCGCCGACGAGTGCCATCGAGCACTCCCCGGTGCGCAGCGCCTGGGTGGCCATGTGCAGGGCGACGAGCGAGGACGAGCAGGCCGTGTCCACCGTGACCGCGGGGCCCTCCAGGCCGAGCGCGTAGGACACCCGGCCGGACAGCACGCTCGTGGCGTTGCCGGTGATGAGGTGGGCCGCGCCCTCGAAGTCGCCGTCGCGGCCGTAACCGGAGGCGTAGCCGCCGACGAACATGCCGGTGGCGGTGCCCCGCAGCGACATCGGGTCGATGCCCGACCGTTCCAGCGCCTCCCAGGACGTCTCCAGCAGCAGGCGCTGCTGCGGGTCCATCGCCAGCGCCTCACGCGGGCTGATCCCGAAGAACCCGGCGTCGAAGCCGCTGACGTCCTGCACGAAGCCGCCGACGGTGTCGAACTCGGTGCCGTCGGGCGACTCCAGGTGCCAGCCGCGGTCGTCCGGGAAGCCGGAGATGGCGTCACCGCCGGTGGCGAGCAGGTTCCACAGGTCGTCGGGGCCGGCCACGCCGCCGGGGTAGTGGCAGGCCATGCCGACGATCGCGATCAGCTCGTCGGCGGCGATGGTGGCGGGCACCGCGGACTGCGCCGGGGTGTCCTCGGGCCGTGCGCCCAGGAGTTGCTCCGCCAGGTAGCCGGTCAGGGCGGTGGGCGTCGGGTAGTCGAAGAGCAGGGTCGCCGGCAGCCGCAGGCCGGTGGCGGCACTGAGGTCGTTGCGCAGCTCCACCGACGTCAGGGAGTCGAAGCCGAGTTCGCTGAAGGCGCTGCCGGCCTGTACGGCGTCGGGTGTGGTGTGGCCGAGCACCCGGGCGGCCTTGTCCTGCACCAGTGCGGTCAGTGCCCGCCGCTGCTCGGCCCGGGTCAGGCCGGCCAGCCGGTCCGCCAGGTCCCGTTCGGCCGGGGCGGACGGGGCGACGGCCAGCAGCGCGGCGAGCCGCCGCACCTCCGGCAGGTCACGCATGAAGGGCGCGTGCACCAGGTCCGCGGACTCCTGCGGCTCGGCGAGGACGGCCGTCCAGTCGATGTTCATCACCGTCAGTGCGGTGTCGCGGCCGTCCAGTGCCTCGCCCAGGGCCCGGACCGCCAGGTCGGGGTCCATGACCTCTTCCCAGTCGTTGCGGGCGAGCCGCTGCCGCGCGGCCTCGGAGCTCTGCGCCACGCCCGCGGCCCACGGGCCCCAGGCCACGGCGAGCGCGGGCAGGCCGCGGCCGCGCCGGTGCTGGGCGAGGGCGTCCAGGTAGGCGTTGGCGGCACCGTAGTTGGCCTGGCCCGGGGCGCCGGTGGTGGCCACCACGGAGGAGAACAGCACGAAGGCGTCGAGGTCCAGGTCGGCGGTGAGCTCGTCGAGGTGGGCGGCGCCGGCGGCCTTGGCGGCGAGCACCGTCTCCAGCCGCTCGGGCGAGAGGGCGTCGATCACGCCGTCGTCCAGGACCGCGGCGGTGTGCACCACGGTGGACAGCGCGGGGCCGTCCGCCGGGACGCGGCCGAGGAGGGCGGCCAGCTCGGCGCGGTCGGCGGTGTCGCAGGCGAGGACGTCCACGCGGGCGCCGCAGGAGGCCAGCTCGGCCGCCTGCGCCGCGACGCCGGTGGCGCCGGGGCCGGAACGGCTGGTGAGCACGAGCCGTTCGGCGCCGCGGTCGGCGAGCCAGCGTGCCACGTGCCCGCCGAGCGCGCCGGTGCCGCCGGTGATGAGCGCGGTGCCGTCCGCGGGACGCCACCCCTCGCCGGCCGGGGGCTGGGGGGCGTGGGCCAGCCTGCGGCCCATCGTCCCGGCCGCCCGGATCGCGACCTGGTTCTCGTCGGTGCCGGCCAGTACGGCCGCCAGCTGCGCGCCGGTACGGTCGTCGGCCGTCTCCGGCAGGTCGACCAGCCCGCCCCAGCGGTCCGGGTGTTCCAGGGCGGCGATCCGGCCGAAGCCCCAGATCTGCGCCTGGAGCGGGCTGGCCAGGTGCTCGCCGGGGCCGGTCGCGACGGCGCCGCGGGTCAGCAGCCACAGCGGCGCCTCCACTCCGGCGTCGCCCAGCGCCTGGAGCAGGCCCAGCGTGCCGGCGAGGCCGGCGGTCACGGCGGGCTGCCCGGGCAGCGGCGCCTCGTCGAGGCCGAGGAGCGACAGCACCCCGGACAGCGGCTCGGTGCCCGCCGTCGCCCGGCCGACCAGTTCGGCGACGGTGCCGCGCGGTACGGTCCCGGCCGGCACCCGGACCGTCACGGTCTCGGCGCCGCGGGCGGCCAGCGCGGAAGCGGTCCACTCCACGAGTTCGGCGGCGGCGCCGGCGGGGGCGACGAGCAGCCACCGGCCGGTGAGCCACGCGGACCCGGCGGCGGTGACGGGCGACCAGGTCGTCCGGTAGCGCCAACCCGCCGTCTCCGAGCGGCGGCGTTCGCGGCGCCGCCAGGACGCGAGTGCGGGCAGCACGTCATGCAGGTGGCGCTCGTCCTCGATGGACAGCGTCTCCGCGATGCCGGCCAGGTCACCGCCCTCGACAGCCGCCCAGAACCGGGCCTCCGCCTCCGACGACGCACCATCCCCGCCGACGACGGGCGCCGCACCCGCCGACTCCAGCCAGTACCGGCGCCGCTGGAACGCATACGTCGGCAGATCCACCGTCACACCGACCGGTAGCACCCGCCGCCAATCAACGGGCAGCCCGCCGACATGCGCCTGCCCGAGGGACGTGAGCAGCCGCGCCGACCCGGCGTCCTCCCGCTCCAACGTGCCCACCGTCAGGACATCCTCGACCTCCGCGTCCTCCGCCGTCTCCGCGACCGCCGCGGTCAACACCGGATGCGGCGACACCTCCACGAACGCCCCGTACCCGGCAGCCAGCAGGCTCCGCACAGCACCCTCGAACTGCACCGTCCGCCGCAGATTCGCAAACCAGTACCCCGCATCGACCTCCGCGCCGGTGAGCCATTCACCGGTCACCGTCGAGACCATCGGCACCCGACCGGCGCGGGGAGTGATCCCGCTCAACTCGCCGTGCAGTTGCTCCGCCAACGGCTCCACCGCCGGGGAGTGCGCCACGAAATCGGTGGACGGGATGCGCCAGCGCATCGCCCTGCGCGCGGCCAGTTGGCGTTCGAAGTCCGCCAGCGCCTCCGGTTCGCCGGAGACCACGACGGCGGCAGGACCGTTCACGGCAGCCACCGACAGTCGGCCGTCGAAGCCGTCGACCAGTTCCTGCACGGCGGCGGCCGGCATGACCACGGACACCATCGACCCGGCCACCGACAGCCCGGACAGCGCGCGGGAGCGCGCGGCGACCACGAGTGCGGCGTCCTCCAGCGACAGCATGCCCGCCACCGTCGCTGCCGCGATCTCACCCTGCGAGTGGCCGACGACGGCGTCGGGAGTGACCCCCGCCGCTTCCCAGACCGCGGCAAGGGAGACCATCACCGCCCACAGCGCGGGCTGCACGACCTCCGCGGCCTCCAACTCGGGCGCACCCTCCGCACCCATCAGCACGTCACGCAGCGACCACTCCACATGCGGGGCGAGAGCCGTCTCGCACTCCGCCAGACGCGCGGCGAACAACGGGGACGCGCCCAGCAGTTCACGCCCCATCCCGATCCACTGCGTACCCTGACCCGCGAACACGAACGCCGTACGACCAGCCGGGCGGGCCACGCCCGACACCACCGACGGCGCCCTGGTCCCCGCGGCCAGGCACCGCACCCCGTCCACGAACCCGTCCCGGTCCCCGGCGATTACCACCGCACGGTGCTCGAACACCGAACGCGTGGCAGCCAACGACCAGGCCACGTCGGCGGGTTCGGCCTCGGGGCGGGCGGCGGCCCAGGCGTGGAGCCGTTCGGCCTGGGCGGCGAGCCCGTCGGCGGTACGGCCGGACACCAGCCACGCGCCGGCCTCGCCGTCGCCCAGCAGCGCGGGCGCGGCGGGGGCGTCGGCCGCCCCGGGGTCGGAGTCGTGGTCGGGGGCCGGGGCCGGGGCCGGGGCCTCTTCCAGGATGACGTGGACGTTGGTGCCGCTCATGCCGAACGCGGACACGCCGGCCCGGCGCACCCGGTCGCCGCTGGGCCACGGCACCGGCTCCGCCACCAGCTCCACCGCGCCCGCGGACCAGTCCACGTGCGGGGTCGGCTCGTCCACGTGCAACGTGCGCGGCAACTGCTCGTGCTGGAGCGCCAGCACCATCTTGATGATCCCCGCGACGCCCGCCGCGGCCTGGGCGTGGCCGATGTTGGACTTCACCGACCCCAGCCACAGCGGCCGGTCCCCGGGACGCTCCTGGCCGTACGTCGCCAGCAGCGCCTGCGCCTCGATCGGGTCACCCAGGGTGGTCGCGGAGCCGTGGGCCTCGACCACGTCGACATCGGCGGTGGTCAGGCGGGCGTTGGCGAGCGCGGCGCGGATGACGCGCTGCTGGGACGGCCCGTTGGGCGCCGTCAGGCCGTTGGACGCGCCGTCCTGGTTGATCGCCGAACCGCGCACCACCGCGAGGACCTTGTGCCCGTTGCGCTCGGCGTCGGACAGCCGCTCGACCACGAGCATGCCCGCGCCCTCGGAGAAGCCGGAGCCGTCGGCCGAGGCGGCGAAGGAGCGGCAACGGCCGTCCAGCGACACGCCGCCGGCCGTGGCGAAGGCGATGAACACGTCCGGGGTGGCGCTGACCGTGACGCCGCCGGCGAGGGCGAGCGAGCACTCGCCGCTGCGCAGTGCCTGGCAGGCCATGTGCAGGGCGACGAGGGACGAGGAGCACGCGGTGTCGATCGTCACCGCGGGCCCTTCGAGCCCGAAGGTGTAGGACAGGCGGCCGGACAGCACGCTGGTGGCGTTGCCGGTGGCCAGGTGCCCTTCGGCGATGCCGGTGCCTTCCAGCGGCACGTCGTTGGCGTAGCGGGAGGAGTAGCCGCCGACGAACGCGCCGGTCTGGCTGCCGCGTACGGACAAGGGGTCGATGCCGGCCCGTTCGAACGCCTCCCAGGAGGTCTCCAGCAGCAGCCGCTGCTGCGGGTCCATCGCCAGCGCCTCACGCGGGCTGATCCCGAAGAACCCGGCGTCGAAGGAGGCGGCGTCCTGCACGAACCCGCCGACCTGCTCGTACGTCTTGCCGGTGCGCTCGGCCGCCGGGTCCTGGAGCATCTCCAGGTCCCAGCCGCGGTCGCGGGGGAACGGCCCGATGGCGTCCGCGCCGGACGCCAGGAGCTGCCACAGCTCCTCCGGTCCGGCCGCCCCGCCGGGGAAACGGCAGGCCATGCCGACGATGGCGATGGCCTCGTCCGCGACCGGCAGCAGCGCCGCGGGGACGGCCGGGGACGCGGTGGCGGGCAGTTCGCCGGCGAGTTCCGCGCGCAGCATGGCGGCGAGCGCGGCCGGGGTGGGGTGGTCGAAGACCAGCGTGGCCGGCAGCCGCAGCCCGGTCTCCGCCTTCAGCCGGTTCCGCAGCTCGACCGCGATCAGCGAGTCGAAGCCGACGTCGGTGAAGGAGCGGCCGGGGTCGATGGCGGCGGGCGAGGCGTGGCCCAGGACGGCGGCGGTGTGGGCGAGCACCAGCTCCAGCAGCAGCCGGTCGCGTTCGGTGGCGGACACCGACGCCAGCTTCTGGCGCAGCGCGTCGCCGGCGTCGGCTCCGGCTCCGGCGACGGCGGCACCGGTCGACACGGCGGCGCGGCGGGCGGGCGCCCCGCCGGCCAGGGCGCGCCACACCGGCGGCACGTCCGCCCCGGCGCCCATCTGCCCGCGCAGCGCGGCCGCGTCGAGCCGGGCGGGGGTCAGCACCGCTTCGTCGCGGTCCAGCGCCACGTCGAAGACGACCAGTCCCTCGTCGGCGGACAGCGGCACGAAGGCGCGGTCGATGCGGGAGAGCGAGGTGGCATCCAGGTTGCGGCCGATGCCCGCCTCGTGGGCCCACGGGCCGAGCTGCAAGGACATGCCGGCGAGGCCGGCGGCCCTGCGGTGCGCGGCGACGGCGTCGAGGAAGGAGTTCGCGGCCACGTAGTTGCCCTGGCCGGGCGCGCCGAAGGTGACTGCGGCGGAGGAGAACATCACGAACCGCTCGAGGTCCAGGTGGGCCGTCAGTTCGTGGAGGTGCCAGGCCGCGTCGGTCTTCGGCCGCAGCACCGCGGACAGCCGCTCCGGCGTCAGGGTGGTGACCAGGCCGTCGTCCACGACGCCGGCGGCGTGCACCACCGAGCCCAGCGGGTTGCCGTCGGGGATGCCGTCCAGGACGGCGGCCAGCGCGTCCCGGTCGGCGGCGTCGCAGGCGGTGACCCGCGCCCACACGCCGAGTTCGGCGAGTCCGGCGGCGAGCGCGGCCACTCCGGGCGCGGCCGGGCCGGTACGGCTGGTGAGCACCACGCCGCCGGCCCGTCCGGTCGCGACGAGGTGCCGGGCGACCAGACCGCCCAGGGTTCCGGTGCCACCGGTCACCAGCAGCGAGCGCGCGGCGGGGTCGGCCTGCGGCGCGGACGGCCACTCGACCGCCGTGACCGCGCCTTCGGGCCGGGTCAGGCGCCTGCCGAAGCAGGTCCCGTCGCGGAGCGCGATCTCGGGTTCGCCGGTGCCGAGCGCGGCGGGGAGCAGCGCCACCTCGCCGCCGGTGCCGGTGGGAGTGCCGCTGTCGGCAGGGGCGTCGGTGCCGGTGGGGGCGTCGGCGTCCGCGGGGAGGTCGGCCAGCAGTATCCGGCCGGGGTTCTCGGCCTGCGCCGAGCGCAGCAGGCCGCGTACGGCCGCTCCGGCCAGGTCCGCCAGCTGCTCGCCGGCGGCCGTGTCGACGGCGCCGCGGGTGACGAGCACCAACTGCGTGTCCTCCAGCCGGGGTTCGGCCAGCCAGTCCTGGAGGAAGCGGAGTGCGGCGCCGCCGGAGTCGCGTACCGCGGCGGGGAACTCCGCCCCCGCGGCACCGGTGCCCGTGCCGAACAGGGCGTCGGCGCAGACCAGGACGGTACGGAGGTCGGCCGGGCCGGCCTCGGCGGCCGCGGCCAGCTCGGCGAGGCTGTCGAAGGCGGTCAGCGCCACTCCGGCGGCGGCCAGACCGTCGGCCAGCCGGCAGGTGTCGGCGCCGAGCAGCGCCCACGCGCCGGCCGGGGCCTCGCCCGCGCTGACCGCGGTCCACTTCGGTACGAACAGCGAGTCGCCCAACTCGTTCTTCCCGGCGTGCAGTTGGTCCACCGGGATGGGGCGCCGCACCAGCGACTCGACCGACACCACGGGGGCGCCGGTGGTGTCCGCGGCCGTCATCGCGATGGTGCCCTGGGCGTCCTGCCGCAGCTTCACCCGCAGCGCCGAGGCACCGCCCGCGTGCAGTTCCACGCCGGACCACGCGAACGGCATGGTGGCCTCGCCCGGCCCGTCCGCGGCAGAGCCGTCCGCGAGGACGGACACGTGCAGCGCCGCGTCGAGCAGCGCGGGGTGCAGGCCGAACGCGGCCGCATCCTGGGCCATTTCCTCGGGGAGTGCCACCTCGGCGAAGAGGTCCTGCCCGCGCCGCCAGGCCGCCCGCAGACCCTGGAAGGCGGGGCCGTAGACCTCCGCGAGGCGTACGGGGTAGACGTCCGAGACGTCCACCGGTGCGGCGTTGCGCGGCGGCCAGGCCGCGAGGTCGGGATCGGGCGTCCCAAGCGCCTCGCCGGGGGCGAGGGCACCGCTCGCGTGCAGGGTCCACGGCTGCTGTGCGGCCGCGCCCTCCGGACGGGAGAACACCTCGACCGCGCGGTGGCCCTCGCCTCCGGGCGCTGCCACCACGACCTGGACCTGGATGCCGCTGCCGTCGGCGGGCAGCACCAGCGGCGCCTGGAGCGTCAGTTCGTCCAGGACACCGCAGCCGACCTGGTCGCCGGCGCGTACGGCCAGCTCCACGAAGCCGGTGCCGGGCAGCAGCACCATGCCGCCCACGGCGTGGTCGGCCAGCCAGGCGTGCGTGTGCAGGGACAGCCGGCCCATGCACACCACCCCTGCGCCACCGGCGAGTTCGACGGCCGCGCCGAGCAGCGGGTGGCCCACGGCGCCCAGACCCAGCGACAGCGCGTCGCCGCCTGTCTTGGCGCCGAGCCCGCCGAGGACGCCCTTCGGCCAGAACCGCTCGTGCCGGAAGGCGTAGGTGGGCAGTTCCACCTGCTGCCCGGCGGGCAGGACGGCCGTCCAGTCCACCGGGGCGCCGTGGACGTACGCTTCGGCCAGCGACGTCAGCACCCGCGCCGCACCACCGTCGTCCCGGCGCAACGTCCCACACAGCGCACCCGGCACCGCACCCGGACCCGCCTCCTGAGCAACCTCCTCCAACGACTCCGTCATCGCACCCAGCAACACCGGATGCGGCGACACCTCCACGAAGACCCGCTGACCCTCACCCGCCAGAATCCGCACCGCACGGTCGAAGTGCACCGTCGCCCGAAGACTCCGGAACCAGTAGCCGGCGTCCAACTCCTCACCGGTCAGCGTCTCCCCGGTCATCGCGGACACCATCGGAACCCGGCCCCGACGAGGGTTGATGCCCGCCAGAAGGGACGTGATCTCGCCCTCCAGGCGGTCCACCTGCGCCGAGTGGGAGGCGTAATCCACCGCCACCATCCGCGCCCGGGTGCCCTCGGCCTCGAACTCCGCCTTCAACTCCTCCAGAGCTGCGGGTTCACCGGACACCACCACCGCGGACGGACCGTTGACGGCCGCCAGTGCCACGGTGTCCCCGAACCGGGCCAAGCGCTCCTCGACCTCGCCCGCGGACCGGCTCACCGACAGCATCCCGCCCGCACCCGCCAACACCTTCAACGACTGCGACCGCAACGCCACCACACGGGCGCCATCCTCCAACGACAGCATCCCCGCGACCGTCGCCGCCGCGATCTCACCCTGCGAGTGACCCACCACCGCCTCGGGCGCGACACCGGCCGCCTCCCACACCGCGGCCAGCGACACCATCACCGCCCACAGCGCGGGCTGCACCACGTCAGCCGCCTCAAGTGCCGGGGCGCCTTCCGCACCCGCCAGCACATCATGCAGCGACCACTCCACATACGGCGCCAACGCCGCCGCACACTCCGCCAACCGAGCCGCGAACACCGGAGACACCGACGCCAGTTCACGCCCCATCCCCACCCACTGCGAACCCTGACCCGGGAAGACGAACACCGGACGCCCCACGGCACGCGCCGTACCCGACACCACCGCACCCGACGGCACACCCGCCGCCAAACTCTCCAACCCGCCCACCAACGCGGCCCGATCACCACCGACCACCACCGCCCGGTGCTCGAAAGCCGAACGCGTCGCCGCCAACGACCACGCCACGTCAGAGGGTTGCAGCTCGGGGCGCTCGTCGACCCACTCCCGCAACCGCCCGGCCTGCGCCACCAGCGCCTCCGCGGACCGGCCCGACACCAGCCACGCACCGGCGTCGTCGCCGGTCACCACCCCTGCCGCCGGCGCGGCCGGGTCGGCCGCCATGCCGTCCGACTGCTCGGCGGCGTCCGGCGCGGCGGGGGCCTCCTCCAGGATGATGTGGGCGTTGGTGCCGCTCATGCCGAACGCCGAGACACCGGCCCGGCGCACCCGGCCGTCGGACTGCCAGGGCCTGGCCTCGGTCAGCAGCCGGATGTCGCCCGCCGTCCAGTCGACGTGCGAGGACGGCTCGTCGGCGTGCAGCGTCTGCGGCAACTGCTCGTGCTGGAGCGCCAGCACCATTTTGATCACGCCGGCGACACCGGCCGCGGCCTGCGTGTGGCCGATGTGGGACTTGACGGAGCCCAGCCACAGCGGCCGCCCCTCGGGACGCTCCTGCCCGTAAGTGGCCAGCAGCGCCTGCGCCTCGATCGGGTCACCCAGCGTCGTACCGGTGCCGTGCGCCTCCACCACGTCCACGTCGGCGGCGGTCAGGCGGGCGTTGGCCAGGGCGGCGCGGATCACCCGCTGCTGCGACGGGCCGTTGGGGGCGGTCAGGCCGTTGGACGCGCCGTCCTGGTTGATCGCGGAGCCGCGCAGCACGGCGAGGACCTCGTGGCCGTTGCGTTGCGCGTCCGACAGCCGCTCCACGACCAGCATGCCGGCGCCCTCGGCCCAGCCGGTGCCATCCGCGTCCTCCGAGAACGCGCGGCACCGCCCGTCCATGGACAGCCCCTGCTGCCGGGAGAAGTCGATGAAGGTACCCGGGTGCGTCATCACCGTGGCGCCACCGGCGAGCGCCAGCGTGCACTCGCCGGAGCGCAGCGCCTGCGCGGCCATGTGCAGCGCCACGAGCGACGAGGAGCACGCCGTGTCCACGGTGACGGCCGGGCCCTCCAGACCCAGTACGTAGGACACCCGGCCGGACAGCACGCTGGTCGCGTTGCCGGTCAGGACGTGCCCTTCGGAGCCGGACTCGTCGCCCGCCATGGACAGACCGATCCCGTACCCGGAGGCGAACCCGCCGGCGAACACACCGGTGGCGCTCTCCCGCAGGGTCGCCGGGTCGATCCCGGCGCGCTCCAGCGCCTCCCAGGACGTCTCCAGCAGCAGCCGCTGCTGCGGGTCCATCGCCAACGCCTCACGCGGACTGATCCCGAAGAAGTCGGCATCGAAGTCGGCCGCGTCGCGCAGGAACGCGCCCTGGGCGACGTACGAGGTGCCCTCGCGTTCGCCGTCGGGGTCGTAGAGGCTCTCCAGGTCCCAGCCGCGGTCGGTCGGGAAGGCGCCCACGGCGTCCTGGCCGGAGCCGAGCAGCCGCCAGAACTCCTCCGGGCTCCCGGCGCCGCCGGGGAAGCGGCAGGCCATGCCGACGACGGCGATGGGCTCGTCGGCGGGCAGCACCACGCCGGTGGTCGCCGGGGCCGCGGCGTCCGCCTGCCCGCCGGTCAGCTCGCCGCGCAGGAAGGCGGCCAGTGCCATCGGGGTGGGGTAGTCGAAGACCAGGGTGGACGGCAGCCGCAGGCCGGTGGCGGCGTTGAGGCGGTTGCGCAGCTCGACGGCGGTCAGCGAGTCGAAGCCGAGGTCCTTGAAGGCGCGCCGCTCCTCCACCGCGGCGGCCGAGGCGTACTGGAGGACGGTCGCCACCTCGCCGCGCACCACCTCCGTGAGGAGGCGCTCCTGCTCGGGACGGCCCAGCCCGGCCAGCCGCTGCGCCAGCGCCCCTTGCGGGCGGGCCGCGGTGGCCGTGAACTCCCCGGCGGCGGTCAGGCGCCGCACCTCGGGCAGGTCGCGCATCACCGGGCGGGTCAGGGTCTCCGCGGCGGCGGAACCGGACGCCAACTGCGCCCAGTCCACGTCCATCACGGTCACCGCGGCATCCCGGCCCTGGAGCGCCTCGCCGAGGGCGCGGGCGGCCAGCCGCGGGTCCATCGCGGGCATCGGGCCGCGCTTGACCCGTGCCTCCACAGTGCTGCTGGACTCGGCCATGCCGCCACCGGCCCACGCACCCCACGCCACGGTGAGAGCGGCAAACCCGCGGGAGCGGCGGTGCTCCGCCAGCGCGTCCAAGTACGCGTTGGCGGCCGCGTAGTTGCCCTGGCCCGGGGCACCCAGCGTGGAGGCGATCGAGGAGAACAGCACGAAAGCGTCGAGATCGCGGTCGGCGGTCAACTCGTCGAGCAGGGCGGCCCCTTGAGCCTTCACCCGCAGCACCGTCTCCAGGCGGGACGCGTCGAGGCGGTCCAGCACGCCGTCGTCCAGGACGGCGGCGGTGTGCAGTACGGACGCGAGCCGCGGGCCGGTCGCGTCGATCCGGTCCAACAGGGCGGCCAGCGGGGCCCGTTCGGCCACGTCACACGCGACGACCTCCACCGCGGCGCCGGCCTGCGCCAGTTCGGCGGCGAGGGCGGCGACACCCTGCGCCGAAGCGCCCGAACGGCTGGTCAGCACCAGCCGCTCGGCACCGCGGCCGGCCAGCCAGCGCGCGACGTGCCCGGCGATCGCACCCGTGCCGCCGGTGATCAGCGTGGCGCCGAGGGGCGCCGGGTCCGGGGCACCCTGGACCTGCGCGGCGCGTCCCAGGCGCCGGCCCAGGACGCCGGCCGTACGGATGGCCACCTCGTTCTCGTCACAACCGGCCAGCACCCCGGCCAGCCGCACACCCGCCCGATCACCCAACTCCACCGGCAGGTCCACCAACCCACCCCACCGCTCCGGATGCTCCATACCGACCACCCGACCCAGACCCCACACCTGCGCCTGCACCGGACGGGCCAGCACCTCACCCGGACCAGCCGCGACCGCACCGGAGGTGGCGAGCCACAACGGTGCCTCAATCCCGGCGTCACCGAGGCCCTGCACCAGGGCCAGCGTCGCCGCCAGACCGGCAGTCACCGCCGGGAACTCCGCCAACGGCGCCTCGTCCAACGCCAACAGCGACAGCACCCCGGCGACCTCCGCCGAACCAGCCATCTCGCCCAGCAGCGCCGCCAGTTCGGCACGCTCCACGACCCCGGACGGCACCTCGACCACCACGGCCTCGGCACCGCGGGCCGCCAGCGCGTCCGCGCACCGCTGCCGCACCTCGCCCTCAACGCCGGCCGGCACTACCACCAGCCACGTACCCGACAACACCGCCGCATCGGGCTCCGAGACAGCCGTCCACGAGGTGCGGTAACGCCAGTTCGCCGTCAGCGAGCGGTCCAACTCGCGACGCCGCCACGACGCCAACGCCGGCAGGAGCGTACGAAGCTGCTCTTCGTCCTCCACCGCCAAGGTGTCGGCGACCTGCGCAAGGTCGCCCTCCTCCACGGCCGCCCAGAACTGCACCTCGGCCGGGGTGCTCGCGCCGTCCCCGCCGGCGGCCGCCGGGGGCCCGAGGCGCAACACGCCCTCAGGCCAGAACCGCTGGTGGCGGAAGGCATACGTCGGCAGCTCCACCGCCTCGCCCTGCGGAAGCACCCGCTTCCAGTCCACCGGAGCACCCTCGACGAACGCCCGGGCCAGGCCCGTCGCGAGGTCGGTCACGCCCTCATCGGTACGACGCTGGAGCGGCACGAACGCCGGCTCCACACCCTCCACGACGGCCACCGCATCCGGACCGAGAGAAGACAACGAACCGTCCGGACCGACCTCCAGGAAGACCGACACCCCTTCCCTGGCAAGAGACGCGACGGCGTCGGCGAAACGCACCGCCTGCCGCACCTGCCCAGGCCAGTAACCAGCCTCCGGCTCCGACACCAACTCACCCGTCAGAGCACCCGCCCACATCACCTCCGGACGACTGAACCTCATCCCATCGGCGACCGCTTCAAGCTCCGCCAACACCGGGTCCATCGCCGGCGAGTGGAACGCATGCGACACCCGCAACGGACGCACCCGATGCCCGCGCTCCCGCCACAACTCCACCAGCGCGTCCACCGCTTCCACCACACCCGACACCACGACCGAATCCGGACCGTTCACCGCGGCCACCGCGACCTCACCGGTCACCTCGGCGAAGGAAGCGACAACCTCCGCCTCCGGCGCCTTGATCGACGCCATCGCCCCACCCGACGGCAACTCCTGCATCAACCGCGCCCGCACCGCCACCAACTTCGCCGCGTCCGGCAGCGACAACACCCCAGCGACGTACGCGGCAGCCACCTCACCCACCGAGTGACCCACCACCGCATCCGGCCGCACCCCCGCAGCCTCCAGCACCG
>NZ_JBYIRL010000076.1:0-16221 GCF_057708125.1 Actinacidiphila sp. bgisy145
CCCCCCCCCCCCCCCCCCCCCCCCCCCCCCCCCCCCCCCCCCCCCCCCCACCGCCCTGCGCCGCTCCGCCCGCAGCACCGGCTTGTCGTGCGCCACCCGGCTGCCGGCCCCCGCGCCGCGCCCGCCCTTCGCACCGGGATGCGCCTTCCCGGCCGCGTGCCGCGGCGCCACGTCCTGCGGGAAGATCAGCTGCTGGCTCTGCCACGCCAGCGCCGCGGGCATCTCACTGGTCCACGTACTGAAGTTGTGCACCCCGTGGGCGGGGAAGATCGACGCGGTCCGCATCGGCGCCTTCGCCAGCCGCAGGAACTCCCGTGCCTTCGGGTAGATGTTCTCGTCCCCGTGCCGGCTCGCGGCGACCAGCACCGACACCTGCGGGATCGGCAGGTGCCGCAACCGCCAGTACAGGTCGTGGGAGTCGATCCGCTTCTGCCGGGAGACGCCGCTGCCGAACAGGTCACCGGTGGTGATGTCCTGATGGATGGTGAAGTCCGGGGACAGCGCCGCCGCCGAGGTGAAGACCCCCGGGTCGCGCATCGCCAGCTGCAGCGCGCAGGTGCCGCCGGAGGAGTAGCCCAGCGCGCCCCACGCGGTGGCGCTGTGGCCCACCCGGTAGGTGGCCTTGAGGGCGTCGGGCAGGTCCTTCGCCAGGAACGTCTCGGTCTGCGGCCCGCCGGGCACGTTGACGCACTCGGTGTCGCGCGGCGGCGCGATCGTCGGGCGGATCTCCACGATGACCGTCGGCTGCATCCGGCCCTGTCTCATCAGCTGCTGGGAGATCTGCCACACCCGCAGCCCCTGCGCGAGGTTGTAGATGCTGCCCGGATAGCCGCTCATCGCCAGGATCACCGGGAAGCGCTGCCGGGCGTACGCCTTCTGGAAGTACTCCGGCGGCAGGTAGACGAACGCCGGGTCGATCACCCCGGTGCGCCGCCCTATCACCCGCACCGACTCCACCCGGCCGTTGCGGGACGCCGGCGCGCTCGGGATGCCGCTGACCCCCTTGAGCAGCGAGGTCGCCCCCGGCTCGATCAACGCGGTCCTCGTGGTCAGGGCGGTGCCCGACGCGTTCGGGCCGATCGCGACCGGCGCGGTCTTCCCGGTGCCGAACAGGTCGCTCCAGGAACCGTAGAACTGGTAGTCGGCGTTGACGGCCGCGAGCAGCGCGGTGACCGTCACGAGCTGGGTCACCCCGATCACCGCCAGCCGCGCGGCCACCCACCCCCAGCCGGTACGGGCCAGCCGCGGCCACGTCCACACCGTGAGCACCACGCACGCCGCGGCCACCCCGGCCAGGACATACGCCGTCGACCAGCTGGTGAGGTTCACGCCGCGCCCCCTTTCCCTTCCGTTTCCGTACCGTCCACAGGGCTAGAGGGACACGGGGCGCGGTGCGTTCCGTGCGAAGGGTGTGACGATGCGGCAAAGTCCGGAACCGTCCCCGGAAAGGCGGGTTGCGCCGATGCGGGCACCCGTGGCGGCGCCCGCCGCTAGGCTGGGGCGGCCGTGCCGGGGGACGCGGGGCCGGGGCGGCGCCCGGCGGCGGAAGGGCGCCGCGACGCAGCTCAGGGGGAGGCGGTTTTCGCACGTGAGAGTCCTGCATGTGGTCACCCTGCACACGCCCACCAACGACTTCGGCGGCCCGACCCGGGTCGCCCTCAACCTGTCGCGGGGCCTGCGGGCCAAGGGCGTGGACGCCCGGATCGCCACCCTCGGCGACGGCTTCACCGGGCCGCTGCCGACCGAACTGGAAGGCGTGCCGTCCTTTGTCCACCAGGCCCGGCACGTGCTGCCCGCCTTCGAGGTCAGCGGCATCACCTCGCCCGGGCTGCTGGCCCGGGCCCGTCGGATGGCCGCCGGCGCGGACGTGGTGCACGTCCACCTGATGCGCGACCTGATCACGCTGCCGTTCGCACTGGTGGCGCTCGCCGCCGGGGTGCCGCTGGTGGTGCAGACCCACGGCATGATCGACCCGACGGAGAAGGCCTTCGCCAAAGCCGTCGACCTGCTCGGCCTGAAACGGGTGCTGCGCCGGGCCGACGCCATCCTGCACCTGACCGCGGACGAACGCGACGGCGTCCAGGCGGTCGTACCCGACACCCCCCTGACCACCTTCCACCGCCTGGTCAACGGCGTCGCCCGCCAGGACCGCCGCCCGCCGCGCACCGGCGACCGCCCGCCGACGATCCTCTACGCCGCGCGCGTCCAGAAACGCAAGCGCCCCGAGGACTTCGTCGCCGCGATGCCCGCGGTGCTCGCCGTCCACCCCGGCGCCCGCTTCGTGCTGGCCGGGCCCGACACCGGCGCGCTCACCGGGCCGCTGCGCGCGCTCGCCGCCGAACTCGGCGTCGCCCACGCCCTTCAGACCCCCGGCCCGCTCGGCCACGACGAGGTACTGGCCCGGCTGCGCACCGCCGACGTGTACGTCCTGCCGTCCGTGGTCGAGCCGTTCGCCGTCTCGCTGCTGGAGGCGATGTCCGTCGGCGTCCCCGTCGTCGCCGCCGCGACCGGCGGCCTCTCCCCGGACATCGAGGCGGCCGGCGCCGGCGTCATCACCCCCAGCCGGCCCGACGCCGACAACGGCCCCCTGGTGGCCGCGGCGATCCTCGAACTGCTCGACCCCGACACCAACGCCCGTACGTCCGAGGCGGCTTGGCGGCTGGTCGAGGACCGCTTCTCGATCGGCGCGGTGGTCGAGGACCTCCTCGCGGTCTACTCCCGGGTGTCGGCCGCGCCGAACTCCGCCCGCAGGCGCGGGATGTAGTCGGCGAGCGCCGGAGCCCAGCAGCCGTAGTCGTGCCCGCCGTCGCAACCGGGCGCCAGCGACACCCCGTTGCCGTAGTCGTCAAGGCGGGCGGGAATACCGAGGCGGTCCAGCCGGGCCTTGACCTGCCGGGCCGCGACCCGCGTGAACGCGTCCAGCGGCAGGCTGCTGCCGGTGTACAGGGTGACGTCGGTGCCCGCCAGCCTCGCGAGGTCGGCCGGTGCGGCCGGGTCGTCCACGCTGCCCGCGCCGCCGTGCAGGGAGTACGTCACCGGCCAGCGCCGGGCGGGGTCGGCGGCGTAGTCCGCGGGCAGGAAGATCCGTATCCGGTGCGGGCCGGACACCTGCGGGGTGGTCACGGTGAGCGTGAAGTCGGTGGGGGAGTGCGCGACGGGGGCGCCGACCAGGGTCAGGCCGAAGCCGCTGGTGAACGGGGGAAGTTCGGTGGCCGCTCGGGCGGCGGGTGCCAGGGCGGGCAGGGGCAGTACGGCAAGGGCGGCGGCCGCCAGAGCTGTTCGGACCGTTCGGACCCGTCGGACCCGTCGGACCCTTCGGACCGCTGACCGCCGGGTCGGGCCGGTGAGCGTCACGCCGAGGACGGCCAGGTGCGCGTACGTCGGTGACTTCGTGGGGGCTCCGTAAGTCGTCGGACGGCCGAAGGAGGGCCGGGGTGCCGTCACAGGCTCGCCTCGGGCGCGGCCGGGGGGACAGGCCAGCATGGCGGCCATATCTGGCGGGTGACCGTTCCACCGTCCTGACCTGCGGAAAGGCGTGACGCACGGTGGAGGTAGGGCAGTTGGCGCGGCCTTGTCTCCCGCGTTTCCGCGGGTGGCGATGAGTTCCGTGCGCGGCGGGAGTCTGACGTGGTGACAGCACTGGACACCCACGGAGGACCGTATGACGACCCCGCCCGCCGTCCCCGCCCGCCCGCCGATCGTGGACATGGCCACCTGGCAGGCCGCCCGCGACGAACTGCTGGTCCGGGAGAAGGCCCACACCCGGGAGGGCGACGCGATCGCCGCCGCGCGCCGCCGCCTGCCGATGGCCGAGTTCGACGGCACCGTGGAGGTCGTCGGCCCGAACGGCCCGGTCCCCTTCCTCGACCTCTTCCAGGGCCGCGACGAACTCCTCGTCTACAAGCACATGTGGTGGGACGGCGCGCCCCACCAGGGCCAGTGCGAGGGCTGCACCGTCACCGCCTGGCACATGAAGGACGCCGTGTACCTCAACAGCCGCGGGGTGTCGTTCGCGATCCTGACCCCGGGCCGCTGGGAGGAGGTCGCCGCCTTCACCGACTTCATGGGCTACACCCAGCCCTGGTACTCCGTGCGCGGCCTGGAGGAGCCGGTCGGCGGCGAGATGGGCCACCTCACCAGCTATCTGCGCGACGGCGACCGTACGTTCCTCACCTACTCCACCACCGGCCGCGGCACCGAGGCGGCCAGCGGGTCCTTCGCCCTGCTCGACATGACCCCCTACGGCCGCGGCGAGGCGTGGCAGGACGTCCCCGAGGGGTGGCCCGAGGGCAAGGGCCCCTGCTGGTACTGGCGTTCGGACGCGGACGGCAACGCCACCTGGGGCCCCACCGGCCGTCCCGTCCCCCAGTGGACGCGCCCCGGCGCCACCCCCGAGACCACCCTCGGCCGCCAGGGCACCCACCACTGACACCCCGGCCGGCCGGCGGGACCCCCGCCGACCGGCCGTCAACCGTACGGCACCGTCAGCCCGTTGCCGGGACCACCACCCAGTCCGTGGACGTGGCGTGGTCGTCGTCGCCCTTGAAGTCCACCGTGTAGAGGGTGTCGCCGGGGCCGGGCACGTCGTCGAAGGCGAACGTACCGTCCGCGCCGACCCGGAGCGTCGGCAGCGAGGGCGCGCCGCCCTTCGTACGGCGCTGCACGCGCACCACTGTGCCGGCGGGCAGCGCGGTGCCGGTCGTGGTGAGCGTCCCGGCGATGTGCACGCTGCCGCCGGTACCCGAGGTCGGCGCGGCCAGCGTCAAGGAGGTCGGCGCCTTGTCGACGGTGACCGTCGTAGTGGCGTCGTCGGCCGGGTCGTGCTCGGCGTCGCCCGCGTACGACACGGTGTACGTCGCGGTCCCCGCGTCCGGCGGGGTGTCCTCGAAGGTGAACGAACCGTCGGCGGCCGCCGTGACCGGATCGAGCGGGTGGCTGCCGGAGGCGTCCGTACGGACCGCCGTCAGGCGCGCGGCAGGCCCGGACGCCGGCCCCACCAGCGAGGCGTCCGCGCTGAGCGAGGCGTCCTGCGCGACCGGGATGGTGGGCATGGTGCTCTTGGACCACTGCCGGCCCGAGATGCCCTTCGAGTCGGCCGTGTCGTACAGCTCCGCGTACGAGGCGTTGGTCGTCCACGTGTACAGCAGCTTCCCCGGCGCCCCGGGCTGCTGGGGAGCGAACCGGAAGTTCATCCCCGATGTCTGGTTGCCGGGCGGCTCGGTGGTTGCCTGGTAGTGCATGTAGCTCGCGGTCGTGGTGTTCGTGTCGCAGTTCACCGTGACGTTGCTGGCGTTCTCGGTCCACCAGCGCTTGCCGCCCGACACCGCGACCTCCCGCCCGCACAGGCCGAGATAGGCGTCGCCGAGCCAGTTTCCGGTGACGGCGTAGGTGTCGGCGTTCAGCGTGACGATGTACTCGCAGCGGGCCGGCCTGCTCGTGGACCGGCCGGCCCGCCGTGCCGTGGTGGTCCGTCAGGAAGCCGTGCAGGTCAGCGCCGGTACGGTGAACGCACCGGCCGAGGTGCCCTGGACGCCGAACGTGGTGGAGCCCGAGCCCGCGACGGCGGCGTTGTAGGAGAGGCTCTTCGCCGTCACCGCGCTGCCGGTCTGGCTGACGTCGGCGCTCCAGGCGCTGGTCTCCTTCTCGCTGCCCGGCCAGGACCACGTGACGGTCCAGCCGTTGACGGCGGTGCTGCCCGCGGTGACCGTGACGGTGGCGGTAAAGCCGGTGTCCCACTGGTTGTCCACGTGCAGGACCGCCGTGCAGCTGCTGCCGCCCGTACTGCCGCCCGTTCCGCCCGTACTGCCGCCGCTGGACGTACCCGATGACGTGCCGCTCGACGTGCCGGACGACGTACCGCCCGTGGACGTGGTGCCGTCGAAGCCGGGGGCCTTGATACTGGCGAGGTAGCCGTCCTTGACGGTGTCGACGGTCTGCCAGTCGTCCTTGAGGATGCCGCCGGTGTCACCGGAGTCCGGGTTCCACGACCAGAACGTCCAGTTGAAGCTGTCCCCGCCGTAGGTCGCGGTGGGGCGCATGTAGTCCACGAGGGCCTTGAGCCAGGTCTGGTCGGTCGTGGACTGCAAGGTGGTGCCGAACTCGCCCACCCAGACGGGCGCGAGGTTCTGCTTGAAGATGTAGCCCCAGTACTTGTCCCAGATGCCGGGCATGTTCGCCGGGAACGACGGGTCGTTGAACCAGCTCTGCTGGGCGACGCTGGTGGCGTAGTCGTGCGCGGAGTACACCACGCGGTTGGCGACGTCGAGTTGCACCGGGTACTGCCCGACGCCCATCAGGTTGCCGCCCCACCAGCCGGACGTGCCGTTGTAGGTCTGGATGCCCTCCACGAAGATCAGCAGGTCCGGGTTGACGCCGAGCACCGCGTCGCCCGCCCGCTCGGCGGCCAGCCGCCAGTCGATCGTGGTGTCGCCGCAGCCCCAGCAGGCCGGGTCGTGCGGCTCGTTGTGCAGGTCGATGCCGACCACGGCCGGGTTGCCGGCGTAACGGGTGGCCAGCGCCTTGAGGTCGGTGATCCACGTCGACTCCGGGACGGAGCTGGTGTACCACAGCGCGCTCTGCCCGCTGGCGTCCGGCCGGTGCCGGTCGAGGATGATCCGCAGGCCGATCGAGCCCGCGTAGTCCACGATCTTGTCCATGACCTGAAGGGACGTCAGCCCCTCCAGGTCCTCGTTCATGTTGTAGAAGTTGATGCTGTCGGGCATCGTGCCGGGCTTGAAGATGTCGTCGCTGTAGGGCAGCCGGATGGTGTTGTAGCCCAGCGACTTCATCTGGTCCATCATCGACTTGTAGTCACGCGCCCAGAGGCCGTGCGGCACGTGGTTGTCGGTCTCGAAGCCGAACCAGTTGACGCCCGCGATGCGCACCGGCTGGCCGGCCGCGTCCAGGATCTGGCGTCCGCTGGTGTGCCAGTAACCGGTCCCGGCGGCCGGGGCGGCGGTGGCGGCGGTGGCGGCCGGTGGGGCGGCGGCGCGGGCCGGCGACTGCCCGGCCAGCGCGAACAGGGACATCAGGGCCATCAGGGCCGCGGCCACGAGGGCGGTCAGGGGCACCCGCCATGCGCGGGACGCTCTCGGGGGGCCGGCGAAGCCCGGAGTGGTGACCATGGGGCGATTCCTCTCGGTGGGGGGAACGGAACGCTGCCGGTCGGAGATGTGCGCGGGGACGCGTATGGGAGCGCTCCCACGTGCACTTTGCATAAAAGCGACGTTCCGTGCGCGCAGTCAAGAGGGCGGCCGGGGTTCAACAAGTGAAGCAGTCAACGCCGTTGGGAGAGGGGCTACTTCACGTCACTGGATGCGCGGGGTGTGGTCGGCCCGCGCGCGTACGCCCGCTGCCCCGCCACCTCGAACGGGTGACGGGGCAGCGGTCCCGGGTGCCGCGTGCGATGTGCGGCGGCGGACGTCAGCCGGCGCAGGTGAGTTGGGCCAGCCCCCAGTCCGCGTGGTCGTAGTTCTTGCCGTCGCCGCCGTCACCGACGGCCAGGCTCAGGGTGTGCACCCCGGTGGTGTCGACGGACAGGTCCACCGCGCTCTGTCCGCCGCGGATCACGTCGGTGGCGGCGAGCTGCCGCCCGTCGTCGCCGAGCACGGTGAAGGTGACGCTGCCCTGCCCGCCGGTCTCGTCGTCGACCCCGACGTGGGCCTCGAAGCGGGTGCAGCGGCCCTGGAGGTCGATCTGCACCTGGGCCGGGGCGTTCATGCCCAGGCCCTTGGCGTACACGGTGCCGTCGATGGTCAGCGGGTTCCCGTCCTGCCCGCCCGCCTCGCCGTTGGACTGGTCGCGCTCGACCGGCCCGTAGCCGTTGGTCTCGGAGAGGAACGGCTGGTCGCTGGCGTAGACCGTGCCGTGCAGAGGTACGGAGACCTGCACGACCTCCTCGACGTGGATGGGCGGGGCGTTGCCGCCGGCCGGGTCGGCGTAGGTGGCCACCACGGGCACATCGACCTCGCCGCCCGGCTGGTCCTTGCCGACCGTCACGGTCCAGTGGCCGGCGAGCGGTTTGCCCGCTGGCAGCGAACCGGCCGCCACCGCCGGTCCGTTGGCGCTCCAGCCGGCGGGGAGCCGGTCGCGGTCCACGGCCAGCCGCACCTGCCGCAGGGCCGTTCCCTGGGGCAGTTCGAACGTCGCGTCGATCCCGACCGTGGTGCCGGCGCCCGCGGTCACGGCCGAGGGGGCCGGCGTCAGCGTCGTGGCCGGCGCGGTGATCACCGGGTTCTCGCAGTCGGTGCGGCCCTTGGTGGCCGGGCAGGCCAGGGCGACGAAACCGCCGTTGGCGGCGGCCGGCACCGTCAGCGTGTCCTGCGCGGTCACCGTCCTCACGGTGCGCACCAGTTGGCCGTCGCTGTCGCCGACCGTCTCCACCAGCCAGCTGCCCTTGCCGAGGAAGCCGAGCGGCGCCTTCATCGTGTCGCCCGCGCCGGCCAGGATGCCGCCGACGAACCAGCGGTCGCCGTTGCGGCGGGCGATGACGGCCTGCCGGTCACCGGCCGGCTGCTGGCCGGGGCCGCCGGAGACCAGGTGCGTCTCGTCCCAGGTGGTGGGGAGTTGTTCGAGGAAGCGCTCGGCCACCGGCTGCGCGGCGAACCCCTCGGGGTTGTCGCCCAGCGAGGTCCACCCGGACTCGTAGACCACGGGCAGCGCCAGCTCGTGGGCGAGCGAGTCCTGCCGGTTGGGGCGGGAGAACCAGGTCGGGGTGTAGTCCATCGAGCCGACGATGTTGCGGGTGAAGGCGAGGAAGATGTCGCGGGTGGGGTTCTGCCCGTTCTCCTCACCGCGGACCGCCTCCACGCTCATCACCTGCGGCCAGGTGCGCTGGAGGCCGCGCGGGATCGTGGCGCCGTGGAAGTCGATCATCAGCCTGAGCCGGGCCGTGTCGCGCAGGATGGCGTCGTACCACTGGAAGGTGGACTGGGAGTCGGAGTACATGTAGTCGACCTTGACGCCCGCCACGCCCCACGCCTTGACCTTCGGCAGCCAGGCGTCGCGCTGGGCCTGGGTCTTGAGGTCGTTCCAGTCGAACCACAGGATCACGTCCACGCCCTTGGCCCGCGCGTAGCGGACCAGCTCGGGCACCCAGCTCGCCTGCCAGCCGGCGTCCACGAGCGTGTAGCGCAGGCGGTGGGCGGCCGCGTAGTCCACGAAGTCCTTCTGGCGGTCGAAGTCGCCGGGGCTGTCACCGTCGCTCAGCCAGGACCAGTCGTCCACGCCCGGCTGAATCCAGGAGGTGTCCTTCACCTTCGAGGGCGGCGCGAGGTCGTCCACCAGGGTCGACCCGACCAGCGTGTCCAGGCTGCCCACGATCGCGGTGCGCCAGGGCGTGGACAGCGGCCCCTGCGAGGTGACGGGCGCGTCGTCCGCCAGCGCGACGGAGTACGTGCCGCTGCCGTCCACGTGGTCGAGGTGGCTGCCGGAGTAGCGGCCGTCCACGTCGGCCTCGGTGAGCAGCACGTAGGTGCTGCCCTCCTCGAAGAGCGTCGGGTAGCCGAAGGAGCAGGTGGTGCCGGTGCACGTCTTGGGCTGGGCTTCGTTGGCCGCGCCGGCCGTGGTCTCGGTCCGCTCCGTCTCGTAGCTGGTCGCGTACGGCTGGACCCAGGCTTTGGCGTCTGTCGGCAGTGCGAAGGACGAGGTCTCGGCGGTGACCGTCACGGTGCCGGTGCCGGTGCCGGTGCCGGTGTCGCTGCCGTCGAGCAGGTACCGGTAGGCGACGCCGTCGTCGGACACCCGGACAGCGAGGCCGAGTTGGGCGCCGTCGGTGCCGCGGAAGGTGAACGTGGCCTCGTGCATCGTGGCCGAGCGCCGCAGTTGCTTGCCGGTGGTCATCTGGTACGACTCGTGGACCGTGCGGTCCTGGCGCCTCACCAGTTCCAGACCCGCCGTCAGGTCGTGCTGGTCGGTGCGGATTCCGAGCCGGCCCGGCAGCAGCACCGGCGTGCCGCCGCGGTCGACGGCGAGGTGCAGCTCGCCCGCGGAGTCGAGGTCCAACTGCGCGGTGAGGGTCGAGCGGGCGGGGTCGTCCACCGTCCACGTGCCGGGGGAGTGCGGGGCGGAGGTGGACTGCGGGGTGGAGGCGGAGCGAGGTGCGGCGGTCGAGGGTGCGGCGGCCGCCACGACCAGTCCGCTGCCGACGAGCGCCGAAAGGGCGACCCCGGTCACCACGTGCCGGAGTCGATTACGTCGAAGTCGCATGCGTGTCCCTTGCCTTGGACCGCCCGCCCCCGCCGGAACCGATCCCTGACCGATCGTTCGCAGTTCGCGCTCCGTGGCGGGGCCCGATGGTCGTCAGATGAACAACACCGAACTTTTTCCAAGGATTTCCATCACATGTCACCGGACTTGCACACGCGCGTCAACCCTTCTGACGGAGTTCGCCGCCACCCACCACACCAACTCGCCCTCTGGCGGCCTGCTCGATCTTCGCGCGGTACGCGGCGCGGGCGTCCTCATCGATCCGCGTCTCGTGTTCGGGGCGCATCCCGGTTCGGCCGTCGACACCCTCGCGCAGGATGTCGGCGTGCCCGGCGTGCCGGTTGGTCTCGCCGAGGACGTGGACCATGACGGCGAAGAGGTTCGTGCGGGAGTGGGGCTCCGGCCACCACGGCACGTGGCCGGGGGCATCGAGGGGAAGCTCGTTGATCCTCGCGTCCGAGTGTTCCCACGTGCGCCGGTAGAACTCGATGATCTGATCGCGGGTCTCGTCCTCGGTCGCCCACAGATCGCTGCCGTCGTGGTCCTGCCACCGGGGCAGCGGTTCCGGGGAAGGGCGGCCGAAGACCTCGCCGAAGTACCTGGCCTCGACACTGGCCACGTGTTTGACCAGGCCGAGGAGGTTGCTCCCGGTCACGGTCAACGGCCGGCGGCTGTCGTACTCGGACAGGCCGTCGAGCTTCCAGACCAGCGCCTCGCGGTCCCGCCGCAGTCTCCCGTGCAGGTGGTCCTTGGCGAATTCATCGATCATGCGGGAGGAGCCTGCCATGGGCTGCTCGCGGCCTCAACGTCCCGTGCGGTGCCAGGTGTGGACGACGCGGTCATGCCGACCCGCCGACGGGCGGACCTCGGCGCGGGTGCTCCTCTGGGAGGGGGAGTGATACCAGCCCGCACTCCCCGTCACGGCTGCCGCGTGAGAACGGTATTAGGCGGTGGGGAACTCGTCGGCGCGGAGGGCGGTGACGAAGGAGGCCCACTCCGTGGTGGAGAAGGTGAGCACGGGGCCCTGGGGGTCCTTGGAGTCGCGGACGGCGGCGGTCGCGGACAACTCGGCGAACTCCACGCACTGTCCACCACCGGAGTCGCCACCACTGTGGCTGCTCTTGCGCCAGACGGCGCCGTCCAGTCCGGATGCGTGCATCGCCCCTACCTCTGCTTCCTACCGTCTCACAGCCCTTGCTTGATCCGCTGGATCAGGTCGCGGCTGGCCGCTGGGCTCATGGCTACCGACCTCAGGGAGTCGAAGGTAAGCGTATAGGTGCTGGTCTCCTCCGTCGTCTCCATATACAGCGTGCCAGTTGGGTGCTCGACCGTCACCACGTCGGAGAACGCCGGGTTCGGGAAGCCGAAGACCACGAAGGCACCCGTGAGCCCCGGGTGCGCGCCCGCGCTCAACGGCAGCACCTGTAGCTCGACGTTCGGCCGCTCCGCCAGCGCGAGCAGGTGCTCGAGTTGCGGCACCATCACGCGAGCGGACCCCACGTTGCTGCGCAGTGCCGCCTCCCCCTCGATCAGGCAGATGCGCGGCGCCTGCTCGCCCTCGAGCACCGTCTGCCGCTGCATGCGGACGTCCACCAGCCGGTCGATCTCGTCGTCTCCGAGCATTGCCGGGTTGGCCCGGTACAAGGCGCGTGCGTAGTCGCCGGTCTGGAAGAGCCCGCTGATCAGGAGGGGCTGGAACGATCGGATGTAGTCGGCGGTCTGCTCGTAGTCGATGTGGTCGGCGTACGAGGGCAGGTCGTTCCACAGGCGCTGGACCCAGCCGCGTTCGCGGCTGCGCCGGGCGAGACCGACCAGGCCCTCGACGTACTCCGGGTCGGTGACCTCGTAGAACGCGAGGAGTGCGCGCAGTTCGCCGACGGAGATGCCGAGGTGCGCGTTCTCGATCCGGCTTATCTTGCTGCGGTGGCAGCCGATCTGCTCGGCGGCCTGGTCCGGCGTCTTGCCGGCTTCCTCGCGGAGCCGCACCAGCATCGTGGCGAGTCGGCGACGGCGCACCGTCGGGCGTGGCTGGACCACGGTCATCCCTTTCGTTCGGGCGTGGCGGGCGTCGAGGCTCTACCGCCCGCTCGCGGTTTTGGAACGGTTTCCATCCGATTCGGTTGCGGGATCACGGGCGGGCGGAGCATGCTGGTTTCCGAACCAACTGCGCGCGCACTGCGCATCCTGACGGACCGTGGGAAGCATCGTACGGGAAAGGTCATCGCGTGACGTTCCGGTCGCAGAACCCGCCGGGCCGCCGCATCCCGCATCCCGCGGACGAGCCCCACGCCGTACCTAAGCCGTACCGAAGGAGCACCGATCATGACCAATCCCGGACGCTTCACCGCGAGGAAGCTGGACCCGGCGCTGTCGGCACGGTCGTTGTACGGAGCCGAGTTGAGGTACTACCGGGAGCGCGCCGGGCTGACGCTCGGGGAGTTGGCGGACATGCTGCACATCGAGCTGTCGTACCTGGCCCGGATCGAGCAGGGGGAGCGCAGGTTCGACCCGGAGTTGGCCGACGTGCTGGACCGGCTGCTGGACACCGGCGGCTTCTTCGTCCGGAACCTCACCGCGGGCCGCTCCGCGCCCGACCCCAACAAGCTGTCCCCGCTCGCCGATTGGGAGCGGCTCGCCGCGACCATCAAGGAGTGGGACGCCACGCTTGTCCCCGGACTGCTACAGACCGACGCGTACGCGAAAGCTGTGGCGGAGACGTACGCGCCGCTGCTCGCGGACCGGCCCACCCGGTACCGGTGGGAAGCGCGGCTGTCACGTACGCCGGTGCTGCACGATCCGAAGGGGCCGCGCTACCTGGCCGTCCTCGGTGAAGCGGTCCTGCACCGCGGCCTCGGCGGCCCCGCCACCATGGCGGAGCAACTGCACAGCCTGGCCGCGCTGATCCGCCGGCGGCGCATCACCGTACGGGTGCTGCCGCTGGCCGCGACGCCCCACCCCACCGGCACCGACGGCGCGTTGCGCCTGATGACGTACGCCGACGAGAGCCCCGCGCTGCACTTCACCGCCCACCACACCGGCAACCACTTCACCGACCCGGGCGCGGTCAACCTCGCCCACCTCACCCACGACCTCCTCACCGCCGCCGCGCTTCCCCCGGAGGACTCCCTCGCCCTGATCGAGTCCACCGCCGCCGACTACCGCGCCCGGACCCCCGCCCCCTCGGCCGCCGGGGAGCGCTCCGCCCGCGCCCGTCCGCGCGGCCGCGAGCTGGAGCACCGGTAAGGGCTGTCAGCGGTGGTGGCTCGCCGGGGGGCGTTGGTGTGCGGCCCGAGGGGAGGTGCACAGGCTAGCTGCGCAGGAAAACTGGACAGTTTGGGCTGTCTAAATTACGGTGGGGTGCATGAGCACAGAGAGCACCCCGTCGGCCTCGGCGGTTCGGGCGTCGAACGACGTGCGGGCCGTGATCAGGCGGCTGCGCCGCAAAGTGCGGGCTGCCGCGGCGGACGACGGCTTCGTGTTCGCCCGGATGTCGGTGCTCGGGCAGCTGATGGACAACGACCACCTCACCGTGAGCGACCTCGCCGCGATCGAGGGGATGCGGCACCAGTCGATGGCCGCGACGATCGCCGGGCTGGCCGAGCTGGGGATGGTCGAGCGCCGCCGGGACCCGGACGACGGCCGGCGGCTGCTGATCGGGCTCACCGCGGAGGGGCGGCGCCAGGCCGAAGCGGGACGGCAGGCGCGCGGCGAATGGCTGGCGGGCGAGCTGGAGCACAAGTGCACCGAGGAAGAGCGGCAGACCGTGATCGCCGCCATGGCCGTACTGGAGCGACTCGTCCGTGACTGAGCAGGAGCAGGAGCAGGAGCAGGAAGAGGGCCAGGAGCAGACCGCCGAGGCCGCGCCCGGCGCCCCTGCCGGCAAGGCGTTCGACCGCCGCCTCATCCCCCCGATGATGCTGGGATCGGTACTCAACCCGATCAACTCCACGATCATCGCGGTCGCCCTCGTGCCGATCGGCAAGGCGTTCGGGGCGCCGCCCTCGCAGACCGCGTGGCTGGTCTCGGCGCTGTACCTGGCCACCGCGCTGGGCCAGCCGATCGTCGGGCGGCTGATCGACATCTTCGGCCCGCGCCGGCTGTTCCTGCTGAGTACGGGCCTGGTCGGCGTCGCCGGAGTCGTCGGCACCCTGGCACCCGACCTGGGGGTGCTGATCGCCGCGCGGGTCGTGCTCGGCTTCGGCACGTGCGCGGGCTACCCCGCCGCGATGGCGCTGCTGCGCAGCGAGGCCGCGCGGACCGGCCAGGACAGCCCGGCGGGCGTGCTGACCACCCTCGCCGTCGCCAACCAGACGATCGCCGTGGTCGGACCGCTGCTGGGCGGCGTGCTGATCGGACTGGGCGGCTGGCGCGTCACCTTCGCGCTCAACATCCCGCTGTCCGTGCTCGCGGTCGCGCTCGGCGCCCTGCGGCTGCCGAAGCAGCAGGGCGAACGGCCGGGAGCCCGGCGGGAGTTGGCCGCACGCATCGACCTGCCCGGCATGGGCCTGTTCGCGGCGATGCTCTTCTCCCTGCTGCTCTTCCTGATGAACCTGCACCTCGCCAACTGGTACCTGCTGCTGATCACCCTCGCCGCCGGAACCGCCTTCGCCGTACGGGAGTTGCGCGCCCCCACCCCCTTCATCGATCTGCGGGTGCTGGGCGGCAACACCCCGCTGCTCGCCACCTACGGCCGGTCGCTGGTCGCGTACGTCGTGTCGTACGCCTTCCTCTACGGCTTCACGCAGTGGACCGAGGAGGGGTACGGGCTGACGCCCTTCCACGCCGGGCTGGTGCAGATACCGATGTTCCTGGTGGGGATCTGCGTGTCCGTGACGGTCGGGCGGCGGCGCGGGGTGGTCGGGAAGCTGCTGCTCGGCGCGGTGGGCCAGATCGCGGCGTGCGCGCTGATGCTGGGCCTCACGGCGGGCAGCCCGCTGTGGATGCTGGTGCTGCTGGCCGTCGTCTTCGGCGTGCCGCAGGGCGCGAACAGCCTCGCGTTGCAGAACTCCGTGTACTTCCAGTCCGATCCGGAGCGCACCGGGTCCTCGGCGGGGCTGCTGCGGACCTTCGGCTACCTCGGGTCGATGATCGCCTCCTCCGCCACCGCCGTGTCCTTCGGCGACCGCGCGAGCACCGGCGGGATGCACCACCTGGCGTGGTTCATGCTCGGCGCGGGGGCGCTGTACCTGCTGGCCACCGCCTTCGACCGCACGCTGCGGCGCCTGCCGACCGGGGACGCGCCGGGGAAACGATCCGCCGCGTAAAACACCTACCGGCCAGCCACCCGGTCACCCGCCCGGCCGACGACCAACTCCCTTGCCCCGCCCGCCCGTCGGCCCGTCCGCCCCGCGCCCGCGGCCACCCAGCCCCACCCATTTCCGCACCTCCGCACCTCCGCACGACGAACCACCCTCACGAAAGGCCGAACCGTGTCCCGTACCGCCCTGCTCGCCATGGACCTCCAGCAGACCACCGTCACGCACGTGTCCCCGGACTACGTCCCGGCCGCCGCGGCCGCCCTGGCAACCGCCCGTGCCGCCGACGTCCCGGTCATCCACGTCGCGCTGCGGCTGCGCGCCGGGCACGTGGACGCGCACCCGCGCAACAAGGTCTTCGGCGCCCTGCCGAAGCACCTGTTCACCGCCGACGACCCCGGCGCCGCCTTCCACCCCGAACTGGCTCCGGTCGGCGACGAGATCGTGGTCCACAAGAACCGCGTCAGCGCCTTCGCGGGCAACAACCTCCGGCAGATCCTCGCCGCGCAGGGCATCGACCGCCTCGCCCTGGCCGGGATCGCCACCAGCGGCATCGTGCTGTCCACCGCGCTCGAGGCGGCCGACCTGGACTACCAGGTCACGGTCCTCTCCGACGCCTGCGCCGACTCCGACCCCGAGGTGCACGAGATGCTCCTGACCAGGCTGCTCAACCGCCGGGTGGACGTGGCCACCACCAAGGAGTGGGCGGCCGCCCTGGAGTCCGCGCACTGAGCACGACCGCGGGGGGGGGGGGGGGGGG
>NZ_JBYIRL010000077.1:0-16177 GCF_057708125.1 Actinacidiphila sp. bgisy145
TATCAGGGTCGCTCGCGCTCACGCGCGGGTGGCCGACGCACGGCGCGAGTTCCACCACCGGCTCTCAACGAGGATCATGCGCGACAACCAAGCGATTGCCGTTGAGGACCTGGCGGTGAAGGGGCTCGCCCGTACGCGCCTGGCTAAGTCCGTCCACGACGCGGGGTGGTCGGCGTTCGTGGCGATGCTGGAGTACAAGGCTGCGAAGTTCGGCCGTAGCTTCCTGCGCATCGGTCGGTTCGAGCCGACCTCCCAGGTCTGCTCGCAGTGTGGTGTCAAGGACGGCCCCAAGCCCCTGCACATTCGTGTGTGGGAATGCGGGGCTTGCGGGGCTGTCCTCGACCGGGACATCAACGCGGCGGTCAACGTCGCCAAGGCCGCTGGACTGGCGGTGTCAGCCTGTGGAGCGCAGGTAAGACCGGTACGCGTACCGGCCCAGCGCGGTGAAGCAGGAACCCACCGAGACGGTCAGTCGACCGTGGTAGGAATCCCCGGGCTCTAGCCCGGGGAGCGGAAGTCAACACCAGGACTGGGTGGAGCGCCTCGCCCGCGCCGCCGAGGCGGCAGCCGCGCGGCCCGCGGCCTGACCCGAGCGACCGCCCCACCCCCACCCCTTGCGCCGCCGTCCCCACCGGCGCCGCAAGGGCGCCCACCACCGCACCCCCGAGGCGGGGCGGCCGGGCCCGTCCCCTGGCGTCACCCCCGTTTCCTGCCGCAGGCTGGTACCGGATATCGGGCGAGGACGCGGGGGGAGGCGGGGATGGAGGAGGGGACGCGCGAAGAGCTGATCGGGCGGCTGGTCGGGGTGGTGGGGGACCGCCAGGGCGCGCATCCGGTGCGGGTGGCGGTGGACGGGGCGCCGGGGGCCGGCAAGACGACGTTGGCGGACGAACTGGCCGGGGCGCTGCGGGCGCAGGGGCGCGAGGTGATCCGGGCGACGGTGGACGACTTCCTTGTCCCCCGGGCGCAGCGCTACCGGCGAGGCCGGTACTCGGCGGAGGGCTGTTACTTCGACGCGCACGACCGGGCCGCGCTGCGCCGGGTCCTGCTCGATCCGCTGGGCCCGGGCGGGGACCGCCGGTTCCGGACCGCGGCCTACGACCACGCGGCCGACGCCCGGGTGTCCCCGCCGCCCGCGGTCGCCGCCGCGGACGCGGTGCTGCTCTTCGACGGGGTCTTCCTCATGCGCCCGGAGCTGGTCGACCGGTGGGAGCTGAGGATCTTCGTGGCGGTGCCGTTCGAGCAGACGGTCGAACGCGCGCGGCGGCGAAGCGCGGCGTCGGGGGACGGCGCCGCGGTGGAACGGTCGTGGCGCGACCGCTACATCCCCGCGCAGGAGCTGTACTTCGCCACGGCCCACCCGGAGGAGAGCGCCGACGTCGTCGTCCACAACGGCCGGCTCCGGCACCCGGCCTGGGAAGTGCGGCCGCGCTCGTCGGCCTGCGGAATGTGACAGCGCGGGGAGGGGTGCGGCGGCAGAATGAGGGGGTGGCGGAATTCGGGGAACTGCGGCTTTCGGACGGCTCGTTGGTGCGGGTGGAGCTCGCGCCGGCGGGGGTGGTGACCGTGGGGGAGGGCGAGGACCTGCCGGAGGGATTCAGGGCGCCGGTGCCGGTGGGGCGCGGCGTGGCGGCGGGGGTGCTGCGTACGGTGCTGCGGCCGTTGGGCCTGGTGCTCCAGGAGGTGCACGACAGTGTCGGCGCTCTGGCCGACCCGCCGCAGGAGGTGACCGTGGAGTTGGGGTTGCAGTTCGGGCAGGACCTGAAGCTGGGCATCGTCGGGGCGAACGGCCAGGCGAGCATGAAGGTGAGCGCCACCTGGCGGCGCGGCGCCGCGGGCGCGGACCCGGTGTAGCCGATGGGGTGGTTCGAGGGGGCCGCGCAGGGGCCGAACGGTCCGGGGCGGAAAGCCGTGATCACGGTCTTCGCGTCGGGCGGCGGGCGGACCGCGGGGGCCGCGGTGCAGTTGTCGGGCCGGTGGCTGCTGACGTGTGCGCACGTGGTGAACGAAGCGCTGGGCGTGCCGATGGAGTCGGTGGCGGACCCGGCGGACGCGCTGGTGGAGGTGGCGTTCTCGGGGCTGCGCGACGAGGTGCGGCGGCAGGCGCGGGTGCGGCACTGGATGCCGAGGAGGGCCGTGCCGGATGGCGCCTTCGGGTGGCTCGCGGACCTGGCGGTGCTGGAGCTGTGCGGTGAGCCGCCCGGCGCGGCCCGGCCGGTGGTGTGGCGGGACATGGCCGTGGGGCAGCGGGCGGCGGCCTGGTACGGCACGGGCCAGGAGTACAGCTACGCGGACGTGGTGGTCGGGTCCTGCGACGGCCCGCTGGGGTATGTGGACGGGGCCCTGGCCGGCGCGGCCATCGGCCCCGGCTACAGCGGCGGCCCGCTGTGCCTGCCCGACGGCACCGCGGTCGGTCTGGTGGTGGCGCATGTCCCGGCGGCTGGGGGGCCGTTCTCACCGGGGGAGGTGATCCGCCGGGCGATCGTGGCGCCGTGGCAGGCCGTACGCGCCGAACTCGCGGCGGCCGGGGTGAGCGCGGACCTGACGACGCCGGCCGAACCGGCCGAACCGGCGCCTTACACCCACCTGTTGGCGCACATAGAGCAGCAACTGGCCGTCCTGCTCGGCGACCCCGCCATCCGCGCCGACCGCGCCGGCCAGCTCGCCGAACGCCATGGACTGGCCCGCCCGCGGGACGGATCGGCGCCCACCTACCGGGAGTTCGCCGACTTCCTGCTCAACCGCCCCCGCACCACCGCCGACTTCGCCGAGCTGCACGCCCCCGCGCTCGGCACCGACGCCGAACGGGCCGCCCTGGGCGCCTTGGTGCACCTCGCCCACAGCGAAGGGGCCGCGGCGCTGCTGTCCACGGGCGAGCACCGTGAACTGCTGTCCCGCCTCGGCGACTTGTGCGCGGCGGACGGCACGCTGCTGCCCCGCGCCGCGCAGGGCGCCCTGCCGTACACCCCCCTGCCCCCGGTCCTGCGGCCGCACCGGCTGCCGGCCGGCGGCCTGGAGGCGGCCGTGCGGTCCCTGGAGGCGTTCGGCGGGGACAGCGCCCGCGTCCCGCACGGCGCCCGCCGGGTCCCTGCGCTGCTGCGCGTGGCGGAGTACGCCGCCGCGCTCGGTGCCGCACGCGGTACGGGCGGGACCGCGCAGCTGCACGCCTGGAGCGACCGGGTCGCCCGGCGGCTGGGCGTGCCGCACGCGGCGCTGGCCGAACGGCGGCAGGACGCCGCGGAGTGGGCGGACCGGCAGCGCGAGGGGCACCAGCGGATCGTCGTGGTGGAACTGGACCGGCGGGAGGGCGACCCGCCCCGCCACTTCCGCTGCGTGCTGTGGCGCAGCCGCGCCGACGGCACCCCGGCACGGGTGGCGACCGGCCCGGACCGCCCGCTGCCGCCCGCGGCGATCGCCCGCCTCATCCGCGAGGCCGCCGACGGCGCCGACGGCGACCCGGCCCTGGTCGAGGTGTGGGTGGACAACGACCACCTTCAACTGCCGGTGGACGAGTGGGACGACACGGAACCGTACGACGGCGCGTACGACGACGGGCCCGCAGACGCGTACGCACAGCCGGCCGCGGACCCGGACGACGGGGGCCCGGGCGCCGACGACGGCCTGTCCGCGCCGCTCGGCGAGGAGTTCCACGTGGTGCTCCGCTGCCGCACCCCGCACCGCAACGCCTCAGCCGTCGCCCGCCGTTGGGCCGCCCGCGCGCTCGCCGAACCGCTCGTCGTCGACGGCCGCGCCACCGACCCGAAGGCGGCGATCGTCCGGCTGAAGAAGGACCGCGGCTGCGGCCGGGTGGTGATCCACGGCCCGAGCGCCCACCGCGACAAGGTCCTGCGGGCGTGCCTGCTGCTCGGCGTACCGGTGGTGCTGTGGGACCGCACCGCGGAGACGTACGACCACGCGCCGCGGCTCGACCCGGTCGGGCCCGCCGGACCGCTGGACGGGCTGCACGAACGGGTGCGGCGGTTCCGGGTCGACGCCTACGCCGAACCGGCGAAGTACCCGGCCCGGCCCGCACTGGTCTGGGACGACCCGGACCGGCCGCTGCCCGACGGACTGTGGCTCGCCGACCCCGAGAGCAGCGAGGTGTGAGGACCCGATGACGACTGACGACCGCAACGACCTGGAGACCGGCGGCGATCTGGAGACGGGCGGTGCCCGCGAACCGGGCGGTGCCCGCGAACCCGCCTACGCCTGGCACCTGTTCAAGGGCGACGGCCGGGCCCGCGAACCCGACCTGCCGCCGGCCCCGCCCTGGCGCCGCCCCACGGGCGGCGACCGGGAAGCGCCCGCCCGCCCCTACCTGATCGGCGCCCGCGAGACGCACATCGTCAACGCGGCACTCCACCTGCGCCGCCCGCTGCTGGTCACCGGCCACCCCGGCACCGGCAAGTCCTCGCTGGCGCACGCCGTCGCCCACGAACTGGGACTCGGCCGGGTGCTGCACTGGCCGGTCAACAGCCGCTCCACGCTCCACGACGCGCTCTACCGGTACGACGCGATCGGCCGGCTGCGGGAGACCACCCTGCACCGCGACCGGGGCGAGCCGGAGCCCGGCATCGGCACGTACGTGCGGCTCGGGCCGCTCGGTACCGCGCTCGCCCAGCGCGGCCGCCCGCGCGTCCTGCTCGTCGACGAACTCGACAAGGGCGACGTCGACCTCCCGAACGACCTGCTCGCCGCCTTCGAGGACGGCCGGTTCGAGATCCCCGAACTCGCCCGGCTGCCCGAGGAGCAGCCCGTGGTGGAGGTGCCGACCGAGGACCCGGGGGAGCGGGTGGCCGTGGAGCGCGGTGTGGTGCACTGCCGGGAGTTCCCGGTGGTGGTCATCACCAGCAACGGCGAACGGGACTTCCCGCCCGCCTTCCTGCGCCGCTGCGTCCGGCTGGACCTGCCCGAGCCGGACCGCGACCGGCTCCGGGACATCGTCGCCGCGCACCTCGGCCCGGAGGGGCTGGCCCGCGCCGAGGACCTGCTCGACGTCTTCGAGAACCGCCGCGCGCCGGGCGAACTCGCCACCGACCAGCTGCTGAACGCGGTCTTCCTGCGGGTCGGCGGCGTGGACACCGACGCCGAAGGACTCCTGGACGCGGTGCTGCACAGCCTGGGCCGGACGGTGTGACCGCCCGGTGGACCAGCTGCTGAACCTCCTCGACGCCTGCGGAATCCCCCTGGACCCGCAGGAGTTCCTGGACGTCCTCTGGCTGGCCGAGCGGATGCCGCGCGGCGCGGGCGCACCGCTGGCCGAGGCCGCGGGCCCGCTGCCGGAAGCGGCGGGCGAGGAGGAGCCGGCGGCAGCGGCCGCCGCACCGGACGACGCCCCGGCGCCGCCGCCGGAACCGGGGACGGTACCGGCGCACGCCGCCGGGCGCGGGTGGGACGAGCCGGCGGCCGCAGCCGCGGCACCCGCCCTGCCGGTCAAGCTGCCCGAACACGGCGCGCTCGGCGGCGCCGCCCTGCCGCTGGGCCGGGCCCTGCGCGCGCTGCGGGTCGACCGCCCGGCCGCGCACCGCACCGAACTGGACGAACCGGCGACGGCCGCCGCCTACGCGGAGACCGGGCTGCCCGACGTGGTGCTGCGACCCGCGCGGGAACGCGGACTGGACCTCGTCCTGGTCCTGGACGACGGCCTGTCGATGCTCCTGTGGCGGCGGCTCGGCACCGAACTGCGCACGCTGATGGAGCGGTTGGGGGCCTTCCGCACCGTACGCGTGCACGGCCTGGGTAGCCGCGGGCCCGACGCCCCGTACCTCTCCGCCCGCCCCTTCGCCGCCGCCGCCAAGCTCCCGCCCGCGGTCGCCGCCGACCCCTCGGGCCGCAGTCTCGTCCTCGTCGTCAGCGACGGGGTCGGCGAGGCGTGGCGCGACGGCCGGATGCACGGCGCGCTCGACCGCTGGGCGGCCACCGGCCCCACGGCCGTGATGCAGGTGCTCCCGCCCCGGTTGTGGCAGGGCTCCGGCATCCACGCCGAACGGTGGCGGGTGACGTCCCGTCAGGCCGCAGCGGCCAACAGCACCTGGCAGGTCGACGACCCGCTCCTGCCGCCCGGCGCAGTCGACTTCGACGGCATGCCCGTACCGGTGCTCCAGCCCACCCCGGAGTCGGTCGCCGCCTGGGCGCGGCTGGTCGGCTCCGCGGGCAGCAGCGCCGTCCTCCCGCTGATGGCACCGCAGTACGTCCGGCCCCGCCGCAACCCGGCGCCCACCCGCGGCCCCGACCCGGCCGAGGCCGTCCTCCGCTTCCGCGACGCGGCGTCCGCCGAGGCGTACCGGCTGGCCGCGCACCTCGCCGCCGTGGACACCGTGTCCGTGCCGGTCATGCGGCTGATCCAGCGGGCGGTGCCGTGGCCCTGTGAGACCGCCCACCTGGCCGAGGTCTTCCTCGGCGGCCTCATGCACCCGGTCGCGGACGGGCGGCCCGCGCACGAGCAGAGCTTCCGCTTCTCCGCCGCCGCCCGGCAGATCCTCGTCGACACCGTGCCGGCGGCCGAACTGGCCGGCAGCCGCCGCGCGGTGGCCGCGCTGCTGGCCGAACTGCCGTCGGCGGCGGGTCGGTTCGCCGCGTGGCTGCCGCACCCGGGAGGCGCCGGCCAACTGTCCTCCGCTGCCCGCCCGTTCGCGGACCTCGGCCCGGGTGTGCTGCGGGCGGCGGGGGTGGGCGGGCTGGAGGGTGCGACGGCCGTGGACGGGGGAGTGGATACGGGGGTGGCGGCGCGCCGGGCAACGGGAGGGGCCGGCATCGGCGTCGGTACGGTCCTGGGCGGCCGCTACCGCCTGGAGGCGTTGCTCGGCCAAGGCGCCATCGGGCACGTGTACGCGGCCACCGACCGGATTCTGGGCGGCGCCGTTGCCGTGAAGGTGCTGGCGGGGTACGACGCGTGGGCGGGCGGCCGCGGTGCCGAACACAAGCGCCGGTTCCGCGAGGAGGCGCTGAAGGCCGTGTCCTTGCGGCACCCCAACATCGCGCGCCTGCGCGACCTGGGCGAGCACGACGGCCGGCCGTTCCTCGTCTCGGAAATGCTCCGCGGCACCGACTTCCGGCAAGTCCTGCGGGACCGCAGGGTCTCGCTCGCGGACGTGCTCGCGTACGGCGTCCGGATCGGCGACGGGCTGCGGCACGCCCACGCGCGCGGCCTGGTCCACCGGAACCTCGCGCCCGGCAACCTGATGCTGCTGCCGGACGGCACCGTCAAGATCTGCGACTTCGGCTCGGCGCCCAGGTACGTGGTCGGCGCGGCGACCGTCGGGCCGCTGGTGTTCACCTCGCCCGAGCAGGCGCGGGGCCGCCCGGCCACCGAGCGGTCCGACCTGTACGCCCTGGGCTGCGTGCTCTACGCGCTGCTCGCCGGGGAGCGTCCGTCCGACGCGGACGTCGCGCTGCTGCTCACCGGCCGTCCGGTGCACCGGCCGCTGGAGCCGATCGAACGGCGCCACCCGGAAGTCCCGACCGAACTAGCAGCGCTGGTAGGTGAGTTGATGGCCATCGCCCCGCAGGATCGCCCCGCGGGCGCCGCCGAGGTGGTGGCCCGGTTGGACAGCATGCGGGCCGCGCTGAGCGGGCCACCGCGCACGATCTCCGCGCCGCTCGGCTACAACGCGGCCGTCGAGACGGGCCCGGAGCGGCTGCTGCGCAACCAGGCGGCGACGCAGCGGCCGCAGCAGGAGCGGACGAGGCCGCCGACGGCGCGGTTCGCGATGGCCGGGAGGAACGAAGAGGCCGAACGGCGGCGGAAGTCGGCGCTGATCCGCACCCCGCTGCTGCCCTGCCACCGGATCGCGGTGCTCAGCCTCAAGGGCGGCGTCGGTATGACGACCACCACGGCCGTCCTCGGTGCGACGCTCGCCGGCGAGCGGCAGGACAAGGTCCTGGCGATCGACGCGAACCCGGACGGGGGCACCCTCGGGCGCCGGGTGCGGCGGGAGACGGGTGCGACCGTCCGCGATCTGGTGGACGCGCTGCCGCGGGTGCGCGGGTACCGGGACATCCGCCGGTTCACCTCGCTGGCGCCCTCGGGCCTGGAGGTCCTCGCCAATGACGTGGACCCCGAGGCCAGGACCGCGTTGACCGACGAGGACTACCGGCGGGTCGTCGACGTACTGGGCCGCCACTACCCGCTGATCCTCACCGACGCCGGCGCCGGTCTGCTCTACAGCGCGATGCGCGGCGTGCTGGACCTGGCTGACCAGCTGATCGTCGTCACCACGCCGTCCGTGGACGGCGCCTCCAGCGCGAGCACCACCCTCGACTGGCTGTCCGCGCACGGCTATGCCGAGCTGGTCTCCCGCGGCCTGACCGTCATCTCCGGGGTGCGCGAGACCGGCCGGACGATCAAGGTGGACGACCTCGTGGCGCACTTCCGGACCCGCTGCCGCGGCGTCCAAGTGGTGCCGCTCGACCGGCACTTGGCGGAGGACGGCGAGATCGACCTGGACATGCTGCGGCCGGCGACCCGCGAGGCGTACTTCAACCTTGCCGCGATGGTGGCCGAGGGCTTCGGACCGGCGGAACCCGACGGCGGCGCGCTCCCGCCGCCGTAGCGGCACACACCCGGGTCCGGGCCGCGGCGGGAGAGCGCTGCGACCCGGACCCGGGTGTTCGGACGGTCAGGCAGTCAGGGCGGCCGGACCGTCAGGGGGTGACGACGATCTTCTTGCCCGGGGAGGACGCCTGGGCCTCCCACGCCTTGGTCGCGTCGTCCAACGCGTAGGTGGCGGTGGGCAGGACGAAGGAGCCGGCCGCGGCGAGGGCAGCGACGCGGTTGTACGCGGCGAAGGCGTCCGCCGGCTTCGCGGTGGTGCCGCTGAAACCGATCAGGGACAGCTGCGCGCCGCGGAGCATCTCGACCCGGAACGCGCTCTCGTCGCCCGCCGCCGCACCGATGTTGAGGTAGCGGCCGCCCGGCACCAGGCAGCCCAGCGCGGGCACCGCCCAGGGGCCCCACAGCGGGTCGACGACCAGGTCGACCGGGCCGCCGAGCTCGGCCAGCTGCTCGGCCAGCGGCTGGTCGCCGAGGACCACGGTGCCGTCCGCGTCGGCGACCTGCGCGAGGCGCTCGGGGTTGCGGCCGGCCGCGATGACGCGCTTGGCACCGGCGAGCTTGGCCAGCTGGACGGCGGCGGTGCCGAGCGGGCCGGTCGCGCCGAGCACGAGGACGCTCTCGCCCTCCTGGAGCCCGGCCTTGCGCAGCGACAGGTCGGCGCCCGCGCCGACGGCGCCGATCGCCGCGGCGACCACGCTGTCCAGCCCGTCCGGGACAGGGATGCAGGCCCCGCGGTCGGTGAGGAGCAGCTCGGCCAGCCCGCCGTTGACCCCCGGCACCAGACCGGCCGGCACCGTGGCGTGCACGCGAAGACCCTGGTCGGGCCCGGTGGTTATGGTGCCGACGACCTCGAAGCCGGGCACGTACGGGACCTTCGGCGGACCGGCGCGGTGGTGGCCGTCCGCCACGTGCAGGTCGATCGAGTTCAGTGCGGTCGCCTCGACCTTGACGACCACCTGCTTCTCGGTGGCCGGGGTCGGGTCGGCGAGGTCGGTCGCATGCGGTGCGGCGCCGACTTCTTCGATCACTGCCGCTTTCATCGCTGCTGCTCCTTCTCGGCGGTGGCACCGCCGGGGACGTCACTGGGTCGGCTGCCGTTGCCGTATGCGTGCGGTTGAGTGGGTCTCGGAACCGTGGGCATGGGCCGGAGCGTAGCACGTGACCGACTGGTCGGTCACCGCTCCGGAAAGTCGCCTCAGGCCGCTGACCGGCGGGCGGGCATATACTCCGAAGTTATGGCAGCAGGAGTGCAGATGCCCGGAGCGTTGCAGACACGTGAGGCGTTGCTCGACGCCGGCGTGGCGCTGGCGGAGCAGCACGGCCTGGGCGGTCTGAGCGTGAACATGGTGGTCGCGCGGGCGGGGGTGGCCAAAGGCACCTTCTATGTCCACTTCAAGGACCGGGCGACGTTCGTCGACGCCATGCACAAGCGCTTCCACGCCCGGGTGCAGGAGGCCGTGGACGAGGCGATCGCCGGCCTGGCGCCCGGTGCCGAGCGGATCTTCCGCAGCACCGAGGCGTATCTCGACGTGTCGCTGGCGAACCGCGGCGTCAAGGCGCTGGCCCTGGAGGCCCGTTCCGACCCGACGGTGCAGGGCTCCATGGCGGCCCGCCGGGAGCGGCTGGCGGCGGCGGGAGTGGTCGACCTGGAGGTGATGGGCTGGGAGGACGCCGAGGCGGCCGCGCAGCTGATCGCCGCGATGACCCGGGAGATCTCGGTGCTGGAGTTCGACGCCGGGCGTCCGCTGCCCGCCTCGCGCCGGGTGCTCCGGCGGTTCCTCGGCATCTGAGCGCCGCGCGGGGCCTGAGCGCCGCACCGGTCCTGTGCCCCGCGGCGGGGCCGACCGGCCGGTCCGTGGGGTACCGACGGGCATTGCGGCTTCCCCCTTCGCTGCGCCATGCTCTCCCTCGCCCGCACGCACAGCGCTCTTTGCCGAACACTCCCGCAAACGGGGAAACGGAAAGCGAACTTCCGGAATGGCTACGGTAGAACGTTGGAAAGTAAATAGTCAACCAAAAGAAGTCATGGGTGCTCGGCGATTTTCCCGTTGAACCTGCCGAAAATGGACAAAATCCGAAGAACCCGGGGTGGCCGTGGATGTATGCGCGGCGTGGCGAATGCTACGGACGGTAGTTTTCCCGCGGCTTGTTTGCGGGCCCCGCTGCGCGGCAAGCATGTCACCTGACCTGCGCTGGTGCCGGAGGGCGCCGGCTCATTTCTTAACGCCCCGGTTACATCGGCGGACGCCCGGCGTCCGCCGGTGGGACAAGCCGGAAAAACCCTAGACTTGCGCAGGTGGCCGTAAACCGGTTGCCGGTGAGGCTGGTTTTTGGGATTTCGGTATGGGAGTCTGGACCAATAAACGGCCGGAGTCTTGGCTGAGCATGCGGGGAGGCTAAATCGTGTCGGCGGGACAAGATGCGATCACTGAGACGAAAACCTGCTCACCTGAGCGGGCTGACGACGTGTACAGACTCTGGTCGCTGTTCGACAACTCGTCCGCGCGCATTGCGCATGTGGATCTTGATCTCCGCCTGATCGGGAGCAATGTCGGTTTCGCCGATGTTTTCGGACTTTCGGTCCAGGATCTCCCCGGTGTCCCCCTCGTCGACCTGGTGCATGTGCGGGCCAGGGACGCGCTGACCCGGCGGCTGCTGTCGCTGGCGCGCGGCGAGCGGAGCCGGTTCAGCGACCGGGTCGCCGCCCTGACCAGCGCCGGGCGGACCAGCACCGAGCTGACCGGGATCGCGGTGACGGACGACGCGGGGCACATCGACTCGCTCGTCGTCCTGCTGGAGTTGGAGCCCGGCCCCGAGGGCGAGGGCGTGCCCTCCGCGCCCGCGCCGGCCGCCGAGCGAAAGCCGCTGACCAGGATGGAAGCGCTCGTCCTGGAAGGCGTGGCGGCCGGAATGTCCACGGTTCAGCTCGCTTCAAAGCTTTTCCTGAGCCGAGGTGGAGTCGAATATCACGTCAGTGCGCTGATGAAAAACCTCGAAGCGGCCAATCGATCCGAGCTGGTCTCCCGAGCCTATTCGGCCGGACTGTTCCGGATGGGGAGTTGGCCGCCGCTGGTGGTCGAGGGATTTGTCGAGTAGCGCCTGACCGGGTCGGGCTGGAAAGCTGTCAACGCGCGCTCCACGAAGGAGTGGCGGCCGGTCGGCCGCCTGCCTGCGGCACGTGGGGCGCCGCGGCCGGAGAGCGGCAGGTAAGTGCAGCGGGCACGGTGAAAGCGCCGGGGGAGGGCGAGTGCAGCGCGACTGGCGGTCGGCCGCAATGGGCCCTGCCCACCTCGCCGGGGTGTCCGCGGCTCCACCGGGGCATTGCCGCAGGACGATCATCCAGAAGGAATGCGTCTGATCCATGGCGATGTACGGGACCGGCGACTCGGCCGGCTGGGATGATCGCGTACGCCGACCGGTCGCCGACACCGGTACGGCAGATCGTATGAAACGCATAGAACGCTCGGCTGCCGTGCCCACGGAAAGAGCCGGGGCACGAGCGCGCCGCGAGCCGGGTCGCCGCGGCGGACGGCCCCCGCCGCCCCGCCCGGGCTGACTCCCGGCACGACTTGCGCCTCCGGGAGAACCAAGACCGATGTGTCGGTAGTCCTTCATAGGGAGACATGTCGGGCAAGCGCGATGTCATGGCTGGGAGACGACGGGAACCCCGGCCGGAGATGGCCTCGCTCCACCGCCGCACCGCGGGGTCGCGGTGGGTCATGAGACAGCGTCACGTCACGACGGTCTTCGCACCACCTTCGTTCACTGAGCGAGCAGGGGAGAAGGAAACAATGACAGAGGCACTGGTCTTTAACCTCAGCAGCAGGGGGAGCCAGCAGGAGATCCTCCGGTCGCTCTTCGAGCGGTCCGGCATGTGCATGGCCAAGTTAGACAGCGCGTTCCGGCTGGTCGAGGTGAACGCCGAGTTCTCCGGCCAGTTCGGCTGCCGACCCGCGGAGTTGGGCGGGCGCCGCTTCGCCGACCTGCTGCACTCCGACGCCCGGGCCCAGGTCGGCCGACAGTTCTCCCGGCTGGTCGCCGACCGCGGGAGCCGTTTCACCGAGCCCACCGTGGCGTTCCGGCAGAAGGACTCCACCGTGTTCAGCGGCGAGTTGACCGGCTTCACCGTGCGTGGCGAGAGCGAAGGCGACACCGACGGCCTGATGGCCCTGGTCTGCCCGGACAACGGCAGCCGCCCGGACCCGGCACCCGCACCGCACCGTCTGGTGCTGACCGATATCGAAGCGCGCATTCTCGAAGGTGTGGCGCTCGGTATGTCGACGGTGAACCTGGCCTCCATGCTCTATCTGAGCCGTGGCGGCATCGGCTATCACGTCGACACCCTGATGCGTAAGCTCAAGGTCAAGAACCGTCCCGCGGTCGTTTCCAAGGCGTACTCCATAGGTCTGATCCGCCCAGGGTGGCCACCACGCGTCTATCCGTACTGAGTACCTCCTGTCAGGCGTGCGCGTCCGTTTCCGCAGAAGTCACCGGCCCGGTTCCCGGCGGGCGGCACCGGATTTCCGCCCGGTGCCGCCCGCCGTTCTTCTCACGTCAACTGCTGGGCCGGAACAGGGTCCTTCAGGCCGCTCGTTTCCTTGTTGGGGCGCAGCGTCGTGTAGGTGAAGACGATGCCGATCACGACCAGGGCCGTCGCCACCCACAGACCGGCGTGGTAGCCGTGCAGGAACGCCTGCGACGGGTTCGCCCCGGAGTGCAGCTTGGCGGTCTGCTGGGAGCGCAGCACCGCGCCGATGATGGTGATGCCGAGCAGGCCGGCCACCTCGCGGGCGTCGTTGAGCAGCGCCGAGGCGACCCCGGCCTGGGCCTCCGGGGTGTTCTGCATGACGGCGTTGGTCATCGGCACGTTCATGATGCCCATGCCGCCGCCGAGCACGATCAGGCAGGGCAGCAGCGAGGCGAACGTCGAGTGCTCGTCGTGCATGTTGAGCATGATGAGGCCGACCGTCATCATCACCATGCCGAGCGAGACCGTGCGGTGCCCGCCGATCCAGCCCTCCATCAGCGTGGAGAACCCGGCGAACGCGGCGAGCGCGAACGCCATCGGCACGAAGAGCAGGCCCGACTTCAGCGGGGAGAAGCCGAGGACGTCCTGCAGGTACATCGAGGTGAAGAAGTAGATGGCGAGGGCGCCGAAGGCCCAGATCATCTGGGTGGTGATGCCGCCGGTGAACTGGCGGATGCGGAACAGCCGCAGGTTGACCATGGGGGCGACCGAGCGGGTCTCGAAGACGAAGAAGGCCACCGCGAAGATCCCGGCGACGACGAACGCCGCCACGATCTCCGGCGCGCCCCAGCCGGCGTCGTTGCCCTCGATCAGCGCGTAGGTGACCGCGAACAGCGCGACCGCGGAGGTGACCAGGCCGCCGACGTCCAGGACGTGGCCGGCGGCGGCCGACCGGGACTCGCGGACCGTGCGGACGCTCAGCGCGAGGGTCACCACGCCGACCGGCACGTTGATCAGGAAGATCCAGCCCCAGCGGATGTTCTCGGTGATCAGGCCGCCGGTCACCGGCCCGAGGGCCAGGCCGAAGGCGGCGCTCACCGTCCACAGGCCGATCGCGCTGGTGCGCTCCTTCACGTCGGTGAAGGTGTTGGTGATGATCGCCAGCGTGGCGGGCGTGAGCAGGGCCGCGCCGATGCCCTGGACGGCCCGGCTGCTGATCAGCATCCCGCCGTTGCCGGCGAGGCCCGCCGACAGCGAGGAGAGGGTGAAGATGATCAGGCCGATCATGTACAGCCGGCGGCGGCCGTAGGCGTCGGCGAGGCGGCCGCCGGCCAGCAGCAGGCCGGCCAGGGTGAGCAGGTAGCTGCTGACGATCCACTCCAGCCCGGCCTCCGAAAGGTGCAGGCTGCGCTGGATGGTGGGGATCGCCACGTTGATGATGTTCAGGTCCAGATAGGTCATGAACGTGGCCAGGCTGACCGCGAGGAGGGACCACCACCGCAGCGGGTCCGGGGCTTCTCGGCGCGCGTCCTGGTCTTGTGCCTGGTCGCTGGCCGACTCCATGCTGGATGTCACAGGGCCTGTTCCCTTCCGCGTCGGGTCGCTCCTGCGCGGCCCGTGCGTCGATTGCGGGTACGTCGGGGGGTGTTCCTGGTCGCCTGGCCCACCGAGTCTACCATGTGACCGACCGGTCGGTCACGCTGGGTGGGCGGAGAACACCAGGGGGATTCCAGAGGGGGGTCCACAGGCGGTTCCAGAGGGCGGCCGGAGAGGTCTCCGGAGGGGTACGGGCGGGGGGAGAGCGAAGAACCCCACGGGCGTGTCGATGCCCGTGGGGTTCTTCTCGCGCACACTGCTGAGGGTCGGTCAGATGGGCAGGAAGCGGCCGGTGCGGGAGATGTACTCGCGGTACTCGCCGCCGAACTCCGAGGCGGACAGCCGCTTCTCCTCCCGCATCGCGGTCGTGGTCAGCCGGACTATCGCGTAGAGCAGCGGCAGCAGCGTCCCCAGGTGCGGGAACATCGCGAAGGCACCGAGGAACCCGAGCAGGAACGACGAGTAGAAGGGGTGCCGGATCTTCGAGTACGCGCCGTACGTCACGATCGACACCGGCGCGTCGTCCTCCTGGTGCCACAGGGCCAGCGGCACCCGGTGCGTGCCGAGGGTGAAGAACATCAGCGCGATCGAGCCGCCGGCGAGCACGGCGCCGATCGCGGTGAGCGTCGTCACCGCCTTGCCCATGCTGATCCACGAGTGCCAGTGCGCCAGCCGCGCGGCGATCAGGAACGGGGGGACGACGAAGAAGGGCGCTCCGGTCAGCCACCAGCCGAGGTTGAAGCTGCCGCCTTTGAAGAACACCCGGGGCAGCACGCCGATCACCACGAAGTCGGCGAGCACCAGCACCATGACAGGGACGTTCACTTGCTATCAGCCTCCGAAGTCGGACGGGCACCGGCCACGGTGGCCGGCAGAAGGGGACGGGGTCTCACGCGGCCGATTCCTGGAGCAGCGTGACGAGTTCGCCGAGGCTGTCGATCTCGCGGAGGCGGGCCTGGGTGAACACGGCGTCGAACTCCTCCTGCAGGTCGACGATCATCTCGACCAACATGAAGCTGTCGGCGGCCAGGTCCTTCATCAGGGTGTCCGGCGTGAGGTCGCTCGCGGGTACGCGCAGTACCCCGGCGACCCGTTCGGCCACGGTCTCGAAGCTGATCGTGTTGGCGGGCATGGGCTCCCTCGCAAGACGGGCGGCGACTGTGAGCCAGCCGCCGAGGTGTCGGGCTGAAACGTGCTGGTACGCCGGGTCGTTCGCCCGGTAGTCGCGGAGCAACCGCGTCGCGTTGGCCGGGTCGGCCTTGAACAGCGCCTCCTTGACCGTCCACAGCCGCAGGAGGTCGTCGTGGGGCTCGTCGTCGCGCAGGTAGAACCGGGCCGCCGCCGGGCGCACCGGCCGGTCGTGCTCGAGGTCGACGCCGACACCGTCGGCGGCGCCGCCGAGGAGCACCGCCGCCACGCCCGCGCGTTCGGTGTGGGTCACCGAGGCGCGCGGGTGCGGGAAGCGGTAGCCGGCCGGGTCGCCGGGCAGACCGGCCGCCGCCGCGGCGATCCGCAGGGCGTCCCGGCCGGCCCGGGGCCGGTTGACCGTGGCGACGAGT
>NZ_JBYIRL010000078.1:0-15563 GCF_057708125.1 Actinacidiphila sp. bgisy145
CCCCCCCTCGCGCCGGCCCCCTCCCCCCCCCGCGTCCGAACGGCCCCAGACGAAAGGCAGGCGAGTACCGATTGAGTTCGGCAGCCGGACCAGACACCGCAACCGAACCTGACCGTCCCGCCGCGAAGACGGGCACCTTCAGCTCCCTCAAGATCCGCAACTACCGGCTCTTCGCGACCGGCGCCGTGATCTCCAACACCGGCACCTGGATGTCGCGGATCGCCCAGGACTGGCTGGTGCTCAGCATCACCGGCTCGTCCTTCGCCGTCGGCATCACCACCGCGCTGCAGTTCCTGCCGATGCTGCTGTTCGGCCTGTACGGCGGTGTCATCGCCGACCGCTACCCCAAGCGCAAGATCCTGCTGTGCACCCAGGCCGCGCTCGGCGTACTCGGCCTGGCGCTCGCCACGCTCACCCTGTCCGGGGTGGTCCAGGTCTGGCACGTGTACGCGATCGCCTTCCTGCTCGGCGTGGTCACCGTCGTCGACAACCCCACCCGGCAGACCTTCGTGGTCGAGATGGTCGGCCCCGACGTGGTGCGCAACGCCGTCTCGCTGAACGCCGCGAACTTCCAGGCCGCCCGCCTCGTCGGCCCCGCGGTCGCCGGTGTGCTGATCACCGCCGTGGGCAGCGGCTGGGCCTTCCTGATCAACGGCGTGTCCTTCCTCGCCCCGCTCACCGGCCTGCTGCTGATGCGCACCTCCGAGCTGCACAAGATCGAACGCGCCCCCCGCGGCAAGGGCCAGCTCCGCGAGGGCCTGCGGTACGTCGCGGGCAAGCCGGAGCTGATCTGGCCGATCGTGCTGGTCGGCTTCATCGGCACCTTCGGCTTCAACTTCCCGATCTGGCTGTCCGCCTTCGCCAACAAGGTCTTCAACTCCGGCGCCGGCACCTACGGCCTGTTCAACACCCTGATGGCCGCCGGCTCCCTGATCGGCGCCCTGCTCGCCGCCCGCCGCACCCGCACCCGGCTGCGCATGCTGGTCACCGCCGCCCTCGCCTTCGGGCTCCTCGAACTGCTGGCGTCGGTCGCCCCGACCTTCTGGATCTTCGCGGTCCTCCTGGTGCCGATCGGCGTGTTCGGCCTGACCTTCAACACCACCGCGAACGCCACCGTGCAGCTCGCCACCGACCCCGTCATGCGCGGCCGGGTGATGAGCCTGTACATGATGGTCTTCGTCGGCGGCACCCCGGTGGGCGGCCCGGTCATGGGCTGGGTCACCGACACCTTCGGGGCCCGCGTCGGCTTCCTGTCCGGCGGGCTCGTCTCGGCCGCCGGGGCGGTCGGCGTCGGGATCGCGCTCGCCCGGGCCGGCGGCCTGCGGCTGAAGGTGAACCTCGGCGCCGGGCGGGACCGCACCAGCCCGCCGATCGTCTTCGTGCCGCGCGACCCGCGGCCGGCCCAGCCCGCGGAGTCCGCCGCGCCCGCCGAGGGCGGCGGGGACGGCGGGGACGGCGCCGCACCGGCCGGTCCCGCGCCGGACGCCGCCTCGGAAGCCCCGGAGCCGGGCCGCGCGCCGCAGACCGGTACCGGCCGGGCCGCCCGCGACGAGGGCGCGCCCGTCGACCAGGGGGCACCGGGCGCCGACCCGACCCCCTCCGGCAGCCGGCTGACGTCCGCGGCGTGAGGCTCTTCACCGCGCTCCTGCCGCCCGCCGCCGCGGTGGCCGAACTCACCGCGGCGGTCGAGCCCCTGCGGCGCCTGCCCGGGGCCGACGACCTGCGGTGGACCGCCACCGGCGGCTGGCACCTCACCCTCGCCTTCTTCGGCGAGGTGGCCGACGAGCTGCGCCCGGAACTCGACGAGCGCCTCGCCCGCGCCGCCCACCGCCACGAACCCCTCACCCTGCGGCTGGCCGGCGGCGGCCACTTCGGCCGCGGCACCCTGTGGACCGGCGCCGAGGGCGACCTCGCGGCGCTGGCCCGGCTCGCGGCCTCGGTCCGCGCGGCCGGGCGCCGCGCCGGGGTGCCCGACGACCCCGCCGGGCACGCTTTCCGCGCCCATCTGACCCTCGCCCGGGCCCCGCGCCCCTCCCGGGTGCCGCTGACGCCCTTCACGGACGCCCTGGGCACCTTCGGCGGCTCCGCCTGGACCGCGGGCACCCTCAGCCTGGTCGCCAGCAGCCTGCCGCGGTCGGGTGAGCCCGGCGAGCAGCCCCGGTACGACACCGTGGCGGCCTGGCCGCTCGGCCGTACCCCGGGCCCGGGCGGCGGACGGCCCGCTGCGGACGGCTAACCTCGAAGCGTGGACCCCAAGACCCGTACCCGTGTGATGACCGCCGCCTTCCTCCTGATGCTGGCGGTGGTGGTCGTGGCCGCCGCGGTCCGCTGACCCCGGCGGCACACGCCCACCGCTACGCCCCGGTCACCAGGCGAAGGACTCCGGGGACGGCCCCGGACCCGGGAAGATCTCGTCCAGGGAGTCCAGGAACTCCTGCGACAGCTTCAACTCCACCGCCCGCAGCGCCGAGTCCAACTGCGCCTGCACCCGCGGGCCGACGATCGGACCGGTCACCCCCGGGCGGGTCAGCAGCCACGCCAGGCCCACGTCGCCCGGGTCGACGCCGTGCTTGTCGCACAGGTCCTCGTACGCCTGGACCTGGTCCCGCTGCTGCGGCGACTTCAGCGCGTCCGCGCTGCGGCCCCCGGTGGAGCGGGCGCCGCCGCCCTCGCGCTGCTTGCGCAGCGCCCCGCCGAGCAGGCCGCCGTTCAGCGGCGACCACGGGATCACCCCGAGGCCGTAATGCTGAGCGGACGGGATGACCTCCATCTCCGCCTCACGCTTGGCCAGGTTGTACAGGCACTGCTCGCTGACCAGGCCGAGCGAACCGCGCCGGGCGGCCGCCTCGTTGGCCTGGGCGATGTGCCAGCCGGCGAAGTTGCTCGACCCGGCGTAGAGGATCTTGCCCTGCTGGACCAGGACGTCGATCGCCTGCCAGATCTCCTCCCACGGCGTGTTCCGGTCCACGTGGTGGAACTGGTAGATGTCGATGTGGTCGGTGCCCAGCCGCTTGAGGCTGGCCTCGACGGCGCGGCGGATGTTCAGCGCGGAGAGCCGGTCGTAGTTGGGCCAGTCCGCGTCCTCGGCCGCCATGTTCCCGTAGACCTTGGTCGCCAGCACGACCTTGTCCCGTCGGCCGCCGCCCTGGGCGAACCAGCTGCCGATGATCTCCTCGGTGCGGCCCTTGTTCGCGCCCCACCCGTAGACATTGGCGGTGTCGAAGTAGTTGACCCCGGCGGCGAGAGCCGAGTCCATGATGGCGTGGCTGTCCGCCTCGTCGGTCTGCGGTCCGAAGTTCATGGTGCCGAGGACCAGGCGGCTGACCTTGAGGCCGGAACGGCCGAGCTGTGTGTACTCCATACCCTCAAGCCAAGCCCTTGGAGTGCGCTCGAATCAAGAGGCACTCGCCGGCCCGGCCTCCTGCGGCCGGATGGCACGCTTGGGCCCATGCGTACGTACCTTCCGGCGGCCGCGGTCGGCGCCGTCCTCGCCCTGAGCTGGACCTGGGCCGCGCCCGCGGGCGCCGACAGCGGGCCCAGTGCGGCCTTCCGGATCAGCGACCCGCGGATCACCGAGTCCAGCGGCCTGGCGGCCAGCCGGCTGCACCCGGGGGTGTACTGGACGCACAACGACAGCGGCGACGGGCCCTACGTCTACGCCGTGGACGGGGCCACCGGGAAGACCCTCGCCACCCTCACCCTGCGCGGCGTCGCGGCACGCGACATGGAGGCGATCTCCATCGGCCCGGACGGCGACCTCTACCTCGCGGACATCGGCGACAACCTGAACTCCTGGTCCGAGGTGTGGATCTACCGCTTCCCCGAACCCCGCGACCTGACCAGCCGGACCGTCGACGTCACCCGGTACACCGTCCGCTACGAGGACGGCTCCCGCGACGCCGAGGCGCTGATGGTGCAGCCCAGGACCGGACGGGTCTACATCGCCAGCAAGAACCAGAAGGGCGGCCACCTCTACCAGGGCCCCGCCACGCTCAGCAGCAGCGGTGTGAACGTCTTCCACAAGATCGGCGACGTCCCCTGGGTCACCGACGGCGCCTTCTCCCCGGACGGCAGCCGCCTGGTGCTGCGCGGCTACCTGTGGTCCGCCGAGTACCGCTGGGTGGACGACCGGCCCCGCAAACTCGGCTCCCTGACCGTGCCGCTCCAGCCGCAGGGCGAGTCCGTCACCTTCACCCGCGACGGCCGCTCGCTGCTGTACGGGAGCGAGGGCAAGGACAGCACCGTGTGGAAGGACACGCTCAGCGGCACCGAACTGCCCGACGACGTACGAAAAGCCGCCACCACCGCACCTGCGACCAGCCCGGGCGGGAGCACCGGCACCGGCTCGTCGGCGCACGCCCACAGCGACCCGAGCCCCAAGAAGGCCCACAACTCCGGCGGCAAGACGGTCGGTTTCCTCATACTCGCCGGCATCGCCGCCGCCGGGTACCTCCTGCGGCGGGTGCTGCGCCCGGGCCGCGGGCGGCACTGACCGGCTGACGCGCTGTCAGTTCCGTGGCCCAGGGCCGCCGCACATCGGGTGGCGGCCCCGGGACGGTTCAGCAGGTGACCCGAGCGGTCAGAGCTGCCCGATGACGTAGTCGATGCACGCGGTGAGCGCCTCGACGTCGGCCGGCTCGACCGCCGGGAACATCGCGATCCGCAGCTGGTTGCGGCCCAGCTTGCGGTACGGCTCGGTGTCCACGATGCCGTTGGCCCGCAGCACCTTCGCCACCGCGGCGGCGTCGATGCCGTCCTCGAAGTCGATGGTGCCGACGACCTGGGAGCGCTGCGCCGGGTCGGCGACGAACGGCGTCGCGTAGGACGCCTTCTCCGCCCAGCCGTACAGCCGCGACGAGGAGTCCGCGGTGCGCTTGACCGCCCAGTCCAGGCCGCCCTGCCCGTTGATCCACTCCAGCTGCTCCTTGAGCAGGAACAGGGTGGACAGCGCGGGGGTGTTGTACGTCTGGTTCTTCAGTGAGTTGTCGATCGCGGTGGGCAGGTCGAAGAACGCCGGGATGTGGCGGCCCGACGCCGCGATCGCCGCCGCGCGCTCCAGGGCGGCGGGCGAGAACACCGCCAGCCACAGACCCCCGTCGGCCGCGAAGGACTTCTGCGGCGCGAAGTAGTACACGTCGGTCTCGGTGATGTCGACCGGCAGGCCGCCGGCACCCGAGGTGGCGTCCACCACCACCAGCGCGCCGTCGTCCGCGCCCGCGACCCGGCGCAGCGGCGCGGCGACACCCGTGGACGTCTCGTTGTGCGTCAGGGCGTACACGTCGACGCCCGCCTCGGCCACGGGCTCGGGGTGGGTGCCCGGCTCGGACTTCACGATCGTCGGCTCGGCCAGCCACGGCGCCTGCTGCGACGCCTTGGCGAACTTCGAGGAGAACTCGCCGAACGACAGGTGCTGCGACTTGGAGCTGATCAGCCCGTGGGTGGCGACGTCCCAGAACGCGGTGGACCCGCCGTTGCCGAGCACGACCTCGTAGCCCTCGGGGAGGGAGAACAGCTCGCGTACGCCGTCGCGGACCTGCCCGACCAGGTTCTTCACCGGCGCCTGGCGGTGAGAGGTGCCCAGCAGGGACGTCCCGGTGGCGGCCAGCGCGTCGAGCGCCTGCGTGCGTACCTTGGAGGGGCCCGACCCGAACCGTCCGTCGGCGGGCTTGATGTCAGCGGGGATCTCAATATCGGCCACGCCCGCAGCGTAGTCCGTTACGGGCGGGTTGCGGCCCGCGTTCCATCCGATGAGACGGAGCATCGCCCACCTGTGGTAGCGGGCCTGCGGGGTGCCGAGGCGCGCCGGGCGGCAAGCTGGACCCATGACGGTAGCGATGCCCCCCGGGGCCGAGCGGGCCCTGCGCGCGGCGGTACGCGGCGAGGTCGCCTGCGACGCCGGTACCCGCGCGCTGATGACGATGGACGCCTCCAACTACCGCCGGGTGCCGCTGGCGGTGGTCGCGCCCAGGGACGCCGAGGACGTGGCCGCGGCACTGGCGGTGTGCCGGGAGCACGGCCTGCCGGTGGTGCCGCGCGGCGGCGGCACGTCGATCGCCGGGCAGGCCACCGGCACCGGCGTCGTCCTGGACTTCACCCGGCACATGAACCGGGTTCTCGCGCTGGACCCCGACGCGGGCACCGCCCGGGTCCAGCCGGGCGTGGTCCTGGACGACCTGCGCGCCGCCGCCGGGCGCCGCGGACTCACCTTCGGCCCCGACCCGTCCACCCACAGCCGCTGCACCCTCGGCGGCATGATCGGCAACAACGCCTGCGGCGCGCACTCGGTGGCCTGGGGCACCACCGCCGACAACGTACGCGCCCTGGAGGTGCTCACCTACCGGGGGGAGCAGGTCCGGCTCGACGGGGCCCTGGGCGCCGGCTCCCCGCCCCGGCTGCGCGACGGCCTGCGCGCCCTGGCCGACGACAACCTCGCGCTGCTGCGCACCGGCTTCCCCGAACTGCCGCGCCGGATCTCCGGCTACGCCCTCGACCGGCTGCTGCCCGAGCACGGCCGCGACGCGGCCCGGGCGTTCACCGGGAGCGAGGGCACCCTCGGGGTGCTCACCGAGGCGACCGTGCGGCTGGTCCGGGCACCGGCCGCACGGGCGCTCGCCGTCCTCGGCTACCGCGACGAGTCCGCCGCCGCGGACGCCGCGCACCTCCTGCTGCCGCACCGCCCGCTGACGGTGGAGGGGATGGCCGCCGACCTGGTGGGCGGGGCGGGCGGACTGCTGCCGCGCGGCGGGGCCTGGCTCTTCGTCGAGGCCGGCGGCGACGACCCGGACGAAGCGCTGGCCCACGCGCGGCAGTTGTGCGGCGCGGCCGGCGACACGACCGGGCACGCCCTGGTCGCCGACCCGGCCCGGCAGCGCTCCCTGTGGCGGATCAGGGAGGACGCGGCCGGCACCGCCACCCGGATGCCCGACGGCACCGAGGCGTGGCCGGGCTGGGAGGACTGCGCGGTGCCTCCGGCCCGACTGGGCGCGTATCTGCGGGACTTCCGCGCCCTGCTGGCCGAACACGGGCTGCGCGGGACGCCCTACGGCCACTTCGGCGACGGCTGTGTCCACGCGCGCATCGACTTCGACCTGGTGGACAAGGCCGGGGTCGGGCGCTTCCGCCGCTTCTCCGAAGCCGTCGCGGACCTGGTCGTCTCGCACGGCGGCTCGCTCTCCGGCGAACACGGCGACGGGCAGGCGCGTGCCGAGTTCCTGCCGAAGATGTACGGCCCGGAGCTGATTTCTCTCTTTGGAGTTTTCAAGGACCTCTGGGACCCGGACACCGGGATGAATCCGGGGATGCTCGTGCGTCCCGGGAAAAGTGTGAGCGATCTGCGGTTCGCGGTGCTACCCCTCGCGAACGGCCGCGCCGTCCCCATGGAATTCACGCGAACCGGTGATGCGGCTGATTTTCAGACCGCGGTTCGGCGCTGTGTCGGGGTCGGAAAATGCCGCACGGCGAAGCTTCCCGACGGCGGTTCGGACGTCATGTGCCCGTCATACCGGGTCACCGGAGAGGAGCGCCATTCCACCCGCGGACGGGCCCGGCTGCTGCACGAAATGCTCGCCGGGGAGCTGATCGAGGACGGCTGGCGCGCCACGGAAGTCCGCGACGCGCTCGATCTGTGCCTGTCCTGCAAGGGCTGTCGCAGCGACTGCCCCGTCGAGGTTGACATGGCCACCTACAAAGCGGAGTTCCTGCACCGGCACTACCGCGGGCGGTTGCGACCGCGCTCGCACTACGCGATGGGCTGGCTCCCGGTGTGGCTGCGGTGGGCCGCGCCGTTCGCCGGAGCCGTCAACTTCCTTGGCCGCACACGGTCAACGGCCCGTCTCGCGAAACGCCTCGCGGGGGTCGCCTCGGAGCGCGACACGCCCGAACTCGCGTCCGAGACATTCACTCGATGGTGGCATGGGTCCGACACGGACGGGCTAACGAACAGCCCCGCCGAACCCGAAGTCGTCCTGTGGCCGGACACGTTCACCGACCACCTCGCACCCGGCGTGGGCCGCGCCGCGGTCCGGGTGCTGCGGGCCGCGGGCCTGCGCGTACGGCTGCCCGAAGCCGCCGTCTGCTGCGGCCTGACCTGGGTGTCCACCGGCCAACTCACCCGGGCCAAGGCCGTCATGCGCCGCACCCTCGACCGGGTCGCGCCGCTGCTGGACGCCGGTGTGCCGCTGGTCGTGCTCGAACCGAGCTGCGCCGCCGCGCTCCGCGCCGACCTGCCCGAACTCCTCGCCGACGACCCGCGCGCCACCGCCCTCGCCGCGTCCGTGCGCACCTTCGCGGAGGTGCTGGAGGAGTACGCGCCGCACTGGCAGCCGCCGCGGCTGGACCGGGCCGCCACCGGGCAGACCCACTGCCACCAGCACGCCGTGCTCGGCGACGCGGCCGACCGCAGGCTGCGCGAGCGCGCCGGGCTGACCGGCACCCTGGCCGGCGGGTGCTGCGGCCTGGCCGGGAACTTCGGCTTCGAGGAAGGGCACTACGAGGTGTCGGTGGCCTGCGCCGAGGAGACGCTGCTGCCCGCGGTCCGGGCGGCCGCACCCGGCACCGCCGTCCTGGCCGACGGCTTCTCCTGCCGGACCCAGATCGGCCAGCTCGCCGGCGTACGGGCCCGCCACCTCGCGGAGCTGCTCGCCGAGGCCCTGCCGGACGAGGCCGCCGGCTGAGCGCCCCGGCGCCGCCCGTCCACCGGCGCCCAGCGCTTCCGGGGCGGGCGGGACCTGCCCGCCGGGTCCCGCCCGCCGGGCAGGTCAGTGCGACGCGGGCGGGAAGCCCTCGATGTCGGTGACGCTGCGCGTGCCGGGGCCGACGTACCGCGCCGAGGGCCGTACCAGGCGGCCGGTGCGCTTCTGCTCCAGGATGTGGGCCGACCAGCCCGCGGTGCGCGCACAGGTGAACATCGAGGTGAACATGTGCGCCGGGACCTCCGCGAAGTCCAGCATGATCGCGGCCCAGAACTCGACGTTGGTGGCCAGCACCCGGTCCGGCCGCCTGGCGTGCAGCTCGGCGAGCGCCGCCTTCTCCAGGGCCTCGGCGACCTCGTAGCGGGGCGCGCCCAGCTCGCGGGCGGTGCGCCGCAGCACCCGGGCGCGCGGGTCCTCGGCACGGTAGACGCGGTGGCCGAAGCCCATCAGGCGCTCGCCGCGGTCCAGCGCCGCCTTCACGTACCCCTCGGCGTCGCCGGTGCGCTCGATCTCCTCGATCATCCCGAGCACCCGGGACGGCGCCCCGCCGTGCAGCGGCCCGGACATGGCGCCCACCGCACCGGACAGCGCGGCGGCCACGTCGGCACCGGTCGAGGCGATCACCCGGGCGGTGAACGTCGAGGCGTTCATGCCGTGCTCGGCCGCCGACGTCCAGTACGCGTCCACCGCCGCGACGTGCCTGGGGTCCGGCTCGCCGCGCCAGCGGATCATGAACCGCTCGGTGATCGACTGCGCCTTGTCGATCTCCCGCTGCGGCACCATCGGCAACCCCTGGCCGCGGGCGGACTGCGCGACGTACGACAGCGCCGTCACCGCCGCGCGCGCCAGGTCGTCCCGCGCGGCCCCGGCGTCGATGTCGAGCAGCGGCCGCAGCCCCCACACCGGCGCGAGCATGGCCAGCGCGGACTGCACATCGACCCGGATGTCGCCGGAGTGCACCGGGATCGGGAACGGCTCGGCGGGCGGCAGCCCGGGGTCGAACCGGCCGTCAACCAGCAGGCCCCACACGTGGCCGAACGAGACGTGGCCGACCAGCTCCTCGATGTCGACGCCGCGGTACCGCAGCGAGCCGCCCTCCTTGTCCGGCTCTGCGATCTCGGTCTCGAACGCGATGACTCCTTCGAGTCCCGGTACGAAGTCGGACATGGGGCGGCTCCTTCACGATCACGTCGCTGTGCTTGTCTCCCGGTCATGCCCCGCGGGCAGCCGGGTCACCCTGCCGAGTGGTGTTCCGCGGCGGGTGACATCGGGCACACGGGGCCACCATGGGAACGCCCGCGCCGCGGTCCTGCAAGATGTCCGCGTGCACGAACCTCTCCGGCAAGACGAACAGACCCTTCCGCGGCCCGGCGGCGAGGACCCCGCGGCGATGCGCAGGCAGTACCGCGCGGCGGGGCTCGCCGAGCCCGACCTGGCGGCCGACCCCTACCAGCAGTTCGCCCGCTGGTTCGCCGACGCCGTACGGGCCGCGGCGCGCGGGGTGATCGCCGAACCCAACGCCATGGTCGTCTCCACGGCCGGACCGGACGGCGCGCCGAGCTCCCGTACGGTGCTGCTCAAGGGGTACGACGACGACGGGTTCGTCTTCTTCAGCAACCACGGCTCGCGCAAGGGCCGCGACCTGGCCGCCAACCCGCAGGTCTCACTGCTCTTCCCCTGGCACCCCATCGCCCGCCAGGTCATCGTCAGCGGCACCGCGGTAAGGACCTCCGTCCAGGAGACCGAGGCTTACTTCCACAGCCGCCCGCACGGCTCGCAGATCGGCGCCCACGCCAGCCGGCAGTCCACCGTGGTCGCCTCGCGCGCCGCCCTGGAGGACCGCTACGCCGAGCTGGCCGCACGCTGGCCCGAGGGCACCGAGGTGCCGGTGCCGCCGTACTGGGGCGGGTACCGGGTACGCGCCCGCGCCGTCGAGTTCTGGCAGGGTCGGGAGAACCGGCTGCACGACCGGCTGCGGTACGTGTCCGCACCGGACGGCGGCTGGTCCGTGGAGCGCCTGGCTCCCTGAGTGCCGGTAGGGCCCGGGAAAGGAAAACGACCCGCGGGCTGCTCCCCGGAGCCGGGTGGCTCCGAGCACCGGCCGGACAAGTCCGACGAGCCCGCGGGTCGGGTGAACTGCGTGGGATTGGCGAGCATCACGCACGCCAGAGTGCGCGGAGCTAGCCCGCAGTCACCTCACGTGTCCGAGTGCAACTCATGCTTCAGACCACCTCCCTTCGTGTGTGCCGCCACAGTAAGAACACGACCGGGCGGGACACAAGTAAATTATTTTCGGGCCGCTTCTCGCGGCGCGGTCAGCGCCGGAAGAAGATGCGGTCGCGGTACTCCTCGAAGACCCGGCTGTTCCACTCGTGGCCGCCGTCCACGTTGCCCGAGCGGATCATCGGCGGGACCGTGCCGCGGGCGGCGAGGTCGGTGGCGGCGGTGGCCATGACGGCCTGCATCAGCGCGCTGGTGACGACGGTGGACGCCGGCGCGAACGGGGCCGGAACGCGGTCGTCGGCCAGTTCGGCGTCGCCCACCGGGATCTTGGAGTCCACGACGATGTCGCAGTGGTCCTTCAGGAAAGTGCCGTCGGCGTGCCGGGAAGCGGTCTGCCGGGCGTATGCGACGGAGGTCACACCGATGACGGTCATGCCCAGCTCGTGGGCCCGCCGCGCCATCTCGATCGGCAGGGTGTTGCGGCCGGACAGCGAGATGACGAAGAGGACGTCGCCCGCGCGGGCCGGGCTGGTGGCCAGGACGGCGGAGGCCAGGCCCTCGACCCGCTCCAGCGCGCTGCCCAGCGTGGCCGGGACGACGTCGACGCCGTTGGCGCCGGGCACGGAGAGTAGGTTGACCAGGGCGAGGCCGCCCGCGCGGTACACGACGTCCTGGGCGGGCAGCGAGGAATGCCCGGCCCCGAAGGCGAAGATCCGGCCACCCGCGGTGATCGCGTCGGCGACGGCGGTGGCGGCCCGGCGGACGGAATCACCCTCCTCGTCCCTGGCTTTGCGCAGCAGTGCGATCGCGGCGTCGAAGTAGCGCTCGGCCGGTTCCTGGCGGGGGTCGGTCATGCCGTCACCGTGCTGCCAGGGCGTGGCCGGTGTCAAGAAAACAGCCGTACCGCGGGCGGCCCGGCCCGCAGCGGAGTCCGATGTCCGCGGGATGCGTCAGAATTGTCTCAGGGCCACGCACGAGTTGATGAGGGGCGTTCATGTCCGGACTGATCGACACGACGGAGATGTATCTCCGCACCATTTTGGAACTGGAGGAGGAGGGCGTGGTCCCCATGCGTGCTCGCATTGCCGAGCGGCTGGACCAGAGCGGGCCCACCGTCTCCCAGACCGTGGCGCGCATGGAGCGCGACGGGCTGCTGCACGTCGCGGGGGACCGCCGCCTGGAGCTGACCGAAGAGGGCCGCCGCACCGCGACCCGGGTGATGCGCAAGCACCGCATCGCCGAATGCCTGCTGGTCGACGTGATCGGCCTGGGGTGGGAACAGGTGCACGCCGAGGCGTGCCGCTGGGAGCACGTGATGAGCGAGGCGGTGGAGCGTCGGGTGCTGGAGATGCTGCGGCACCCGACCGAGTCGCCGTACGGCAACCCGATCCCGGGCCTGGAGGAACTGGGCGAGACCGCGGAGGCGGACCCGTTCCTGTCCGAGGGGATGGTCAGCCTCAGCGAACTGGAGCCCGGCACCGCGGGGGCCAGCGTCGTCGTGCGCCGGATCGGCGAGCCGATCCAGACCGACGCGCAGGTGATGTACACGCTGCGGCGGGCCGGTGTGCAGCCGGGCGCCGTGGTGAGCGTGACGGGATCGGCCGGCGGCGTCCTGGTCGGCAGCGGCGGCGAGGCCGCGGAGCTGGACACCGAGGTCGCCTCCCACGTCTTCGTCGCGAAGCGGTAGGCGGACCCGCGCGGGAGTGCCCGGCCTGCACTCCCGCCCGGGCGCCCCTCCCCGTACAGCGCACCGACCGGTGCGCTGTACGGCGTTTCGGCATGCCCGCAGGCAGGGTCCGGTGCCCAGTGGCATGGCGGAGGCCCCGGCGCCGCCACGCGGCACCGGGGCCCATCCCTCCCCTCGCCCCTCCCCACACCCGAAGGACCCGGGACCCCGAGCTTCCCGAGACCTTCCCGCGACCCGCTTCCCCTGCACGCCGCGTCCCGTCCAAGTCCTCCCCTCGGCCCACCCGGCCAATCCTTGAGCGCTGTCACTCGAACGAGCGGTGTTGGGTGCGCAAGCCCCATGTTCGAATAGAAGTTCGATAGCGTGGTGTGCGCAGGGATCAGGACAGCGCGGAAGGAGGTGCGGGATGGCCACACGGCACGACGTCACGGGAGCGGGCGGTCTGCGGCTCGCGGCATGGGAGTACGGCACGTCGGAACCGTCCGGGCCGGCCGGGTCGCCGGGGGCGGGCGGGCCCGGCCGGGTCGGCGCAGGTGCCGGGGCCGGTGCCGGTGCCGGTCAGCCCGCGGAGGCGGACCCGCGCCCCGCGGTGCTCCTGCTCCACGGCCTGCTCGGCCGGGCCTCGCACTGGGCCGCCACCGCCCGGCGCCTCGCCCCGCGCTGCCGGGTGGTCGCGCTCGACCAGCGCGGGCACGGCGACAGCGGCCGGCCCGCCGGCCCAGCCACCCCCGAGGCCCACGCGCAGGACGTCCTCGCCACCGTCGAACAGCTCGGCCTCGGCCCGGTCACGCTGGTCGGACACGCCATGGGCGCGCTGACCGCCTGGCAGTGCGCGGTGATGCGGCCCGACCTGGTCGCGGCCGTCGTCCTGTGCGACATGCGCGCCTCGGCCCTGGGCGAGGCGGGCCAGCGGGAGTGGGCGCAGTGGCTGGCGTCCTGGCCGCTGCCCTTCGCCACGCTCGACGACGTACGCCGGTGGTTCGGGGTCGAGGACCCGTGGGTCGATCCGCCGGACCCGGTTCGAGGGGACTTCTTCGCCGAGGTGATGAGCGAACGGGCGGACGGCTGGCGGCCGGTGTACGAAGCGTCGCACCTGCTGCGCACCCGCGACCGCTGGATACGTGACGCCCACTGGGACGAGCTGGCCCAGGTCCGCTGCCCGGCGCTCGTCGTCCGCGGTCCGGCCGGGGAGCTGGGCCGTGCCGAGGCGCAGGAGATGGTCCGCGTCCTGCCGCGCGGGCGGTACGCCGAGATCGCCGACGCCGGCCACCTCGCCCCGTGGGAGCAGCCCGAGGTCTGGGCGGAGACGCTGGAGCGCTTCGTCGGGGAGGCCGTCGCCGAACGAGAGGCCGCCGGCTCGGCGTGACCCCCGGCTCGGTGTGACCGCCGGCTCGGTGTGACCGCCGGCTCGGTGTGGCCCCCCGGTTCGGCATGCCCCCGGCTCGGTGTGACCCGGGGCGCGCTCTGACCTGGGGCGCGGGGCTGCCCGGCCCCGGTCGGACCGACTGTCTGCGGGCAACGGCTGCCGGGGTGCGGTACCCAGGCCGGAGGGGGCCAGAGCGGCCCGGCCGGGACGGGCCGCCGGGCGAGCCCTGCCTGTGGCATGGCTGTGGTGAGCCTGTGAGCAGTTGTGATGTCTGCGTGTGGCGCGTGTGGAGCTGTGCGTGTCCGCCGGTGAGGAGTGCGGGCGGGACGGGGGTTCGGACTGCGCGTAGCCGTTCGGCTGCTGGTAGCTTGCGGTCCGCGGGGTTCCAAATCGCGACATGGGGGAGTGCGGATGCGCTGTCGGAGTCGTATGAGTCGTCGAAGTCCAGCTGGTCCTGAGGGCGGTCGAGGGTCCGGCCAGAGCCGGTCGACTGCCGGTGGTCCGCGCCGCCGGGTGGCCGCGGCCGGGTACGCGACGTCGGCGACCGCCGCCGCTGTGGTCGCCGCGGCGCTGATGCTGACCGGGTGCGGCGGCGGCAGCAGCACGGACGCCAAGAAGGAGCCGACCGCGAGCCGGACGGCAAGCCTGCCGCCGGCGCCGGCGCAGGCGCCGTCGGCCAGCGCCGCGGCCAGCAGTACGCCGAGCGCGACCGGTTCGGCGACCGCGAGCGCGGACGGCGACGACGTCGGGGGCGCCTCCACGGACTCCACCCAGACCGTCGAGGGCGTCTGGCTCGCCACCGTCGACGGGGTGAAGGTCCAACTGGTGCTCGGCAAGGGGAAGGCCGCCTTGACCAGCGACCATCTGTGCGGGGGCAGCTACACCGACAAGGGTGGCGTGCGCCTGACGATGACGTGCATGGACGGCGACAAGGAGCGGACGTCCGGGCAGGGCGAGATGGCCGCCGACGGCAAGACGCTCACCGTGCAGTGGAAGAACGGCCAGAGCGACACCTTCACCCGAACCGGTCTGCCCAGTAGCTGAATCGGGGGCGCCGCGCCCCGGCCGCGGTCGCGCTGTGCCCTGTGCGTGACGTTCCCGTGGCGATGTCCACGTTCGGCAACAATGCGTCGGTGGCTTGGGGCAGGTGCTGCATTCGTTGCCCTCGTTTGCTAGCGTCCCGTCTGGCGAACGAGGTGTTCGCCACGTTTCCTACAACGGGGAGGGACGCTCATGGCAGGCATGCACGGCGCCGATATCGGTCAGCTGACCACGCTGGCGGGCAAGTTCGGGACCGAGGCCGGCAACCTTTCGACGCTGATCAACCACCTGCACTCGGCGACCAACAGCAGCACGGACTACTGGAAGGGCCCGAACGCTGAGAAGTTCCGCAGCGAGTGGACCCAGCTCAAGCCGACCTTCGAGAAGTTCGTGACGACGCTGCAGGAAGCGCAGAAGTCGGCGCAGAACAACGCGACCGCGATCTCGAACGCCACCGGTGGCGGCGGTCACTAAGCAGTCGGCGCGCGGCACGGTCGAGGCACCGTGCTGATGCCCGAGGGCCGGGGGGGGGGGGGAGGAGGGTCGAAGACCCAAC
>NZ_JBYIRL010000079.1:0-15297 GCF_057708125.1 Actinacidiphila sp. bgisy145
CGGGACGCGGCGGTCGACGGCGGAGAGGAAGTCGGTGGGGCTGTCGTTGAGGAACTGGATCGAGCCCGACTGGAGCGCGGAGGTGCCGGTGGCCGCGGTCGTCGTCACGTACTTCACCTTCAGCTTCTGCTTGCTGAAGTAGCCATTGGCGTCGGCCAGGCGGATCGGCATGTCGAAGATGTTGCCCGCGACGCCGACGGTGACCGTGGTCGTGCCGTCCGCGTTCTTGCCGGCGCCGGTGGTGCCGCCGCACGCGGTCAGCGCGACCGCGCACAGCGCCAGGGCGCAGCTTGCCGCGACGGCCCGGGCGGCGGGTCTGCCGGTGGCGTCACCGGCGTCCGAGGTGTGGCGTCTCATGACTTCTCCCCAGTCGCCACGCGGCAAGCCGGGCGCTGATTGTCATACAAGGTGTGGGCGACCGTAACACCGGGTCCATGGTGCCGCAACAACTCCGACGGGCAACGCCGCACAACGGCGTGCGACAGCAAGGAATTTCGGCTGTGGAGCCAGGAAGCTGTGGCGCGGTGGCCAAAGGGGGGCGAGAGAAAATGTCGGACAATAGTGAGGCGGGTGGGGCTCAGAGCTCCTCGTCGCCCCACTGGTCGAGCAGCTCCTCCGCGGTGGCCGCGGCGGCCTCGTCCGCCGCGGTGTGCAGCGGCTGCTCGGTCCAGATCACCTTGCCGCGACGGGTGTAGCGGGTGCCCCAGCGCTCGGCGAGGCTGGCCACGAGGAACAGTCCGCGGCCGCCCTCGTCGGTGCCGGCCGCGCGCAGCAGGTGCGGCGAGGTGCTGCTGCCGTCGGCGACCTCGCAGATCAGCTTGCGGTCGTACAGCAGGCGGACGCTGAGCGGGGGAGAGCCGTAGCGGACGGCGTTGGTAGCCAGCTCGGAGACGATCAGCTCGGTGTTGTAGCCGAGCCCTTCCAGCCCCCACGCGGCCAGCTGCCGCCCGCACGCCGCGCGGACCTCGGCGACCGCCGCCGGGTCGGAGGGCATCTCCCACCGGGCGATCCGCTCCGCGGGCAGCCGCCGGGTGCGGGCCACCAGCAGGGCGACGTCGTCCGCGGGGTGCTCGGGCAGCACCGCGTCCAGCACCGCCTGGCAGGTCGCCTCCGGGTCCAGGCCCGGGTGGGCGGCCAGCGTGCCGCGCAGCAGGTCCAGGCCGAAGTCGATGTCGCGGTCGCGGCGTTCGACCAGGCCGTCGGTGTAGAGCACCAGCGTGCTGCCCTCGGCGAGGTCCAGCTCGGTGGCCTCGGACGGCTCCGCGCCGCCCAGGCCCAGCGGCGGGGAGACCGGCACGTCCGGGGTGTGCACGGTGCCGTCCGGCCGCACCAGCAGCGGCATCGGGTGCCCGGCGCGCGCGATGGTGGCCAGGCCGGAGGACGGGTCGTACACCGCGTACAGGCAGGTGGCGCCGGTGACGCCCGGCTCGCCGCCGGTGTCCTTGCCCTCGTCGGCGTCCATCCGCGTGACCAGGTCGTCCAGCAGCGACAGCAGCTCGTCGGGCGCCAGGTCGAGCGCCGACAGGTTGTGCACCGCGGTGCGCAGCCGGCCCATGGTCGCCGCGGCGTGCAGCCCGTGGCCGACGACGTCCCCGACCACCAGCGCCACCCGCGCGCCGGGCAGCGCGATCACGTCGAACCAGTCGCCGCCCACCCCGCCGGAGGCGGCCGGCAGGTAGCGGTGGGCGGCTTGCAGGGCGCTGAGCTCCGGCGGCGCCCCGGGCAGCAGGCTGCGCTGCAAGGTGACGGCCATGGCGTGCTCGCGGGTGTACCGGCGGGCGTTGTCGATGGCGACCGCGGCGCGCGCGGCCAGCTCCTCGGCCAGCTCCAGGTCGTCCTGCTCGAAGGGGGCGCGGCCCTGCGCCTGCCAGAAGGCGGCGACGCCCAGCACCACGCCGCGGGCCCGCAGCGGGACCGTGACCAGCGAGTGGATGCCGCGGGCCGCGACGGGTTCGGTCAGCGCGGGGTCGGCGGCGCCGAAGCCGGGGACGTACCGGGGCACGAGGCCGTCGCCCGCCGAGAGGTCGGCGTCCAGCCGCCCGCGCCCGGCGTCCGGCGCGCCCGCCGCGAGGGTGGCGAGGTCGACCGCGACGTGTGCGCCGACCGGGGCGAACGGCGGGTCCGGCTGGATACCGGCGCTCACGACGCGCTGCAACTCCGGCTCGGCGCCGGTGGGTTCGTCGCCGTTCAGCACCGGCTCGGCGAGGTCGACGGTCAGGTAGTCGGCGAACAGCGGGACCGTGGCCTTGGCGAGCTCGCCGACCGTGCGCCCGACGTCCAGGGTGCTGCCGACGCCGATGCTCGCGCCGTACAGCACCGACAGCCGCTTGCGCGCGGCGTCCGCCCGGCTGGACAGCTCGCTCAGCTCGGTGGAGTCCCGCATGGTGGCGACGCTGCCGGCCACCGCCTCGTGGCCGTCCAGGGGGCGCTGGTTGACCACGAGCACCCGGCCGCCGGCCAGGTGCACCTCGTCGCTGGCCTCCCGCCCCGAGCCCAGCAGCTCGGCGAGCGGAGGGGCCAGGGGCAGCGCGTCCACCTGCTGGCCCTGGGCCTCCGGCGGCAGGCCGAGCAGCTTGCGCGCCTCGGCGTTGGCCAGCAGGATCGTGCCGTCGGCGTCCATGATCACGATGCCCTCGCGCACGGCGTGCAGCACCGCGTCGTTGTGCAGGTACAGGCGGGTGATCTCGGACGGGCCCAGCCCGCGGGTCTGCCGCAGCAGGCGCCGGCCGAGCAGCGCGGTGCCCACGGTGCTCGCGGCCATCGCGAACGCGGTGATCCCCAGCAGCACCGGCAGCCGCCCGGCCTCGGTCGCGTCGATGGTGCTCACCCGCACCCCGACGGCGACCCCGCCGACCACCCTCCCGTCGCTGTCCTTGATCGGGACGAACGTGCGCATGGCGTCGTGGCCGCCGGACTTCACGTGGCCGGTGACGGCGCGTCCCGTCCGGAGGGCGCGCAGGTCCTGGGGGTACGAGATCCGGGTGTGCAGCAGCGACGCCCGGTCGGGCTGGGTGTAGCGGATGCCCCGCCGGTCGACGACCACGACGAAGTCGACGTGGGAGGTGCGCATGATGGCGTCGGCCGCCGGCTGGAGCTGGGCGGTGGGGTCGTGCGACCGCAGGGCCGCGACCACGCCCGGAGAGTACGCGACGGCGTGCGCGATCGCGGCGGAGCGGCGGGCCGCGGCCTGCTCGGCCTCGCGTTCGACGGTCACCACGAGCAGGACCGCGGCGACGGCTGCCATCAGCAGGATGACCGCCACCTGGAGCAGGAACATCTGGCCGACCACACTGCGCGGGCTGAGGAGCGACTGCGGACCGCGCCACCACCCACGTGTGCGCGGGCCACGTGATGAGCCGGCCGGACCCCGCAGCCGACGGGACCGGTGCATATACACCCTTTTACACCAGATCGCGCCGTCGGGCCGGTGGCCTCGCCGTTTTGTTCAACAGGCCGCGGCGGCCGTGGTGCGGCCGGGCGGACCAGAACCAAGGATTTTCGCGCACCCTTCTTGAGCTGACGATTCGGCGGTGTTACGGTCGCTCGCAAGTTGTTGGACAATCCGCCAGTCGGGACCGCGGGTCACCCACTCCATGGGGTGCCGCGCGTACCGGACTGCCGTGTGGAAGCCGCACCGTAACCAGCGGCGTTGACCGGCTAAGTGGCTCGAATGCCCATCCGCGAGCCCCGGATCGCCTCTCCCGTTGCAGGCCAAGGAGACAGAGTTGTCGACCAACCAGCAAGACACCAGTGCGGAGGCACTCCGCTTCGAGGACGTGACCCTGGAGTTCCCCGGGACCCACCAGCCGGCCATCGAGAACGTCTCGTTCCGGGTCCGGCGGCGCAAACTCGTCGCCGTGATCGGGCCGAGCGGGTGCGGCAAGAGCACCATCCTCAACCTGGCCGCCGGACTGCTCAACCCGTCCCGGGGCACGGTCGACTTCAACGGCGAACCGGTCCGCGGGGTCAACTCCGAAGCGGCCTACGTGACCCAGAAGTCCAACCTGCTGCCCTGGCTGAGCGTGCGGGCCAACATCGGCCTGGCGCTGAAGTTCCGCCATGTGCCCAAGGACGAGCGCAACGAGCGGATCGCGCACTGGATCAAGGTGGTCGGCCTGACCGGCTTCGAGGACCACTACCCGCGCGAACTGTCCGGCGGCATGCAGAAGCGCGTCGCCATCGCGCGGGCGCTGATCTACGACCCGGCGATCGTGCTCATGGACGAGCCGTTCGGCCCGCTGGACGCCATCACCCGGCTCAAGCTCCAGCAGGACCTGCTCAACCTGTGGCAGGAGCAGCAGGGCACCCTCATCTTCGTCACCCACGACCTCAACGAGGCGCTCTACCTCGCCGACGAGGTGATCGTGATGTCCAAGGGGCCCGGGACGGTGCGCCGCGTCCTGGAAGTCCCCTTCGAACGGCCGCGCGACATCGGTTCGCTGGTCGAGTCGCGCGAGTTCTCCGAGCTCTACAACGACCTGTGGAGCCTGTTCAAGTCGGAGATAGACCTGTCCGGCGCTCCCGCGTAAGGAACCGCAGTGATAACGATCAAGGAAGAGATCGACGTCCCGAGCCCGCGCAGCCGGGTGTGGGAAGTCGTGTCCAACCCCGCGGACGTCGTGTCCTGCATCGCCGGGGCGGAACTCGGTGAGGCCCATGACGACGGGTCGTTCGACGGGGCCCTGGTGATCAAGTTCGGCGCGATCCGGGTGAAGTTCGCCGCCCGCATCACGCTCGACCTGGACCCGGGGGAGTTCGAGGGCCGGCTGTCGGCCCGCGGCGGCGACGGCCAGGGCGCCACCCGCTTCCGCGGCGACGCGACGTTCCGCGTGGTCGACGGCGCCGAGCCCGGCAGCGCGCGGGTGCTGATGGACGGCGAGGTGACCCTCAGCGGCAAGCTCGCCTCGCTGGTCGAGTCCGGCGCCAATGTGGTGGTCTCCCGGATGACCAAGGACTTCACCGCCAAGCTGATCGCGAAGTGCGGGCAGCCCGCGGCCGCGCCCGCCGCCGAGCCGCTGCCGACGCCCGCCGCCTCCACCCCCTCCGCCGCCGACCCGGCCGCCGCCCCCGTGTCCGCGTCCGCCCCGGCACCCGCGCCGGCCGCCGCCCCCGCGCCCTCCGCCACCCCGGCCCCCGCATCCACCTCCGCACACGCCCCCGCCCCCGCCCCCGCCGGGCTGCTGCGCCGCTGCCTCGCCTGGTTCGGCCGCCTCTTCGGCCGCCGCCAGGACCCGCCGCACCCCACCCCCGCGGCCCCGGCCCGCGGCGCCCAGAGCGCCCCGCACACCCACGACGCTTCGCACCCGACGCAGACCGAGGAGGTCGGCAGTGGCAACGCCCCGGCTCAATAAGGTGATCGCCGCCTTCGAGGCAGGACAGCACGTCTTCGCGTCCTTCTCCGCGGCCGACCCGTCCGCCGCCCTGGAGTTCGGCACCAGCGCCTACGACGCGCTGGTCTTCGAGACCGAGCACAAGCCGTGGGACGTCCCCGCCCTGCGCGACAGCCTCCAGTACCTGCTGAACCGCAAGCAGATCTTCGGCGCCGACAGCCTCGCGCCCGCGCTCACCCCGCTGGTCCGCATCCCCGTCAACGGCGGCGAGAAGGGCCAGTGGCAGGCCAAGCAGGCACTGGACCTGGGCGCGTACGGCATCGTGTGGCCGCACATCTCCACGGTCGAGGAGGCGTACAACGCCGTCGCCGCCTGCCGCTACCCGCGGCTGCCGGACCGCCCCCGCCACCAGCCCGCCGGCCTGCGCGGCGACAGCCCCGCCACCGCCGCCCGCTACTGGGGCGTCAGCAACGCGGAGTACTACGCCAAGGCCGACGTGTGGCCCCTGGACCCGGACGGCGAGATCCTGGTGGCCCTCATGATCGAGGACCAACTCGCCATCGACAACCTGCCGGACATCCTCGACCAGGTGCCGGGCATCGGCCTGATCATCATCGGCGAGGGCGACATGAGCCAGGAACTGGGCATCCCCCGCCAGTACGACCACCCGCTGATGCTGGAGTGCAAGCGCCGCATCCTCGACATCTGCGCCGCCCGCAACGTGCCGGTCGGCCACCCGCACGTCACGGCCGACAACGTCAAGCAGGTGCTGGACGACGGCTACCGCTTCCTGATGTCCATGCCGGTGCGCACCTACCCCGGGCTGGAACTGGGCCGCTCCCTGACCGGCCGCGACTGAGCCGCTGAGCCGCTGAGCCGCGAACCAGCCGCGGCCCAGCCGCACCGGCCCCGCGTACGGGCCCGGTGCCCGCGCCTCCCCGCGACCGGGCCCGCACGCCCCCCCGCCGCACCACACCCCCGCCCCCGCCGCAGGCGCGCCCGCGCCCCCGGCACGCGAGTTTCGGAGTTTTGCATGCGTATCGACTGTCACGGTCACTTCACCACGGCTCCGGCCGCGCTGGGGAAGTGGCGCGAGCGGCAGATCCAGGCGTTCGAGGAGTCCGGCGCGCGGCTGTCGCCCGCCGAACTGCGCATCAGCGACGACGAGATCAGAACCGCCATCGAGCAGGGGCAGCTGAAGCTCCAGCTGGAGCGGGGGACGGATCTGGCGCTGTTCTCGCCCGGCGCGGGCAAGATGGCCCACCACTACGGCGACGAGCAGACCAGTCTGGCCTGGTCGCACGTCAGCAACGACCTGATCGCCCGGGTCTGCGGGCTCTTCCCGGACCGGTTCGTCGGGGTGTGCCAGCTGCCGCAGTCCCCGGGCGAGCCGCTGGCCGCCTCCGTCCGGCACAGCGCCGCCGAACTCCAGCGCTGCGTCGAGGAGCTGGGCTTCGTCGGCTGCCTGCTCAACCCCGACCCGTCGGACGGCAACTGGCAGGCCCCGCCGCTGACCGACAAGGTCTACTACCCGCTCTACGAGAAGATGGCGGAGCTGGACGTCCCCGCGATGGTGCACGTCGCGATGTCCCGCAACCCGGCCCTCCAGGGCACCTGCGCGCACTACCTCAACGGCGACACCGCCGCCTTCATGCAGCTGTGCACCTCGGAGCTGTTCAAGGACTTCCCGACGCTGAAGTTCATCCTGCCGCACGGCGGCGGCGCCGTCCCCTACCACTGGGGCCGCTACCGCGGCTTCCTCCAGGACCGGGGGCTGCCGCCGGTGGAGGAGGCGGTGCTGCGCAACGTCTACTTCGACACCTGCGTGTACCACCGGCGCGGCATGCAGCTGCTGGTGGACGTGCTGCCCGCGCAGAACATCCTGTTCGCCTCGGAGATGATCGGCGCCGTCCGCGGGGTGGACCCCGAGACCGGCCACCGCTTCGACGACACCGGCCACCTGCTGGACTCCGTGGACTCCCTGGACGCGGCCGACCGGGACGCGATCTTCGGCGGCAACGCGCTGCGGGTGTTCTCCCGGCTGCCGCAGATCCTGGCGCAGCGCGGCGTCGCCGCCACCCCCTCCACCACCACCGCGAAGGAGTCCGGCAAGTGAAGGTCTACGAGGCACTCGCCGAGGCGTTCGTCAAAGAGGGCGCCACCGACGTCTTCGGCATGATGGGCGACGCCAACATGCACTGGATGAACGCCCTGCACGAGCGCGGGGTGAAGCTGTACGAGGTGCGGCACGAGGGCTCGGGCCTGGGCATGGCCGACGGCTGGGCGCGCGCCGCGGGCCGGCCCGGCGTGGTCACCACCACCAGCGGCCCGGGCACCGCGCAGCTGGCCACCTCGATGATCGTGGCCGCCCGGGCCCGCACCCCGCTCGTCGCCTTCTGCGGCGAGGTGCCGGTCGGCGACGAGACGGCCGTGCAGTACCTCGACCAGCGCCGGTTCGCCGCCGCCATCGAGTGCGGCTTCGTGCAGGTCTCGCGGCCCGAACTCGCCGAGGAGGCGGTGCGCCAGGCGTTCTACCTGGCCAGGACCGAGTCCCGGCCGATCATGATCAGCGCCCCGTTCGACGTGCAGGTCAAGGAGTACGAGGACGCCGGCCCCTACGTCCCCTCCACCGACCTCATCGACACCGCGCGGCTGCTGCCCGACCCGACCCGGGTGGAGCAGGCGGCGGCGATCGTGCGGGCCGCCAAGCGCGTGGTCGTCATCGCCGGGCGCGGCGCCCGCGCCTCCGAGGCGGGCGAGGAGCTGCTGCGCTTCCAGGAGCACACCGGCGCGCTGCTGGCCACCACCCTCCAGGCGAAGAACTGGCTGTGCGACGCGACGGAGTTCCACGTCGGGATCTCCGGGCTGTACGGCAACAAGGTCGCCATGGAACTGCTCCAGGAGGCCGACTGCGTCATCGCGGTCGGCGCCAGCCTCAACCACTACACCACCGAGCACGGCCTGCTCTTCCCCGACGCCACCTATGTGCAGATCGACACCGCGCAGAACGTGGTGATGGGCCACGGCCGCGCCGCGGAGTGCTACGTACGGGCCGACGCGCGCACCGCGCTCGCCGAGCTGAACACGGTCCTCGCCAAGAGCCCGGCGAGTAGCGAGGGCTTCCACACCGACGAGGTGCGCAGCCGGCTCACCGAGGCGCTCGCGGAGCCGTCCGGCTACGAGGAGGAGCCCGGCCGGCTCGACCCGCGCGAGGTGATCCGGGTGCTGGACGCCGCCCTGCCGCGCGAGATCGGCCTGGTCCTCGGCAGCGGCCACCAGACCGACTTCGGCACCATGCTCTTCCAGCGCTCCCGCGAAGTGCTCTCCAACTACGGCATGTTCGGCGCGATCGGCCAGGCCCCGCTGCTGACCATCGGCTCGATCGTGGCGAACGGCAACCGCCCGGCGTTCGTCGTCGAGGGCGACGCCAGCTTCCTGATGCACCTGTCGGAGTTCGAGACCGCCTGCCGCTACGACATCCCGGTGCTGGTCGTGGTGATGAACGACGAGGGGCTGGGCGCGGAGTTCCACAAGGCGAAGGCGAAGGGCCTGGACCCGGAGCTGGCGGTGATCGGCAACCCCGACCTCGGGCCGGTCGCGGTCGCGCTCGGCGGCGGCGGCGCCACCGTCCGCACCACCGGCGAACTGCTCGCCGCGCTCGCGGAGTTCGTCCGCGACCCGCGCCCGACCGTCGTCGACGTGCGGATCACCCGCAACGTGCTGAGCGTGCCCTACCGCCGGCTCCAGTACGGCGAGGACGTGTGATGGCGCCGCTGTCGGTCCTGCTGGGGGACTACCCGCACACCCGGCCGCTGAAGGACGGCACCGTCCCGGTCCCCGGGGTGGAGTGCGCCTGGGCGCAGGCGAAGCCGCTGTACTCCGCCTTCGCCCGGATGGTCCGGAGCCTGGAGTACGACGTGTGCGAGATGGCCCTCGCGACGTACTTCCAGGCCCGCGAGGCGGGCGTGCCGATCACGCTGCTGCCGGTGGCGATGATCGGCGGCACCCACCACGGCTCGCTCACCCGGCTGCCGGACGGCCCGGCGCTCACCCCGGCCGGCCTGGCCGGCGCCCGGGTCGGGGTGCGCTCCTACAGCCAGACCACCGGGCTGTGGGTGCGCGGCGTGCTCCGCGAGGACTACGGCGTCCGCCCCTCGGACGTCACCTGGGTCACCACCGAGGAGCCGCACGTCGCGCAGTACCGCGCGCCGGACAACGTCCAGCGCTCGGACGCGTCCAAGGTCGCCGACCTGCTGCGCACCGGCGACGTGGCGGCCGCGGTGCTCGGCCCGCGTGCCATCGGCACCCAGGGCGTGGAACTGGTCCCGGTCCTGCCGGACGCGCCGGCCGCCGCGCAGGCGTGGATCGACCGGCACGGCACCGTCCCGGTCAACCACATGGTCGTGGTCCGCGACGAGGTGCTGAAGTCCGCGCCGCAGGCGGTCGCCGCGCTGTACCGGGCACTGGCGGCGTCGATCGCCGCCACCGCGGACCAGCGCGACACCTCGCCCGCCGGGCGGGTCGTCGCGGCCGGCTGGAGCGGCGAACTGGCGGAGTCGGTGCGGATCGGCGCCGGCTACGCGCTGGAGCAGCAGGTCGTGCGCACCCCGGTCGACGTCGACCGGATCGTGCGGGAAGGGGCGTTCCTCGATGACTGACGGACTCAGGTACCGGCCCAAGGCGCCCACCCGCAAGCCCGCGGTGTGGACCCCGGACCTGCTGGAGCGGGTGGAGTGGCGCAGGCGCGCCGCCGACGAGCCCTTCCGCGGCGTCGCCGACTCCGCCGGGGTGCGCCCGGGGCTGTTCCCGCTGCACAGCACCGGCGTGGACGTCACCGCGGTGCGCCGCGCCGCCGAGCGCTACCTCTCCGGCCTCAGCGCCGCACAACTGGCCGAGGGCCGGCTGCCGATGGACGACGTGTCGTGGCGGCACTGGGCCAACGGCGCCCGCTACTTCCTGCGGCACGGCGTGTGCCTGGAGGAACTCGCGGACCCGGTACGGGACTCGGCCCTTGCCGTGATGCGCGCCAGCCTCAGCGAGACCGGCTTCACGCAGGTCGTCGACCTGATGCACCTCAACCTCACCATCGGCGAGCTGCGCGGCGAGGAGGACCTGCTCAACGAGTGGCTGTACTGGTTCACCGTCTACGGCGACCCCGGCGACGGCGCGCAGCCGTGGGGCTGGCAGCTCGACGGCCACCACGTCAACGTCAACTGCGTGTTCGTCGGCGACCAGATGGTGCTCACCCCGACCTTCCTGGGCGCCGAACCGGTGCACGCCACCTCCGGCAAGTACGCCGGCACGCACGTCTTCCGCCGCGAGGAGGCCGTCGGCCAGGAGCTGTTCGACAGCCTGACCGGCAAGCAGCGCGCGCAGGCCGTGATCGGCGACGTGCTGCCCCCCGACCTGTTCGTCGGCGCCTTCCGCGACAACTACGAACTCAACTACCAGGGCATGCCGTTCACCGAGCTGACCGGCCACCAGTACGCGCTGGCCACCGAGTTGCTCGGGCTGTACACCGGCCGGGCCGCCGACGCCCAGGCGCAGGTGCGCACCGCCGAGGTGCTCGCCCACAAGCAGGAGACGTACTTCTCCTGGATCGGCGACGGCGGCCCGGACAGCGCCTTCTACTACCGCGTGCACAGCCCGGTGATCCTCGTCGAGTTCGAGCACCAGGCCGGGGTCATGTTCGACAACGACGTGCCGACCCGGCGGCACATCCACACCGTGGTGCGCACCCCGAACGGCAACGACTACGGCGCCGACCTGCTGCGCCAGCACCACGAGCGGTTCCACCGGCACGGGCCCGGACACGGCCACGCCGACCGGCCCGGCCGGGCCTGAACCGGACACGAAGCAGAAGGAGTCGGAAGATGAAGTTGGTTGTGGGCCGCGACGACCTCGCGGCGGCCGCGCTCGGCGCGGGCACGGAAGCCGGCGCGCACGTCGAGCGCCAGGACATCAAGCCGGTGCACAAGGCGTCGCGGGGCTTCGTGAACGACCAGGCGGTCGACGTGTGCGAACTGGCGGTGGTGACCCTGCTCCAGGCCGTCGCCCACGACAAGCCGGTGGTGCTGCTGCCGGTCACCACGCTGGGCCGCACCCAGCACCAGACCCTGGTCACGATGGGCGCGCTGACCGTCGCGGACGTAGAGGGCCGCAGCGTCGGCGTCCGCTCCTGGAGCCAGACCACCGGCGTGTGGCTGCGCGGCTTCCTCACCGAGCAGTACGGCGTCGACCTGCGCAAGGCGGACTGGACGGTCTACGAGCCCGGGCACGTGGACGGCTACCAGGACCCGTCGTGGGTGCGGCGCGCGCCCGAGGGCGCCCGCCTCCAGAGCGACTTCCTGGAAGGCCGCCTGGACTTCGGGGTCATGGGCAACGAACTGCCCGCCGACGACCGCATCCGCACCGCGATCCCCGACGCCCTCGACGTCGCGAAGCGCTGGACGGCCGAGCGCGGCTTCCTGCCGCTCAACCACGTGGTGGGCGTGACCGAGCAGGCGGCCGCCGAGAACTCCGCGGCGGTCCTGGCCATGTACGACGCGATGCGCGAGGTGGCCGGGAAGGACCCCGCCGGCACCAACCCGGCCGGCTTCGAGGCGCTGCGCGGCCCGGTCGCGCTGGCCGCCCGCTACGCCCGCGAGCAGGACGTGCTCGTACGCCCGGTGGAGTTCGACGAGCTGGTGGAGCGGTCCTGCGCGGCGCTGGGCGTCACCCCCGCCCGCCTGGGCGGCTGACCGGCGCCGCACGCACACCCCCCGTATCGCAGCACACACCCGACTGGAAGGCAGGTCATGGCGAAGCTCTCGGTGGCCCTCGGCAACTACCAGCACGCCCAGGCGTTGATCGACGGCAGTGTCCCGGTGGACGGACACGGCGTGGAGGAGGTGCGGGTCCGGCCGATCATCGGCGCCTACCGGCGGATGATCAGGGACCTGGAGTTCGACGTGTGCGAACTCGCCCCCGTCTCCTACCTGATGGCGCTCCAGGAGGACGTGCCGCTCACCGCGGTCCCGGTCTTCCTCAACCGCCGCTTCCACCACGGCGACATCCAGTGCGCCGCCGGCTCCGGCATCCGCGTCCCGAAGGACCTCGAAGGGCGCCGGGTCGGGGTGCGCGCCTACACGGTGAGCACCGGCGTGTGGGTGCGCGGCATCCTCGCAGGCGAGTACGGCGTGGACGTCGACAAGATCACCTGGGTGGTCGACGACGACGACCACATCGAGGGCCGCGCCCCCGGCAACGTGGAGCGGGTCACCGACGGGCGCTCGCTGGGCGAGCTGCTGCGCGCCGGCGACATCGACGCGGCGTTCACCGGCAACGCCGGCACCGGCCGGGCCGGCGCGCCCACCGCCGGCTGGACCGCGGCGGCCGAGCCGGCCCCCGCCGCCGACGGCGGCGCGGACACCGGACCGTACCCGCTGTTCGCCGACGACGACGTGATCGCCACCGACTGGTACCTGCGCACCGGGATCTACCCGCTGCACTCGGTGGTCGCGATCCGCTCCGCGCTGGTGGAGGAGGACCCGAACCTGCCGACCGCGCTGTACAAGGCGCTCGCCGAGAGCAAGCGCCGGCAGGTCGCCACCGACCCGGAGTGGACGGAGCTGCCGCGGCTGGGCCGGCAGGCCCGGCAGGTCGGCGGCGACCCGATCCCCTACGGCATCGAGGCGAACGCGGCGACCCTCGGCGCGCTGGTGCGCTACTCGCAGCAGCAGGGCCTGCTCGACGCGGACTTCCCCACCGACCCGCACCGGCTGTTCGCCGACGGCGACTTCCCCGGTGCCTGAACCGGCACCGCCCGGGGCGCCGACGCGCCCCGGGCCGCGCACCGCGACCCCCAGCACACCCCGAGGCGAAGGAAACCGGACGACCATGGACATCGTCGACACCCACTGCCACATCATCGCGCAGGACCTGGCCCGCTACCCGCGCGCGCCGCTGGGCGGCAAGCAGTCCACGTGGGCCGCGAGCCGCCCGGTCACCGCCGAGGAGATGGTGGCCCGCATGGACGAGACCGGCATACGCCAGTCCGTGCTGGTGCAGGCCACCACGGCCTACGGCTACGACAACTCCTACGTGCTGGACAGCCGCCGCCAGTGGCCCGAGCGGTTCGTCGCCGTCGGCACCTTCGACCCGCTCAAGCCCGGGGCCGGCGCGCGGCTGGCGGACCTGGTCGGCGACGGGGGCCTGGCCGGGGTGCGGCTGTTCACCAGCGGCAGCACCGTGCCCGAGCAGGGCCAGTGGTTCGCGACGCCGGAGACGTACGACTTCTGGCGGTCGGCGGAGGAGCTGGGCGTCACCGTCTGCCTCCAGATGCGGCTGGGGCCGGCCACCAAGCACCTGATCTCGGTGCTGGTGCGCTTCCCCGGGGTGCGGGTGCTGCTGGACCACATGGGCTACCCCGACATCGCGGACTCGCCCGAGGAGGCCGGCCGGGAGGTGGCCGCGCTGGCGAAGAACCCCGGGCTGCACCTGAAGCTGACCCACCGCAACCTCGAACGGCTCCACGACGCCGGCGACAAGGCCGCCGGCTTCCTCACCCCGGTGCTGGACTCCTTCGGCGCCGGCCGGATCGCCTGGGGCTCCAACCTCCCGGCCGCCGAGCAGTCGCTGCCCGAACTGCGCGAGCTGGCCGAGACGGTGCTGGCGGGCCTGCCCGAGCAGGACCGGGCGGAGATCTTCGCCGGGACGGCCCGCCGCCTGTACCCCGGCCTCGGCGTGGTCGGGGACTGACACCCGGCCCGCGCGGCGGCGTCCGGCCGGCCGCGCGGCCGGCCCCGGACGGCGCCCTCCCTTCGAGACCCCTAGGCGAATCACGATGCAGAGCGACAACGGCATCACCCACGACACCAGGGCATCCGCGACCCGGTACAGCCAGGCGTACGACGAACTGCGCTCGCTGCTGCTGTCCGGCAGCATCGAGCCCAACACGCGACTGACGGAAGCCGACCTGACCAGGATGTGCGACGTCTCGCGGGGGACCATGCGGGCCGTGCTGGTCCGCCTGGCGCAGGAGGGGTACCTCACCAGCGAGGTCAACCGCGGTGTCCGGACCCGGATCTTCTCACCCGAGGAGGCCAAGGACATCCTGGAGGCGCGCGAGACCATCGAGTCCGCGCTCGCCGGGCGTGCCGCCGAGCGCGCCACGGAGGAGGAGATCCGGGAACTGCGCGCCACGCTGGCGGAGATGGCCGACTCCCGCTCCCGCGGCGACCAGGCGGCCTACTCGCAGGGCAACCGGCGCTTCCACCAGCAGGTGAAGGCGGCCGCCCACCAGGCGACGCTGTCCCGGGCCTGCGACACCCTGCTCTACCCGCTGGTGATGCGCCAGTACCGCAACGTCGCAGCCCAGCACCCCAGGACCGGGTCGTTCGAGGAGCACCAGGCGATCCTCCTCGGCATCGTGACCCGGAACCCCGACGCGGCCACCGCGGCGATGCGCCACCACGTCGCCACCGCCCGGCACGCACTCGTCCTCGGGTAGCGGCCGGCCCACCACGTGAAGCGGCGCCGGCGCGGCGCGGGCGCCGCTTCTCCCCCAGACCACCCACGGTGACAGGAGTCCCGAATGAACCACGACGAGACACCCGCGCGCGACACGAGAGCCGCCGCGGGCGCGCGGCACACCAGCGCGCCGCACCACCACCGCTCCGGGGCCCGGCTCCTCGCGGCGGGCAGCGCCGTCGCGCTGTGCGCGGTGGCGCTGACCGCGTGCGGCGGCAGCGGCTCCGGCAAGAACGCGGACGGCACGACCACGGTCACCGTCGGCGTCGCGGGCAACATCTTCGACATGCCGATCCGGGTCGCGGAGGCCAACGGCTACTTCAGCAAGCAGAAGCTGAAGGTGAAGTACGTGACGACGACCGCGGCCACCGGCACCTCCGCGCTGGAGTCCGGTTCGATCCAGTTCCTCAACGACAGCCCCACGGACTTCCTCTCCGCGATCGGCAAGAAGGTCCCC
>NZ_JBYIRL010000080.1:0-14946 GCF_057708125.1 Actinacidiphila sp. bgisy145
ATTCAGCCTCGGCCCCCAGTTTCGACCGGGGGCCGAGGCTTTTTGTGTTGGCCTTCGGAGGTGCCCAGCCTTGCGGCTGGGCACGCTCACTTCTCGGCAGCCTGTGCCAGTTCGATGTCCAGCGACTCACGGCGGATGCGCTGGTCGATATAGAGCAGCGTCACCGTGCCGGAGCTGATCGGCAGGGTGAGCGTGGAGCCGATGACAGCGCCGATGCCGTTGACGATGAGGAAAGTCCACCCCGGCGTGCTGCCGGAGTTGTAGAAGGACGAGAAGGACTCGTTCGTGGCGGAAGAGGACAGCGCTGTGAACGGCAGATCGATGATGGCCGAAGCGATGTAGGTGATCAGAACCGTCAGCAGCTCGATCCCGAGGACGCGCCACCAGGCGCCCCTGACGAGTTTCGCGGACCGCTTGATCGCGCCCACGACGCTCTGGTTCTCCAGCATGAGGGCTGTCGGGGAGAGGATCAGCAGAATCCAGAGCCAGACCAGCACCACCAAGCTGGCGCAGGCGCCGAGGACGGCGAGGGCGGCGCCGCCGTCCGAAGCGCCGGCCGCGGCGACGAGAATGCCCGGCAGGATGCCGACGGCCAGCACCGCGATATAGAGGAGGACGAGCAGGAGCGACAGACCCACGAGCCGTCCGGCCCGTGCCCGGGCCTCCCACCATGCCTCGCCGACCGTCACCGGGCGGCCCAGGACCGCGCGGCTGGTGACCAGAGCCAGCATGGCCGTTGCGGTGAGTACACCGAGCGCGGCGACGACCACGGTGAGCCCGAGGCCGGCATAGGCGTCCCGCAAGGCGTGCAGGATGTCGTGCGCGCTCGGGTTGTCGCTGTCCTCGAGCTTCTTGAGGCTGGTGTCGTCGGTGAAGAGGCCCTGGACCACGACGGCGATGGCCTGGGTGATGACCGCGACGGTCAGGGTGATGCCGAGGATGGCTCGCCAGTGGCGCCGGAGCGTTGTGACGGACCCGCCGATGATCTCGCCGATGTCGAGGGGCCGCAGCGGGATGACACCGGGCTGGGGTGCGGCTGGGCGGTTCCAAGGACCTTGCTGCTGCCACCCGTTGGGAGGCTGCTGTGTTCCGTTGCGTGAGGGGGGTGCGCCCCAGCGCGGTCCGCCCTGAGACGGGGCCCGCGGAGCGCGCTCTCCTTGCGGTGGCGTCCAGCGGGCCCATCCGGAGGTGTCGGCCGGCGGCTGTTGCGTCGACCAGCCGGGAGACGGGGCGGGGTCGGGAGGGGTGCCGCCGTCCGGCTCGGGGGAGTCGGAGGGTCCGGGCGTCGTGGGGCCCGGAGAGTTGGTCATCGGGGGCTGCACCTCTTCGTGTTGCTCGGCTGGTTCAAACTGCCATCGTGCCATGGGCTGACGTGGGCGCGATCTGACAGGGCACACTGAGCGACATGGGTGATCACATCACGCGACCTGAGAACGGCTTTATTCCGGCGTTGCGGTGGGAGGAGCCGCCTGAGGGACCGGTGCTGATACTCCTCGACCAGACCCGACTCCCGCAGGAGGAAGTGGAGTTGGCCTGCACGGACGTGCAGGGACTGGTGGCCGCGATCCGCTCCCTCGCTGTGCGCGGAGCGCCTGTGCTGGGCTTGGCGGGCGCGTACGGTGTCGCGTTGGCGGCCGCGCGCGGCTATGACGTGGAGGACGCGGCCGAACTGCTCGCGCAGGCACGTCCGACCGCGGTCAATCTGGGGTATGGAGTGCGGCGGGCGCTCGCGGCGTACCGGAGGGCCGACCCGGCGCATGCGGCGGCTGCCGCCCTGGCCGAGGCGCGGGCGCTGCACGCGGAGGACGCGGAGGCGAGCGCCGCCATGGCAGGGCACGGCATGCAGCTGCTGGCGAAGTTGCTGCCCGGCGGGGGGTACCGGGTGCTGACCCACTGCAACACGGGCGCTTTGGTGTCGGGTGGGCAGGGCACCGCGCTCGGTGTGGTGCTGGCCGCGCACCGGGCCGGCGAGCTGCGGCGGCTGTGGGTCGACGAGACGCGGCCGCTGCTCCAGGGTGCGCGGTTGACCGCCTACGAGGCGGCGCGGGCCGGGGCGCCGTACACCCTGCTCACCGACAATGCGGCGGGTTCGCTCTTCACCGCCGGCGAGGTCGACGCGGTGCTGGTGGGCGCGGACCGGATAGCGGCGGACGGGGCGACGGCGAACAAGGTGGGTACCTATCCGCTGTCGGTGCTGGCGCGCTACCACCATGTGCCGTTCATCGTGGTGGCGCCGACGACGACGATCGACCTGGAGACGCCGGACGGCGCGTCGATCGAGGTCGAGCAGCGGTCCGGCGCGGAAGTGACCGACCTCGCGCCCTCCCCGCTGGGTACCCAGGCGTACAACCCGGCGTTCGACGTGACACCGCCGGAGCTGATCACGGCGATCGTGACGGAGAACGGAGTGGTCTCGCCGGTGACGGCCGAGACGCTGGCGGCCGTCTGCCGGTAGGGTCGCCGCACAGCCGTGGCGCAAGTTGTCCACAGGCTGTCACAGGGGGACAGCGCAACTGCGCGCAACCGTGGAGAATGGTTGCGTAGCGTGACCTCGATCACCAAAGGTCACCGGTATCGATATGCAAATGGGATGATGGTCGGTATGAAGGGACGAGTCCTGGTCGTCGATGACGACACCGCGCTGTCAGAGATGCTTGGCATCGTGCTGCGCGGAGAGGGTTTCGAGCCGTCGTTCTGCGCTGACGGCGACAAGGCTCTCGCTGCTTTCCGGGAGGCCAAGCCGGATCTGGTGCTCCTGGATCTGATGCTGCCCGGCAGGGACGGCATTGATGTGTGCCGGCAGATCCGCGCGGAGTCCGGCGTGCCGATCGTGATGCTCACCGCGAAGAGCGACACGGTGGATGTGGTGGTCGGCCTGGAATCCGGGGCGGACGACTACGTGATCAAGCCGTTCAAGCCCAAGGAGCTGGTGGCGCGGGTGCGGGCGCGGTTGCGCCGTGCCGAGGAGCCGACTCCTGAGCAGCTTGCGATCGGCGACCTGCTGATCGATGTCGCCGGACACTCGGTGAAGCGCGGCGGCCAGCCGATCGCGCTGACGCCGTTGGAGTTCGATCTGCTGGTCGCGTTGGCCCGCAAGCCGTGGCAGGTCTTCACGCGTGAGGTGCTGCTGGAGCAGGTCTGGGGCTACCGCCACGCCGCTGACACGCGTCTGGTGAATGTGCACGTGCAGCGGCTGCGGTCGAAGGTGGAGCAGGACCCCGAGCGCCCGGAGATCGTCGTGACCGTCCGCGGTGTCGGCTACAAGGCGGGACCTGGCTGACATGTGGGCGTCGTATGAGCGTGAGCGTCTGGAGAGCCGGCTGGCAGACCCCATGCAGGGGCTGCTGCCGGTGATCCGGTCGTTCGTGCGCTGGGCGCGGCGTCCGGTGCAGCCGGCGGTCCGGCTGTGGCGGCGCAATCTTCAGCTGCGCGTGGTCGCTTTCACGTTGCTGATGTCGGTGGGCGTGGTGCTGCTGCTCGGCTTCGTGGTCATCGGGCAGGTGCAGAACGGCCTGCTGGACGCGAAGGAGAAGGCGGCCACCAATCAGGCGACCGGTGGCTTCTCCATCGCGCAGGACATGGCGGACAAGGGCAGCCAGACCCAGCAGTCGTCCGGTTCGGGCTCCACCCAGGGGCGCGTCGATTCGGGTACGTGGCTGAACAGCCTGGTCGAGCAGTTCGCCAGCGGCGGCAAGGGCGTGTACTGGATCGTCGCGCTCAGTCCCGGGCGGGGCGACGACCCGCCCTTCGCCGGGGGCAGCCCCGGCAGTGTGCGCGGGCCGCGCGGTTCCGGCAGCATCCTGCCGGAGGAGAGCATTCCGAAGTCGTTGAGCGACGCGGTGCAGAGTCATCCCGGCGCGCTCAAGCAGTACACGATGGTCAAGACCGACGACGGTCACAAGCCGCGTCCGGCGCTCGCCGTCGGCAAGCGGCTGACGGACATCAACGGAAGCACCTACCAGCTGTATTACCTGTTCCCGTTCGACCAGGAGGAGAAGACCCTCGGGCTGGTCAAGGGGACGCTGGCGACCGCGGGCATATTCGTCGTGGTGCTGCTCGGTGCGATCGCCTGGCTGGTGACGCGGCAGGTGGTCACGCCGGTGCGGATGGCGGCCGGGATCGCCGAGCGGTTGGCGGCCGGGCGGCTCCAGGAGCGGATGCAGGTCACGGGGGAGGACGACATCGCCCGGCTCGGCGAGTCCTTCAACAAGATGGCGCAGAACCTCCAGGTCAAGATCCAGCAGCTGGAGGAGCTGTCGCGGATGCAGCGCCGCTTCGTCTCCGACGTGTCGCACGAGCTGCGGACGCCGCTGACGACGGTGCGGATGGCCGCCGACGTGATCCACGACGCCCGGACGGACTTCGACCCGGTCACGGCCCGCTCCGCCGAGTTGCTGCAGAACCAGTTGGACCGCTTCGAGTCGCTGCTGTCGGACCTGCTGGAGATCAGCAGATTCGACGCCGGGGCCGCGGATCTCGCCGCCGAGCCGATAGACCTGCGGGACGTGGTGCGCCAGGTCGTCGACGCGGCCGAGCCGCTGGCCGAGCGCAAGGGCACCCGGGTGATCGTCCGGGGTGACACGCAGCCGGTGATAGCGGAGGCCGACGCCCGCCGGGTGGAGCGTGTGCTGCGCAACCTGGTGGTCAACGCGATCGAGCACGGCGAGGGCCGTGACGTGGTGGTGCGGTTGGCGACGGCCGACGGTGCCGTCGCGGTGGCGGTGCGGGACTACGGCGTGGGCCTGAAGCCGGGTGAGGCGACCCGGGTCTTCAACCGCTTCTGGCGGGCCGATCCGGCGCGTGCGCGTACCACCGGCGGCACCGGGCTGGGCCTGTCCATCGCGGTGGAGGACGCCCGGCTGCACGGCGGCTGGCTCCAAGCGTGGGGCGAGCCGGGTGGCGGTTCGCAGTTCCGTATGACGCTTCCGCGCACCGCGGGGGACAGCCTGCGCGGTTCGCCGATCCCCTTGGAACCGGACGACTCGCGCCGCAACCGCGGGCTGAACTCCGCGGGGCTGTCGGCCAGGCCCGGGGTGCCGGTGCCCCGGACCGGAGCGCCCGGCGCTGCCTCCGGCGACGCGGCGCTGCGCCAGGCCGGTGCGCGCGGGCCGCAGCTGCCGTCCATGCCGCTGGTGCCGAAGGCGCCGTCCCGGCCGCCGACGGCGGACCCGGCGGCGCTCCCGGGCAGTGGGGCACGGGTGGTGGAGCGTAGGGACAACACGCGGGAGGACGACGTCTGATGGGTGCGAAGGGGGGCGGCCACCTTCGGCTGGTGCGGCACGCGCTGCTGCCGTTGTTCGCCGTGCTGCTGCTGGCCGGCTGTGCCTCGATGCCCAGCAGCGGCGAGGTGCGCAAGGTCAGCGAGGGCCAGCGCGCGGACTCGGACTCGCAGGTGCGGGTCTTCGGCATCGGGCCGAGCCCGGGTGAGAGCGCGTCCGACATCGTCAACGGCTTCCTGGAGGCGACCACCAGCAGCGAGTCGGACTTCGTCACCGCCAAGAGCTACCTGTCGAAGCAGGAGAAGAAGCGCTGGAAGCCGGACACCGGGATCACGGTGTTCTCCGGCGAGCTTGCCCCGCGCGAGGTGGGCGGCACCGGCCGCAAGGAGGGCTACACCACGGTCACGCTGTCGGCGACGAAGTCGGCGGTGGTGGACGCCAAGCACGCCTACGAGCCGGACCACGGCACGTTCAGCACGTCGTTCCACCTGGTGAAGGAGGACAACCAGTGGCGGATCGACGGCCTCGCGAACGGCCTGGTCCTGTCTGACCTGGACTTCCAGCGGATATACCACTCCGTGAACATGTACTACTTCGCGCGGCTCGGACCGGACGAGCACCCGGCGGGCGGGAGCAGCAACGCGACGCTGGTGGCCGACCCGGTGTATCTGCGCATCCAGAACGACCCGCTGGTGTCGACCGTCTCGGCGCTGCTGGGCGGGCCCACCGACTGGCTGTCCCATGTGGTGACGACGGCGACGCCGGCCGGGACGCGGCTGGAGGACAAGGGACCTGATCACGGGGTCTCGGTGGACGACTCGCAGCGGCTCCAGGTCCGGCTGGGCAGCGCCGCCGACAAACTGCACGGGCAGCGCTGCACGCAACTGGCCGCGCAGCTGTTCGCGACCGTCCAGGCGCAGGCGTCCGCCCAGTTGGCGTCGGCCGAGGTGGACCACGCGGACGGGTCCACCGCGTGTGTGCTGCACAGCAGTGAGGCGCTCGGCTATGGCCCGGAGAACCTGGTCGGTTCCAGCCCGCGGCCGTACTTCATCGAGGCGGACAGTCAGCACCGGCTGCTGGAGTTGACCGACGACGGCAAGGGCAGCACCCCGAAGGCGACTCCGGTGCCGGGGCCGTTCGGCTCCAGCAAGGCGTATCTGGACTCGGTGGCGGTACGCCGTGACCAGGAGGTGGCCGCGGGGGTGCGCTCCGAGGGCCGCGATCTGGTGGTCGGTTCGCTGGTCACCGGGCAGGCCTTCGGCAAGGCGGTGGTGACCAGCAACGTCAAGGATGGGCTGAGCGCGCCGAGTTGGGACGGGTTCGACGACCTGTGGGTGGCCGACCGCGACCCCGACTCGCCGAAGCTGCTGGTGCTGCCCCATGGCACCGGCACACCGATCGAGGTGCCCGTGCCCGATCTCGACGGGCGTATTCAGTCGCTCCGGGTGGCCTCGGACGGGGTGCGGATCGCCCTGGTGGTGCAGCAGGGCAGCCAGACCCGCCTGATGCTCGGCCGGATCGTCCGTGAGGGCACCACGCAGCACCCGCAGTTCGCGGTGAACAGCCTGCGGCCCCTGACGCCGTCGGGGGAGAACATGACATCCGTGTCGTGGGCGGGTGCCAGCAAGCTCGTGGTGCTCGACACCGAGCCGGGCGGTGCCCAGCAGATCGAGTACATCAGCTCGGACGGCTCGGCCGGGTCCGCGCTCCAGGGCGTCAGCGAGGCCACGTCCGTCGCGTCCTCGGAGAACGCCGCGTCGCCGCTGCTGGCCTCGTACAACGGCAGGGTCTACGAGCTGCCGACGGATGCGAACTGGAAGCAGGTCTCACCGAAGGGCAGCGACCCCGTCTACCCCGGCTGACCTGCGCGATCAGTTGTCCACAGCCACGAACGAGTGACTGGCCGCGGGCGTGCCGCAGGGCGCAGAGTTGAGTCATGCGGGGCTGGTGGAGGGAGATCGCCGGGTTGGTCCTCCCGGTGGACTGCGCGGGCTGCGGGAGTCCGCGGACGGAGCTGTGCGGGCGGTGCCAGGGGTTGCTGGGCGGAGCGGCCACGGCACAGCGCGTGCGTCCGTCACCCGAACCACCAGGGCTGCCGCCGGTCTACGCGGCCGGCAGGTACGGGGACGAGGTGCGGGCCGTCGTCCTCGCGCACAAGGAGCGGGGCGCCCTGGGCCTCGCTCGGCCGCTGGGTGCGGCGCTGGCGGGAGCGGTCGTCCGGGCGACCGCTGCCACCGGCGCCCTGCCCGGCGCCGCCGCCCCGCATGCGGTCGGCCACCGCTGGAATCCGCCCGGACGGGTTCCATCGGCAGCCGACTCCGGTCACGGGTCCCGCTCCGGCCCGCGACCGGCCGCCAGCGGCCTGGAGGCGCCCCGTACCGCCCTGCGGGACGCCGCCGGGCCACTGGTACCGGCGGCACCGTGGTCGGCGCCAAGGCCCCTGCCGCTGCTGCTTGTGGTGCCTGTGCCCTCGGCCCGCCGCGCGGTCGCCCAGCGGGGACACGACGCCACGGCCCGGATCGCCCGCGCGGCGGCCCGGGAGCTGCGGCGGCGGGGCGTGCCGGCTCGGGCGGCTGCCGTGCTCCGGCAGCGGAGGCCGGTGGCCGACCAGGCCGAACTGGGTGCGGACGGGAGGTTGGCGAACCTGTCGGGCGCGATAGCGGCCGTGGGAAGTGCCGTGCCGCTGCTGGCCGCGGCTCCCTTGGTGCTGGTCGACGACCTCATGACGACCGGCGCGTCACTCGCGGTGGCCGCGGGGGCGCTGGCCGCGGCCGGCGGCCGGGTCGTGGGTGCCGCCGTGGTTGCCGGACCGCACGATTCTCCGAACGACTGATTTACGCATCGGCGCAGGTGGTTGCCCTTGATATTCACCCGAACGGAGGTATGGCCGTGCTGAGGATGCCGAGGAGCGCACTCCGGGACTATGTTCGGGGGAGAAGGAAGCGAACACCGGGGGTGTTGATCTTCCCGGTGGGGCAGGAGGAGGTGAAAGCCGCAGCTTCGCGGTATCCGGAACTGCCCGGACGGCGAAGCGGCAGCTAACGCAGCGCCGGCCGGGACTGGCACCCGCGCCGGCCTCAGGGAGAGGGATTGCCCCTGGTCACGGGGGCGGTCCGGAACGGAGTTCTGCGTGGACATCGTCGTCAAAGGCCGCAAGACCGAGGTGCCCGAGAGGTTCCGGAAGCACGTGGCCGAGAAACTGGACAAGATCCAGAAGCTCGACGGCAAGGTGATCAGCCTCGACGTCGAGGTGTCCAAGGAGCTCAACCCCCGCCAGGCGGAGCACAGCGACCGGGTGGAGATCACGCTGAACACCCGCGGGCCCGTGGTGCGCGCGGAAGCAGCGGCAGCGGACCCGTACGCCGCGCTGGACGTGGCGGTGACGAAGCTGGAGGCGCGGCTGCGGAAGGCCGCCAGCAAGCGGCACACCCGCCGGGGCAACGGCCGTATTCCGGCCGCCGAAGTGGGTGACACGGTGCCGGGCGCCGCTCGGATCAACGGGGACGGCACGCTCGTGGCCGACCAGGAGGCCGACGGCGCGGCGACCACCACCATGGTCGCGTCGCTGGAGGTCCACGGCGAGGGTCCGCTCGTGGTCCGGGAGAAGACCCACGCCGCGGCGCCCATGGCCCTGGACCAGGCGCTCTACGAGATGGAGTTGGTCGGGCACGACTTCTATCTGTTCGTCGACAGCGAGTCCAAGCAGCCGAGCGTGGTCTACCGGCGGCAGGGCTATGACTACGGCGTGATCCACCTCAACACGGACGAGTCGGGGGCCGGATCGCCGGCGGGCGCCGGTGACGCGCTCAACCACGGCGCCTGAGCTTTCGGCCGGACCCGTTGGGGTCCGTGGGAAAAGGAGCGCCGCATGCCCCCGGCTTCGCGCCGGGGGCGTCGGCGCGCCAGGACGTGAAATGCTGGACCAGTGGTCAACTCTGGTCTGAGGGGGAGGAATTGATGCCGGACTTCGAGCACGGGGCGCCCGGTGAAGGGCGCCCGGTGCTGTACGGGGAACAGTCCGGTCCGCCGCGTGCGGAGCCGATTCGGGTTCTCGTCGTCGACGACCACGCGCTGTTCCGGCGGGGCCTGGAGATCGTGCTCGCGCAGGAGGAGGACATCCAGGTCATCGGGGAGGCCGGGGACGGCGCCGAGGCCGTGGAAAAGGCCGCCGACCTGCTGCCGGACATCGTGCTGATGGACGTCAGGATGCCGCGGCGCGGGGGGATCGAGGCGTGCACCTCGATCAAGGAAGTCGCGCCCAGCGCCAAGATCATCATGTTGACGATAAGCGATGAGGAAGCCGACCTCTACGAGGCGATCAAGGCCGGCGCGACGGGCTACCTGCTCAAGGAGATCTCCACCGACGAGGTGGCGACCGCGATCAGGGCGGTCGCCGACGGCCAGTCGCAGATCAGCCCGTCGATGGCGTCGAAGTTGCTGACCGAGTTCAAGTCGATGATCCAGCGGACGGACGAGAAGCGCTTGGTGCCGGCGCCCAAGCTCACCGACCGCGAGCTGGAGGTGCTCAAGCTGGTGGCCACCGGCTTGAACAACCGAGACATCGCCAAGGAACTGTTCATCAGCGAGAACACGGTGAAGAACCACGTCCGCAACATCCTGGAGAAGCTCCAGCTCCACTCCCGCATGGAGGCCGTGGTCTACGCGATGCGGGAGAAGATCCTGGAGATCCGCTAGTTCCCGGCCCCGCCCCGGCCCTCAGCCGGTGGTGTGGGCGAGGGCGGCGGTCAGGGGCGCGCGCAGCGACTCGGGCAGGACGCGTTCGGCCCGGACCTGGGTGCAGCCGACCCAGCCGGCGGCCTCGGTGAGGGCGTCGGCCGCGGGCTGGACGGCCTTGGGGCCGTCGAGGGTGATCTGCCGGGCGACCAGGGTCCTGCCTTCCCGCGCGGGGTCGACCCGGCCCACCAGCCGTCCGCCGGCCAGCAGGGGCATCGCGAAGTAGCCGTGGACCCGCTTCGGCTTCGGGGTGTACGCCTCCAGGCGGTGGGTGAAGCCGAAGATCCGCTCGGTGCGGGGGCGGTCCCAGATCAGGGAGTCGAAGGGCGACAGCAGCGTGGTGCGGTGCCGGCCGCGCGGCGCGGTGGCGAGCGCGGCCGGGTCGGCCCAGGCTGGCTTGCCCCAGCCCTCGACCTCGACCGGGATCAGCCCGGTGGCGTCCAGCACCGCCGCGACCTGCTCGCCCTTGAGGCGGTGGTAGTCGGCCAGGTCCGCCCGGGTGGCGACCCCCATGGCCGCGCCCGCCTGCGCGACCAGGCGCCGTACGCACTCGGTGTCGTCGAGGTCGTCGTGCAGCAGGGTGTCCGGGACGGCGCGCTCGGCCAGGTCGTAGACGCGCTTCCAGCCGCGGCGCTGCGTGCAGACCACCTCGCCGGTGTCGAGCAGCCACTCCACGGCGATCTTCGTCTCGGACCAGTCCCACCACGGGCCGCCGTTCTTCGCGCCGCCCAGGTCGGTGGAGGTCAGCGGGCCGTCGACCTTCAGCCGGTCCAGCACGGCCGCGCAGGAGCGCTCGGCGTCCTCCAGGACGTGCCAGCGGTGGCCACGGGCCCGGCGGGCGCGCCGCCGGAAGGCGAAGTGCGGCCACTCCTCGATCGGCAGGATGCAGGCGGCGTGCGACCAGTACTCGAAGGCGTGGCCGTCGGACCAGTACGCCGCCTCCACCGTGTCGCGGCCGACCGCGCCCAGGCGGGCGTACGGGATCAGCTCGTGCGACCGGGCGAGCACCGAGATGGTGTCGAGCTGGACCGCGCCGAGCGACCGCAGCACGCCCCGGGTGCCCGCCCGCCGGTCCGGCGCACCCAGGAAGTCCTGCGCCCGAAGGGCGATCCTGCGGGCTTCGTCGGCGGACAGCGTGTACTCGGGCGACGGCAGGAGAGTCATGACGGCCAGCGTAGAACCGGGCACTGACAGTCGGCCGCGGCCGGCGGGTTCACTCGTTCCGGCGACTTCGTTCCGCGGCGCCGCCGCACTGTCGCCACCTGCTGTCAGCCGCCGCCGTCAGCCGCTGGCCGCCGTCAGCCGCCGTACGGCAGGTACTGCGCCTGGGAGGGGAGGGACCAGTCCGAGGGGAGCAGCGAGCCGCTCCAGGCGTCGCGCCGGGTGCCGTCGCGGACGACCATGGCCCGTACGGTGCCCTCTATCACGAAGCCCAGCTTCAGCGCGACCGCGCGGGACGCCTCGTTGCCGGCCTCGGCGAACCACTCCACGCGTTCGACGCCCAGGGCCTCGAACGCCCAGGAGCACACCGCCCGTGCCGCCTCCACGGTGTAGCCCTTGCCGCGCTGGTCCCGGGCCGTCCAGTAGCCCAGTTCGGCCGTGCGCTGCGGGGCGGCCAGGCGCTGGAGGCGTACCAGGCCCATCGAGCTGACCAGGGTGCCGTCGTCCCGTGTGAAGACGCCGAAGTTGTACATGGTGTCGTCGCGCCAGCCGTCCGCGCACACCACGTCGATGAAGTGGTCGGCGTGCCCGCGCGGATACGGAGCGGGAACGGTTGTCCACCGGGAGATCTCAGGGTCCTGACAGGCGGCGTACAGGGCGTCGCCGTCACGGGGCTCCAGTGCGCGCAGCACGAGCCGCTTTGTGGTGAGAACAGGTGTTTCCATACGGGCGTGCGCACCTTTCCTGCGGGCTTTCCGGCGCGGGGCCGGGCACCGCGTACGGCCGCATATCGGGCGGCGGGAGGACTGCGGCCGAGTATCGCGGACGCCCGGGACCGGGGGAAAACCGTTTTGCCGCCGCCGGGCCTCCCGGCCCGCTGGTGTCCTCGCTTACGATGGCCGTTGCAGCAGGGCCAGGCAGACCAGGACCCGCGCTGTGCCCCGCGCGGGAATTCGCGCCCGGCCCGACCGGCAAGGAGTCAGCCTACGTGTCCGTCATCAGCAAGATCATGCGTGCAGGTGAAGGCAAGATCCTGCGCAAGCTGCACCGCATCGCGGACCAGGTCAATTCCATCGAAGAGGACTTCGTCGAGCTCACCGACGCCGAGTTGCGGGCACTGACCGACGAATTCAAGCAGCGCCACGAGGACGGGGAGTCGCTGGACGACCTGATGCCCGAGGCGTTCGCCGCGGTGCGGGAGGCGGCCAAGCGCGTACTCGGCCAGCGCCACTACGACGTGCAGATCATGGGCGGCGCGGCCCTGCACCTCGGTTACGTCGCCGAGATGCGCACCGGTGAGGGCAAGACCCTGGTCGGCACCCTGCCCGCGTACCTCAACGCGATCTCCGGCAAGGGCGTCCACCTGATCACGGTCAACGACTACCTGGCCGAGCGCGACTCGGAGTGGATGGGCCGGGTGCACAAGTTCCTCGGCCTGAACGTGGGCTGCATCCTGGCGAACATGACGCCGGCGGAGCGCCGCGAGCAGTACAGCTGCGACATCACCTACGGCACCAACAACGAGTTCGGCTTCGACTACCTGCGCGACAACATGGCCTGGTCGAAGGAGGAACTGGTCCAGCGCGGCCACAACTTCGCGATCGTCGACGAGGTCGACTCGATCCTGGTGGACGAGGCCCGTACCCCGCTGATCATCTCCGGCCCGGCCGACCAGGCCACGAAGTGGTACAGCGACTTCGCCCGGCTGGTGCGCAGGCTCAACCGCGGCGAGGCCGGCAGCCTCGGCAAGGAGGAGACCGGCGACTACGACGTGGACGAGAAGAAGCGCACCGTCGCCATCCACGAGTCCGGGGTCGGCAAGGTCGAGGACTGGCTGGGCATCGACAACCTCTACGAGTCGGTGAACACCCCCCTCGTCGGCTACCTGAACAACGCCATCAAGGCCAAGGAGCTATACAAGAACGACAAGGACTACGTCGTCATCGACGGCGAGGTCATGATCGTCGACGAGCACACCGGCCGTATCCTCGCCGGCCGCCGCTACAACGAGGGCATGCACCAGGCGATCGAGGCGAAGGAAGGGGTGGACATCAAGGACGAGAACCAGACGCTCGCCACGATCACCCTCCAGAACTTCTTCCGCCTGTACGACAAGCTGAGCGGCATGACCGGTACGGCGATGACCGAGGCCGCCGAGTTCCACCAGATCTACAAGCTGGGCGTCGTGCCGATCCCGACCCACCGCCCGGTGCAGCGCGACGACAAGCCGGACCTGATCTACCGCACGGAGGAGGCGAAGTTCGCCGCCGTCGTGGAGGACATCGTCGAGAAGCACGAGAAGGGCCAGCCGGTGCTGGTCGGCACCGTCTCCGTCGAGAAGTCCGAGTACCTTTCCGCGCAGCTGTCCAAGCGCGGCATCCCGCACGAGGTGCTCAACGCCAAGCAGCACGACCGGGAGGCGACGATCGTCGCCCAGGCCGGGCGCAAGGGCGCGGTCACCGTGGCCACCAACATGGCCGGCCGCGGCACCGACATCAAGCTCGGCGGCAACCCCGACGACCTGGCCGAGGCGGAGCTGCGCCAGCGCGGCCTGGACCCGGTCGAGCACGTCGAGGAGTGGGCCGCGGCCCTGCCGGAGGCGCTGGAGCGCGCCGAGGAGGCGGTCAAGGCCGAGTTCGAGGAGGTCAAGGACCTCGGCGGGCTCTATGTGCTGGGCACCGAGCGGCATGAGTCGCGCCGTATCGACAACCAGCTGCGCGGGCGCTCCGGCCGTCAGGGCGACCCGGGCGAGTCCCGGTTCTACCTGTCGCTCGGCGACGACCTGATGCGGCTGTTCAAGGCGCAGATGGTCGAGCGCGTGATGTCGATGGCCAATGTGCCCGACGACGTGCCGATCGAGAACAAGATGGTCACCCGGGCCATCGCGTCCGCCCAGTCGCAGGTCGAGCAGCAGAACTTCGAGATCCGCAAGAACGTCCTGAAGTACGACGAGGTGCTCAACCGCCAGCGCGAGGTGATCTACGGCGAGCGCCGCCGCGTCCTGGAGGGCGAGGACCTGCAGGAGCAGGTCCAGCACTTCATGGACGACACCATCGACGCGTACATCGACGCCGAGACGCGCGAGGGCTTCGCCGAGGACTGGGACCTGGACCGGCTGTGGGGCGCCTTCAAGCAGCTCTACCCGGTGAAGGTCACCGTGGACGAGCTGGAGGAGGCGGCCGGCGACCGTGCGGGCATCACCGCCGAGTTCATCGCCGAGTCCGTCAAGGACGACATCCACGAGCAGTACACCGAGCGGGAGAAGCAGCTCACCGAGGACATCATGCGTGAGCTGGAGCGGCGCGTGGTGCTGTCGGTGCTGGACCGCAAGTGGCGTGAGCACCTCTACGAGATGGACTACCTCCAGGAGGGCATCGGGCTGCGCGCCATGGCGCAGCGCGACCCGCTGGTGGAGTACCAGCGCGAGGGCTTCGACATGTTCACCGCGATGATGGACGGCATCAAGGAGGAGTCCGTCGGCTACCTGTTCAACCTGGAGGTCCAGGTGGAGCAGCAGGTCGAGGAGGTGCCGGTGGCGGACGAGGTGCAGGACGCGCCGCCGTCGCTGGTCAAGCAGCCCGAGATCCGTGCGAAGGGCCTGGAGGCGCCCAAGCGGGCCGACCGGCTGCACTTCTCCGCGCCGTCGGTCGACGGTGAGGGCGGCGTCGTGGAGGGCGAGTTCGAGGAGGCCGCGGTCTCCGGTGGCTCCGCCGGCTCGTCCGGTGACGAGGAGGCGGCCAGCACCCGCGCGGAGCGCCGCAAGGCCGCCAAGGGCGGTCGCCGCCGCAAGAAGTAGGCGGTGGGGCCGCCGCGGGCGGCGTCAGGGCAGTAC
>NZ_JBYIRL010000081.1:0-14243 GCF_057708125.1 Actinacidiphila sp. bgisy145
TACCCCATACAACCCCAAACCCATCCCCACACCCTGAGAACCCTGACCCGAGAACACCACCGCAACCCCACCACCACCCGCACCCACACCAGCACCAGCACCAGCACCAGCACCCATCACCACACCCGCCGCCACCCCACCCGCAGCAACCTCACCCGCAGCAACCGCAGACAAACCCTCCACCAACTCGCCACGGTCCCGGCCGACCACCGCCAGCCGGTGCGCGAACCCCGTCGTCCGCGTCACCGCCAACGACAACGCCACATCCCGAACCCCAACCCCCGGACGCGCCGCCACAAACTCCGCCAACCGACCCGCCTGCGCCACCAACGCCGCATCAGACCGCGCCGACACCACCCACGCCACCGCACCCGCAGACTCCGGCCCCACCTCCGGGGCGGACTCCACCCCGGCCTCAGGTGCCGCCGACCGTTCGAGGACGGGTGCCTCGCCGACCACCACGTGACAGTTGGTGCCGCCCATCCCGAAGGAACTGACCCCGGCGATGAGCGGCCGGTCGGCCTGCGGCCAGGGCGTGGTCCGGGTCTGGACCCGCAGGTTCAGCTCGTCGACCGGAATCTGCGGGTTCGGCTCACGGAAGTTCAGACTGGCCGGGATCTCGCGCTCGCGGATGGCCAACGCGACCTTGAGGAAACCGGCGATTCCCGCCGCTGACTCGAGGTGGCCGATGTTCGTCTTGACCGAGCCGACGACCAGCGGGCCGTGCTCAGCGCGGTCCCGGCCCAGCGCGGCGCCGAGCGCCGCCGCCTCGACCGGGTCGCCGACCCGGGTCCCGGTGCCGTGCAGTTCGACGTACTGCACGTCCGCCGCCTGCAGGCCGGCGAGCTGGTGGGCACGCCTGATGACCGCTTCCTGTGCCGCGCCGCTCGGAACGGTCAGACCGTCGCTTGCGCCGTCGCTGTTGACTGCGCTGCCGCGGATCACGCAGTACACGGGATCACCGGCGGCCAACGCGCTCGACAGGGGCTTGAGGACGAGCACGCCGCCGCCCTCGCCGCGCGCGTAACCGTTGGCGCGCGAGTCGAACGTGAAGCAGCGCCCGTCCGGCGAGAGGCCGCCGAACTTCGCTTCCTCAGCCGCCGTCTCCTGGCTGATGCTGAGCTTGACCCCGCCGACCAGCGCGCTGGTGCACTCCCCGCGGCGCAGGCTCTCGCACGCCAGATGAACGGCGACCAGCGAGGACGACTGGGCCGTGTCCACCGTCAAGCTCGGACCGCTCAGCCCGAGCACGTAGGAGACCCGGTTCGCGATCATGCCGCGCTGCAGGCCGGTGTTGCTGTGTGCCGTTATCGCGTCCGTGCCACGCCCACGCAGCAGCGCGGCGTAGTCGTCGCGGTTCGCCCCGATGAAGACGCCGATCCGGTCACCGCGGACGTTGCCCGGCACGATGCCGGCGTCCTCGAACGCCTCCCAGCTCAGTTCGAGCACCAGCCGCTGCTGGGGATCCATGGCGGTGGCTTCGCGTGGGGAGATGCCGAAGAATTCGGCGTCGAACCGGTCGACGCTCTCCAGATAGCCGCCGAAGGAAATGCCGGGCAGGGCGTCGCCCGCCCGCGACCGACCGATCTCCTCCCGGTCCGCCGGCACCCGCGTGATCGCATCGCCACCGCTGCGGAGAAGCTGCCAGAAGGCGTCGATGTCCGGTGCCTTGGGCAGGCGGCACGACATGCCAATGACTGCGATCATGTCATCCCGCACAGGAAATCCTTCAGCGCTTGGCATGTCCGTCCGTCCCGTGCGAAAAGAAGTTCAGCGTTTCAGAGAGAAGTGAGCCGGTTCCCGCTCGCAGCATCGCCACTGCGCTACCCGAATTCCCGAACCGGTGTCGGCAGAGACGCTGACCACAGTCCCGGTGCACCACCGTCCGCGACCCCTTGGAACGCCTGCGCGATCAGGCCCATGCCATCCTCCGGTTCGCCGACGACCCGCTTCCTCGTGCACTTCACCGACAACTGCGGGGAACGGGCCCTGCGGCCGGTGAGCCCCAACTGACGACTTCCAGCTGTCACCGGTCCGGGACACGGGCGAGGGCCCGGGGCAGGGCCTGGGTCACCGTGCGCCCTGTTGAACGCATACGCCTTACGGTCCCTCATGACCGGAAGGTAGCCACCGCGCCTCACCACCCGAAATAACACGGTTCCACCACGCGCCCACTGGGAGGCAATGGCCTCCCATGTGTCACCGCTCTCACCTGGCCGGCCGACCGTCAGCTCATCCAGCGCGACTGGGTGATGGCCGGAATCCGTACACCGGCAGTGGGCGGATTGTGCCTACGCAGTGGAACAGAGGAACTGTCCGACAGGCCGTGGCCGGGAGGGCCGCCTGTAGGCTCAAGCCTGGCTTGCCTGGCGATGGGTGCCGGTGGCGCACATACATCGCGCGTCATTCTGCCGAAGCCAGCACGTGGAGCGGCATGCCCGACTTCCCTGTCGCTCATCAGTACCCCGAGCGACAGGACCGCCGCCCGGAGGAGCCGCTGACGGACGTGGACGCACTGGTCGACCAGGTCCACGGCATCCTCTTGCGGCGACCGCCGCTTCCGGTCACGTTCGAGCGGCCCCACCAGTAGAGGTCTTCCCCTACCGATTCCGGAGGCATCCGTGACATCACCTCCCTGTGTCAGGCAACGGCGCACCCGGCCCCCGGCCAGCACGCCGATCGATGGCCTCCTGCCCGTCCGGCTGACCTTGAGCCCACACAGGCGATGGGGACACGCGGATGTCTGAGCTCGCCGTGCGGCCGGAGGAGCGCCCGGCTCTCGCCGCCCTCTTCAGCCCCGACCATGTCGAAAATCCCTATCCGGCCTATGCGAAATGGCGTTCCGAACGGCCGGTCGCCCGGCCGCGCGAGAACCTGTTCGTCTTCAGCCGTTACCAGGACTGCGCAGCGGTCCTCAGCGACCCGGCCTTCAGCCACGTGCCGAATGACGTCGCCACCGATGAGGACAACGCCAGCAACATGTTCCGGCTGGAGCCGCCCGACCACACGAGGCTCCGCCGCCTGGTGTCCCGTGCTTTCACCCCGGCGAGTGTCCGGGCACTTATGCCGCGCATCGAGGCGACCACCAGCGAGTTGGTGGGCGAGTTCGGCCCTCGCTTCGACGTCATCGACCAGCTCGCGCGTCCGCTGCCGGTCCGGGTGGTCAGTGAGCTGCTCGGTATCCCGGAGGCCGACCGGCCGAAGCTGGCGACATGGGCCGAGCAACTGTCCCGCAGTACCGACTTCCGCTTCCTCATACCGTCCGAGGTCCGCCCCATGATGCGCGCGGCCCGGGACGGCTTCCATGAATACCTGCTGGCGCTGCTGCACAAGCGGCGCATCGAGCCGGGCGACGACCTCGTTTCCGCCCTCGTTCACGTCCATGACGAGAACAGCACCCTGACCGAGCACGAGATCATCATCACCTGCCGGCTGCTGCTCATCGCCGGCTACGAGACCACCCGCGGCCTCATCGGCGGGTGTGTCCTCGCCCTGCTCAACCACCCCGCCCAGCTCGCCGCCCTGCAGTCCGCCCCCGACCTCATCGACAAGTGCATCGAGGAGTCCCTCCGCTACGACCCTCCGGTCCAACTCCTGGCCCGTATCGCGCTGAAGGACGCGGCGGTCGGCGGCACCACGGTCCCGGCAGGCGCGCGTGCCCTCGTACTCGTCGGCGCGGCCAATCGCGACGAGGCACTGGGCGATGACCCGGAAGTCTTCGACATCACCCGCGACACCCGCCGGCATCTGTCGTTCGGCCACGGGATCCACTTCTGTCTGGGCGCCTCGCTGGGACGCGCCGAGGCCGCCATCGCCCTCCGCCACCTGCTGCCCCTCCTCCCGGAGTGCCGGATGACCCAGCGCCCGGACTGGAAACCCCACACCGCCTTGCGCGGTCTTGAGCACCTCTGGCTGACCACGTCGCGCTGAAGTGGCCCCTCCTTTCGTGGCAACACCAGGTCCCGTCGGAGCGATCGGTCCCACCCAACGAATCGTCGGACAGCCGGAGGCTTCGGCCGAGCTGTGTGTACTCGGTGCGCAATCGTCAGCCGGGGCGATGTCGCTCCGGCTTCGGTAGTGCGTCCGAGAGAGGAGTGATATCAGTGGCCGCTAGCGAGTTCACCGGTCTGCAAGAGCTACTGCAACTCGACTTCGACCCTCAGGCGCTGAAGGATCGCTATGACCTTGAGCGCGACAAGCGTCTCCGCGCCGAAGGCGCCAAGCAATACATCAAGATGGAGGGGGAGTACCAGAAGTACCTGGACGACACCTTCCATCAGGACCGCCATGACCGCGACCCTGTCGCCGCCGATGTCGACGTCGTGATCATCGGTGGCGGATTCGCAGGTCTGCAGACTGCCGCACAGCTGCGCAAGGTGGGCGTGGACAACTTCCGGATCATCGAACGTGCTCACGACTACGGCGGGACCTGGCTCTACAACCAGTACCCCGGTGCCGCATGTGACAGCGAGGCGTACTGCTACCTTCCGCTGCTCGAGGACACCGGCTACATTCCGAGTCAGCGCTACACGGACGCTGAAGAGATTCAGCAGCATGCGCAGCGCATCGGCCATCGCTTCAACCTCCATGCGCAGACGCTTTTCCAGACGAGTGTCAACAGCGCTACGTGGAACGAAGACGGTCGGCGGTGGACCATCGAAACGGATCGAGGCGATACCCTCCGCGCACGATTCGTGGTACTGGCGGCTGGAGAATCCTTCACTTCGGGCAAGCTGCCCGGCATCCCAGGGATCAACCGCTTCAAGGGCGACAGCTTCCACAGCGCACGCTGGGACTACCAGGTCACGGGCGGTAACACCCACGGGGACCTGTACAAGCTGCGCGAAAAGCGCGTTGCCGTCATCGGAACAGGGGCCAGCGCCGTCCAGATCATCCCGGTTGTGGCGAGATACGCGAAGCATCTCTACGTCTTCCAGCGCACGCCGGCCCTGGTCGCGTCGCGCCAGAGCTTCCCGACCGATCCGGAGTGGGCCGCCGGCCTCGAGCCGGGATGGCAGGAGCGCCGCGCCTGGAACATGATGGCGAACGTCGAAGGAAACCCCAGCGCCGAGCCGCTTTACACCAACGGTGTGGTCAGCGACTCCGCCTCACTTTCGATCACGCTTCGCAACTTGGGCGCGGAGGTGGCCGAGATGGCCGGCAAGGCCGGCGTCGAACTCACCCTCAAGCAGCGGCTTGCGCTCGCCAACATGACGTTCATGGAGAAGTTGCGCGCACGGATCGACGACACGGTAGACGACCCGAACGTTGCGGAGTCGCTCAAGCCGTACTTCGCATCGTGGTGCAAGCGACCTACCTTCAGCGACGACTACTACCCGACCTTCAACAGGTCGAACGTGACCCTGGTGAGTTGCCCTGCAGGTGTCGATGAGATCACAGAACACGGTCTCGTCGTCGATGGTGTCGAGTGCGGGGCGGATCTGATCGTTTACGCATCGGGACTGGCGGCAACGAATCCCGAACTTTTCCAGGTCGCGCAGTTCCCCATCACCGGCAGGAACGGCGTGACGTTGCAGGAGCGCTGGAGAGATGAATTCCGGAACCTCCACGGGATGTTGGTCAGCGGGCTCCCCAACTACTTCCAGATGACGTTGGTAGGAAATGGCCTCGGCGCCAACTACCTGTACGGGAACGGAAAGCAAGCCATGCATATCGCATGGATAGTGAACCACTGCTTGGAAGGCGAGGTCGCCTCCGTCGAGGCGACCGTTGAAGCTGAGGAGGCATGGCTCATCGCCATGCGCGAATCATGGAGCACGAGGCGGATCGCGGCGGCCCGGATGAACATCGGCGAGTGCACTCCCAGCTATGTCAACAACGAGGGAAATCCGGATGATGCGAAGGCGGTATTGAACAACTTCTATGGCGGAGGAATCATCAAGTACGCCAAGATTCTTGAGGAATGGCGGAATCACGAAATCCTGGAAGGTTACGCAAAGACCTCCCTGGAGGAGTAGAGGTCGATGTGCCGGGCGCGGAAGGGGGCTGTGGCCAAGGTCGTCCGCGGCGGGCGCGGTCGAAGGGGCCGGTGTGCCAGAGGGTGTCGAGTCTGACGGTGTCGGGCACGGGGGATGGCCGTCGAACAGCAGATGGCATGCTGCCCGGCGAGCTGGGCCGTGAGCCGGCCGCGCCGGCCGCCCACGCCGACGTCACCATCCCAGCCGACCAACCGGTCGACCTCGACCACGAGGGGAGCCAGCGGCCCGTCGGGCGGGGTCTGCGCCGCTGGTTCGACGCCGGCGGTGGGCCCGCCGCGCTGAACGAGTGCCTTCAGGTCGGCCGCGGCGAACTGTGCAATGCGGGTGCGGGGGCAGGCGAGTTCGCCGTCGTTTAAAGACGTGAATGTCGTTGAAGGGGCGAACACTGCGTTCGTCCGCCCGGACGGTGCGGTGCGTCGGACCAGCGCGGCGAGAACCTTGAACCGTCGGCCGAAGGGCAGACACGGTCGCCCGATCGGGGAGATAAGCGCCTCGAACTCCCACTGCCCACTGTGGGGATTCGTCGACGCATGAGCGCGGTGAGGGCACCCGCGCGGCAGGTGCGGCTACGGCTCGGCCGGACGGATGGGCGACCACCTTCTTCCCGCGAGAGGGGCCTCGTAGAGCTCATCGAGCGGCACAACCGCTCCGGCTCCTCCTCCAACTCCGCTCTCGCGGGCCGGCTCTCTCCTCTCGTTCGGATCGATCGATCCGGTGGAATCGATCGATCCGGTCAGCCCACCATGTTCAGCAGTGCCTGCAGACGGGAGCGGGCGAACCCGCGCAGCTTTTCATCGAGGTCCCTGTCCTTGGCGAGGGCCGTCTCCAACCTGGCGAACTGCTCGGCGATGTCCTCGTCAGCGGGTGCCCAGGTGTCACCGAGCTCACCGAGCTCACCGAGCAGGAACCGGGCGAGCTCGTCCGGTGCCCGGTAGTCGAAAACCAGGGTGGCGGGGAGGGTGAGGCCGGTTTCGCTCGCGAGCCGGTTGCGGAGCTCCAGCGCGGTCAGAGAGTCGATGCCCATCTCGCGGAAGGGCCGCTGGGAGTCGATGTCCCCGGGGCGGATGTGGCCCAGGACAACGGCGGCGGCAGCCCGGATGACCTCCAGGAGTTCCTGCTCCCGCTCTGCGGGAGAGAGAGCGGCCAACCGGGCCGCCAAGCCAACGGCACCCGCGTCTGCGGACACGGCTGCGGTCGGGCGGGCGGGAACGGCAGTGGCCAGGCCGCGCAGTAGCGGGAGTATCGGTCGTCCCGGGCGTGACAGTGCTGTCAGGTCGAGGCGGGTCGGGACCGCCAACGGCACGCCCCACGCGGTAGCGGCGTCGAACAGCGCCAGGCCCTGCTCCGTCGTCATCGGCTCGATGCCGCCGCGGCGCAGACGGGACAGGCCCGCGCCCTCCAGCTGTTCGGTCATCTCCGAGGTCTGTTCCCACAGGCCCCAGGCCAGCGACTGGCCGGCAAGGTGACGTTCCCGGCGATAGACCGCCAGGGCATCCAGGAACGCGTTGGCGGCCGCGTAGCTGCCTTGTCCCGCGCTGCCCATGACCGCTGCGGCTGAGGAGTACAGAACGAACCCGGCCAAGCCCGCGTCCTCGGTCAGCTCGTGCAGGTTCCAGGCCGCGTCAGCCTTCGCCGACAGCACCGGCAGCATCCGCTGCGGTGTCAGTGACTCCACGGTGGCGTCATCGATCACCCCCGCGGCGTGCACCACCGCCGTCAACGGCCGGTCGACTGCGATCTTGGCCAGGACCGTGGCGAGGGCGTCACGGTCGGCGGCATCGCCGGCCTCCACCCGGACGTCCGCGCCCAGCTCAGCCAGCTCCGCGACCAGACGCGCCGCGCCCGGTGCGGCCGGGCCGCGTCGCGACAGCAATACCAAATGCCGCATACCGCGGACGGTGACCAGGTGCCGGGCCAGTTCCCCGCCCAGGGTTCCGGTCCCGCCGGTGACCAGGACGGTGCCCTGCGGGTCCCACTCGGCGGGGACGTTCAGTACGACCTTGCCGATGTGCCGGGCAGCTTGCAGATGACGCAGTGCCGCGACCGCCTGCGACAGCTCGAAACACGTCACCGGCGGCGGAGTCAGCGCCCCGGCCTCGAACATGCCGCCGAGCTCAGCGAGCATCTCCCCGACCCGCGGTACACCGGCATCCATCAGGTCGAAGGCCCGATAGATCACCCCGGGGTATGCCTGGGCGACCTGCTCGGCATCACGGATATCGGTCTTGCCCATCTCGACGAACCGACCCCCGCGCGGCAACAACCGCAACGACGCGTCCGTGAACTCCCCCGCCAGAGCATTGACGACCACATCCATACCCGCACCACCGGTCACGGCCAAGAACCGCTCACAGAAAGCCAGATCACGCGTCGAGGCGATGTGGGTGTCCTCCACGCCCATTGCCCGCAACGCCGCCTGCTTCGCCGGGCTGGCGGTGGCGAAGACCTCAAGCCCCCATTCCTGAGCCAGCTGCACCGCAGCCGTGCCCACACCGCCGGTACCGGCATGGATCAACACCCGCTGACCCGGGCGGGCCTGGGCCAAGTCCCGCAGTGCATAAAACGCGGTCATGAATCCCACCGGCACCGATGCGGCCTGCTGGAACGACCAACCCCGCGGCACCGCAGTCACCAGCCGGCTGTCGACGACCCCGACCGGGCCCCACCCTGGCACCAAACCCATCACCGGCTCACCCACCGCCAGGCCGGTGACTCCCGGACCGGTCCCCAGCACTACCCCCGCGCCTTCCCCGCCCAGCATCCGGCCGTCGGCAACCATTCCCAGACCGGCGACCACATCGCGGAAGTTCACACCTGCCGCGCGCAGGCCCACCCGCACCTGCCCCGGCAACAACGCCACGCCCGCCTCGGGAGCATCGACCACCGCCGCACTGCCCAAGTCACCCGGCTCTGCCACCTCCACCCGCCAACCCGAACCACCAGGCAACACCAACTCACCCGACGCACCCGCCCGGACCAGCCGACGCCCGAACACCACCACGGTCCCGCCGTCAGCAGTAGCAGGGCGGATGCGGATGTCGGGTTCGCCGGCATCCAGGGCCAGGGCCAGTACGGTGTCCACGTCGCCGTCGTTGGCAGGGTCCAGGCCGGCCGTCGGGTCGACGTCGACCAGCAGCACACGCCCCGGGTGCTCGGACTGCGCCGAGCGCACCAGGCCCACCACCGCGGCACCGGCCAGGTCCTGCCCGGTAGCCACGCCCTGGGTCCAGACCACCAACCGCGCATTGTCCGTCTCGGGATCGGCCAGCCACTCCTGCACCCAACCCAACACCGTCGCAGCAGCCAACTGAGCCGCCTCCGGCGCCCGGATCCCCTCTGCCGTGGACGGCACCACCGCCACCACCACCGGAGCCACCTCGGACCCGACCGACTCACCATGCCGCACCCACTGCACCGCAGCGGTTTCAGGGGTCTGCGGGGCAGGCAGCGGAACCCAGTCCACCGTGAACAACGACTGCCGCACCTGCCCACCGGCCCCAGTGAGCTGACCAGCCGACGCCTCCCGCAGCACCAACGACCGGGCTGTCAGCACCGGCTGACCGGCACCGTCAAACGCCGCCACCGAGACCCCACCCGACCCGGGCGTCAGCACCACCCGCAGGTGGCGGGCACCGCCGGCCAGCAGCCGCACCCCCGACCACACAAACGGCAACCCCGTCCCCCCACCATTGCCGTTGCCATTGCTATTGCTGCTTCCGATAGCCAGGAGCCCGTGTAGAGCGGCGTCAAGCAGAGCGGGATGCAGGCCGAACCCAGCCGCATCGGAGTCGATGACCTGGGGCAGTTCCACCTCGGCGTAGACGGTGTCCCCGGCCTGCCACACCTGCCGCAGCCCCTGGAACGCCGGACCGTAACCGTAACCGCGCCGAGCCAGCCTCTCGTAGGCATCGTCGACCGGAACCGACACCGCACCCGCCGGCGGCCACACGGACAGTCGATCCGGGACAGGCTCACCGTCAGCCGGGGCCAGCAAACCGACGGCGTGCCGCACCCACTCGCCCTCCCCCTCGCGAGAGGAGACCGTTACGGTTCGCCGGCCGCTGCCGCCATCGCTATCGCCGACGTGGACCTGGACCTGCACTCCACCGTGCTCCGGCAGGACCAGAGGCTCCTGAAGGGTCAGTTCCTCCAGGACACCGCACCCGGCCAGGTCCCCGGCGTGGACGGCCAGGTCCACGAACGCCGTCCCCGGCAGCAGCACCGTGCCGTGGACCGCGTGGTCGGCCAACCACGGCATCGCAGCCAGCGACAACCGACCCGTCAACACCAACCCATCACCATCAGCCAGCCACACCGCAGCCGCCAACAACGCATGCCCGGAACGCTGCTGACCAGCCGACGAAGCATCCCCACGACCAGCCACCGGCTTCGGCCAATAGTGCTGCCGCTGAAACGCATACGTCGGCAAAGCCACCCTCCGGGCCCCACCCTCCCCACCGTTCACCGCGGCCCAGTCCACCTCCACGCCCGCCGACCAAGCGCCCGCCAGCGCGGTCAACCAACGGTCCCGGCCGCCATCACCACGCTGCAAACTGCCCGCCACCACCAGACCCTCACCCGCCTGCGCAACCGCCATACCCAACACCGGATGCGGACTCACCTCCACAAACACCCGATGCCCCTCAGCCACCAACCCGGCAACAACCTCACCGAACCGCACCGGCTCCCGCAGGTTCCGATACCAATACCCGCCATCCAGCTGGGCGGTATCCACCACCCGCGCCTCAAGCGTCGAATAAAACGGCACCGGACTACTGACCGGGGACAGTCCCGCCAGATCCTCGCCCAACCGGTCCTCGACCGCTACAACATGTGCGGTGTGGGAGGCGTAGTCGACCGCGATCCGTCGCGCCCCGCGCTCCGCGAACGCCTCGACGAACTCCGCACACGCCTGCGCGGCGCCGGCCACCACGACCTGGCGGGGAGCGTTGACCGCCGCGATCGACAAGTCCCCACCCCAGCGGGCAATCCACTCCCCCACCTCGGCCAGACCGGCCGGCACCGACACCATCCCACCCGTCCCCGCCAGATGCCCGGCCAACGCCCGACTACGCACTGCCACGACCCGCGCGCCGTCCTCCCACGACAACCCACCCGCCACACACGCCGCCGCGATCTCCCCCTGACTATGACCCACCACCGCAGCCGGCTCCACCCCCACCGCACGCCACAACGCGGCCAAACTCACCATCACCGCCCACGACGCCGGCTGCACCACCTCCACCCGCGACAACAACCCCTCATCCCCCAACACCTCACGCAACCGCCAACCCGTCAACGGCTCCAACACCCGCTCACACCGCTCCATCGCCGCCGCAAACACCGGCTCCTCCTCCCACAACCGCACCCCCATCCCCACCCACTGCGCACCCTGCCCCGCAAACACAAACACCGGCCGCGACACAGAAGCCGCACTCCCAGACACCACCCCGCTCACCACACCAGGCCCAACCTGCCCCGACACAGCAGCAGCCAAGCCCTCCACCAACTCACCACGATCCCGGCCCACCACCGCCAACCGGTGCGAGAACCCCGTCGTCCGCGTCACCGCCAACGACAACGCCACATCCCCGACCCCAACCCCCGGACGCGCCTCCACAAACTCAGCCAACCGACCCGCCTGCGCCACCAACGCCGCATCAGACCGCGCCGACACCACCCACACCACCCCACCCGCAGACTCCGACCCCACCTCCGGGGCGGACTCCACCTCCTCCTGCACGGGCTGTTCGAGGATGAGGTGGACGTTGGTGCCGCTGATCCCGAACGCCGACACACCCGCCCGCCGAGGACCAGAACCCGCCGGCCACTCACGAGGCGCCGTCAGCAGCTCCACCGCTCCGGCCGACCAGTCCACGTGGGAGGACGGGGCGTCCACGTGCAGGGTCTGCGGAAGCATCCCGTGCCGCATCGCCTGCACCATCTTGATCACACCCGCCACCCCCGCAGCCGCCTGCGTGTGACCGATATTCGACTTCACCGACCCCAACAACAACGGACGCGCCGGATCACGATCCTGCCCATAGGTCGCCAGCAGCGCTTGTGCCTCGATCGGATCACCCAACGCAGTGCCGGTCCCGTGCGCCTCCACCACATCCACATCACCAGCCGCCAGACCCGCACTCGCCAACGCCGCCCGGATCACCCGCTGCTGCGAGGGACCATTCGGCGCCGACAGACCATTACTCGCCCCGTCCTGATTCACCGCACTACCCGCCACCACCGCCAACACCCGATGCCCACGCGCGCGCGCAACCGACAACCGCTCCAGGACCACCACACCGACACCCTCACCCCACCCCGTGCCATCAGCCGCCTCCGCAAACGGCTTGCACCGCCCATCAGCAGCCAGCCCCCGCTGCCGCGCGAATTCCAGATACGCACCTGGACTGACCATCACCGTGACGCCACCAGCCAACGCCAGCGAGCACTCACCCGACCGCAACGCCTGCGCGGCCAGGTGAATCGCCGTCAACGATGACGAACACGCCGTATCGATCGAAACCGCCGGCCCCTGCAACCCCAGCGCATACGCCACCCGCCCCGACGCCACACTCGCCATGGTTCCGGTCATCCCATAGCCACCGGCACCGTCCTGCCCCCCGACGCGGTAACCGGAGGTGATGATGCCGGCATAGACACCGGTGTCGGTGCCCCGCAACGACCCCGGCGTGATGCCCGCGTCCTCCAACGCCTCCCAGCACGTCTCCAGCAAAACCCGCTGCTGAGGATCCATCCCCAACGCCTCACGCGGACTGATCCCGAAGAACTCCGCATCGAACCCACCCGCACCCTCCAAGAACCCACCCACCTGGGCATAACCCGCACCCCCGTCACCGGAATCCGGGTCCGGCAGGCCCGCCACGTCCCAGCCGCGGTCCGCCGGGAACCCCGACATCGCATCGGAGCCCCCCGCAACCAACCGCCACAAGCCATCCGGGCTCTCGGCACCGCCCGGGAAACGGCAACCCATTCCCACAATGGCCACCGGCTCGCGAATACTCTCCTCAAGCCTTCGCAGTCGGTTCTGCAGTTGCCGACCGTCATTGATGGCCCGCTTCAGATAGTCCCGAAGCTTTTCTTCCTCGGACATGTGTGTAGGTGCTCCTGTCTCGCCGGCAGACAATTCAGCTACTTGTCGAACCCACGCTCGACCATCTGATACAGATCCTCGTTCGTGGCAGAGTCCAGGTCGTCCTGGTCGTCCGCCTCTGATCCCTGCGCCCGCCAGTCCGCCATGAGGGCATACAACTGTTCCGTGATCCGCCCGCGATCGGCATCGTCGAGGGACACAGCCGACAACACAGCGCGCAGACCGTCCAGATCCGCCAGGGCACTCTCAATGACGCCGGGTTGGCGCGGTACCAGCTGGTCGTGCAGGTGCCGGGCGAGTTCGAGGGGAACAGGGTGGTCGAAGACCAGGGTGGCGGGGAGAGTGAGCCCGGTTTCGCTCACCAGTCGGTTGCGGAGCTCCAGCGCGGTCAGTGAGTCGATGCCCATGTCACGGAAGGCCCGCTGTGGATCGATGTCTCCGGGCCGGGCATGGCCCAGGACAACGGCCGCGGCTGCCTGGACAGTCGCCAGGAGTTCCTGCACCTGGTCCGCCGGACTGAGCGCGGCCAACCGGGCCGCCAGGCCATCCGCATCCGCGGCCACGGATGCGGTCGGGCGGGCGGGAGCGCCTCCGGCCAGACTCCGCAGCAGTGCGGGCACCGGCCGACCTCCACGAGACAGCCCCGTCAGGTCGACGCGGGTCGGGACCGCCAACGGCGCACCCCACTCGACCGCGGCCTCGAACAGCGCCAGCCCCTCCACTGTCGACATGGGCTCAACACCGCCGCGGCGCAGACGAGACCGACCCGCGCCCTCCAGCTGTTCGGTCATCTCCGAGGTCTGGTCCCACAGCCCCCATGCCAGCGACTGACCAGCCAGATGCCGATCCCGGCGATAGACCGCCAGGGCGTCCAGGAACGCGTTCGCCGCCGCGTAACTGCCTTGTCCCGCGCTGCCCATGACCGCCGCAGCCGAGGAGTACAGCACGAACCCGGCCAAGCCCGCGTCCTCGGTCAGCTCGTGCAGGTTCCAGGCCGCGTCAGCCTTCGCCGACAGCACCGGCGCCATCCGCTGCGGCGTCAGTGACTCCACGGTGGCGTCGTCGATCACCCCGGCGGCGTGCACCACCGCCGTCAACGGCCGCTCGACTGCGATCTTGGCCAGGACCGT
>NZ_JBYIRL010000082.1:0-13480 GCF_057708125.1 Actinacidiphila sp. bgisy145
GAGGATTCCCGAGTTCACCCTCCAGGACCCCTCCACGGTGGTCTGGGGCGGGCGCAACGCCCGAGGTCCGCTGTGTCTTCCGCTCCGGGTCGGGTGACGGTCGCAGCGGACGCCGGTCCCGCCACCGCGTGCGGAACCCGCGCGGTGCGGGGTGGGCGGCGGGGGTTTCCGGTCGGTCCTACGCCGTGGGGGTGTTCCAGGCGCGCACCTGCTCGACGACGGCGGTGACGTGGTCGATGGGTGTGGTCTTGGCGATGCCGTGTCCGAGGTTGAAGACGAAGGGGCCGCCGCTGAGGCCGCGCAGGATGCGTTCCGTTTGGGTGTGGAGTGCGGGGCCGCCGGCGATCAGGAGTTGGGGGTCGAGGTTGCCCTGCACGCAGCGGCCCAGTTCGTGTTGGATGTTCTGCGCGGCCCATGTGAGGGGGACGGTGGAGTCCAGACCGATGCAGTCGGCGCCGGTCGCCTCGGCGAAGCCGTTGTAGTTGAGGCCGGCGCCTCGGGGGAAGGCGATGACGGGAACGTCGGGGTACTGCGCTTTGAGCGCGCTGATGATGGTGGCGACGGGTTTGACGCACCAGCGGTCGAAAAGGATGTCGGGAAGGATGCCGGCCCAGCTGTCGAACAACTGGACCGCCTCCGCGCCGGCTTCGATCTGGCGGCTGAGGAATTGGATGATGGCGTCGGTGAGCAGGTCCATCAGGGGCTGGAATCCGTCGGGGTCGCGCATGGCCCACTGTTTGACGACGGAGTGCTCGGACGCGGCGCCGCCGCGTCCTTCGACCATGTAGGTGGCGATGGTCCAGGGTGCGCCGGCGTAGCCGATCAGGGCCGTGTCGGCGGGGAGGGCGTGGGTGAGCTGCCGGACGGTCTCGTAGATCGGGGCGAGTTCCTCGTGGAGGCGGGAGGCGCTGAGGAATTCGGTGATGTCCGCGGTCGAGCGGACGGGTGGTGCCAGTACCGGTCCCTCGCCGACCTTGTAGTCCAGGGTCTGGCCGAGTGCGGCGGCGACCTGCGGGAGGTCGGAGAAGACGATGGCGGCGTCGAGGGGGAAGCGGCGCAGCGGTTGGAGGGTGACCTCGACGGCGTGTTCGGGGGTGGTGCACAGCCCGACCATGCCGCCGGCAGCCTCACGGACCTCGTGGTATTCGGGGAGGTAGCGTCCGGCCTGCCGCATCAGCCAGATCGGCGGGCGTTCGGTCCGCTCTCCCGCGAGTGCGCGCAGGAGCAGCTTCCTGGGCTGGACATTGCCGGATCCCGGCGTCGGACCGGTTGCTTCCCGGAAGCCGATGTCCACGCTGTTCCATTCTGTTGAATTGCCACGGGTGTTGACGAAACTCGAGGAGAGACGTCGAAGCCTTGAAAAGGGGCCGATCGCAGCCTAGCAGAGCCCCATGGTCGGCTTGGCCGAGCACTGACGGCCCGTCGGGAATCCGAACGGGCAGAGCCCCGGAAGGAAAGTCCCCAGTTACCCCGCAGTGGCGGATCGTAGGAGGAGCGTCATTTACGCGTCGCTCCGGCGCAGGCGAGCATGAGCGCCACGGAGGCGGCGATCGGGAGGGTGACCGGATGAGCCTGGCTGGACTCGCGGAGGCGCCGATCGGTCGGACGGACCGCTTCTTCATCGGCGGTCAGTGGGTGGTGCCGTCGTCCGGCGCCACGATCGACGTGGTCGACTCCGCGACCGAGGAGCTCTACTTCAGGGTCGCGCAGGCGCGGGCCGCCGACATGTCCAGGGCTGTCGCGGCGGCGCGGGAGGCGTTCGACGAAGGCCCTTGGCCGCGGCTGACGCCCGCCGAGCGGGCCGGGTACCTTCGGGCGATCGGTGCGGAACTCAGGCTCCGCGGCGAGGACATCGCCGAGATCTGGCCACGCGAGTCCGGGGTCCTGTACACCTTCGCCGCGCACGCCGGCACAGGAGCTGAGTCCACCTTCAAGCGGTACGCCGCATTGGCCGGCACGTTCCCGTTCGAGGAGCAGGTCAAGCCGACCGCCGGCGGACAGTTCGGCATGATCGTCCGTGAGCCGGCCGGTGTGGTCGGTGCGATCATCCCGTGGAACGCCCCGATGGGGATGATCAGCAACAAGGTCGGCGCCGCGCTGCTCGCCGGGTGCACGGTGGTCCTGAAGTCGGCGCCCGAGGCGCCGGGGGAGGGCTACCTTGTCGCCGAGGCCGCCGCGGCGGCCGGACTGCCTCCCGGCGTGCTCAACGTCGTCACCGCGGACCGTGAGGTGTCCGAACTGCTGGTGCGCGACCCGCGGGTGGACAAGATCACCTTCACCGGGTCGACGGCCGTGGGACGGCACATCGCCTCGATCTGCGGCGAGCGCGTGGCCCGCTGCACGCTGGAGCTCGGCGGCAAGTCCGCCGCGGTGATCCTCGACGACATGGACCTCGAGACGGCCGCGCGCAGCCTCGCCCAGGCCGAGTGCCTCCTCACCGGCCAGGTCTGCGCGTCGCTGACCCGGATCGTGGTCAGCCGCTCGCGGCACGACGAACTGGTCGATGCCCTCGCCGGCGTGTTCTCCCGGGTGCGCGTGGGGGACCCGTTCGACCCGCGCTCGCAGATGGGGCCGCTGGTGGCCGACCGGCAGCGGGACCGGGTCGAGGGATACATCGCCAAGGGCGTCGCGGAAGGGGCCACGCTGGCCACGGGCGGTGGTCGTCCGAAGGGCCTGACCCGTGGCTGGTACGTCGAGCCCACCGTGTTCGGAAACGTCGACAACCGGTCCGTGATCGCCCAGGAGGAGATCTTCGGCCCCGTGCTGTCCGTCATCCCCGCGGCCGACGAGCAGGACGCGGTCCGGATCGCCAACGACACCATCTACGGTCTCAACGCGGCGGTGTTCACCAACGACGTCAACCGGGCCCGCGAAGTCGCCGGGCAGCTGCGCTCCGGCACCGTCGGCCACAACGCGCTGCGCAGCGACCTCGGTATCGCGTTCGGCGGGTTCAAGCAGTCCGGCATCGGCCGTGAAGGTGGACGCGAGGGGCTGCTGCCCTACCTCGAGACCAAGACCGTGATCCTCGAAGGCCGGCCTGCCGGGTACGAGGACGGCGTCCTCTGACGGTGCGTCCGCTCACCGACCCCTGCGCGGCCACCGCATGCCCGCGGGCCGCGCCGCATGTCGCCCGCCACGTCGATCGGCACCGTACCGACCACCCGGCTCAACCGTGAGCCCGCCCAGCCGACGGGGACACAGCGATCACGTCCTTGAGGTCCGCGGCGGGTAGCGCGAGCATGACGCTGGGGCGGATTCTCCTGACTTTGGGTCACCATGCCAAAATTTTACGAACATTGGTGCGGGAAGAACCTGGACGAACCGGGTTTTCGAGGCGATTTTGCGAACCTCTGCCGGCGCGAATCGTATTTCAACTGTTACCTGGGTTTCGCGGCGTGTGCGGGGGGAGAGTTTAAGGAAGTGTGCCGTAGGAGGCGCAAGGGACCGGTGTGTACGCATAACCACATTTTTTCACACTGCGCCCATGTAGCTCGGGGGCGGCGATCGGAGGACCGCAGGGATGATGGCGGGATTGGTGCAGCGGTTGCGGATGACGCTCTCCGCGCAGGTCGCGGCCCACGCGAGAGTCCGGTACGACCGCGACGTCCTCGTGCGGTAGCCGGGCGGCAGGTGAGCGTCGCGCCTCCCGAAAAGGCGAACTGCCGACAAGAAAATTCATTGGGGCCGAGGAATCCGGGAACCGCATCCAGATTTCCGATCACGACTGGCCCATGAAATATGTGAATCCATCGCAATTCGTCACTCGCGCCGCTCTTTTCCTACGGCGCAGTGCGGATGCGTTCCTTTGTGCCGCCAATGGTGTCGGCAGCAACCTCGATCGTCCGTGAATTCCTTCAGCCAATTCGGAGTATTTTGCAGACCTGTGCAACTGTGGGCGAACTGTGTCGCGCATCGGAGGAGGATATATTGCAGTTCAATATCCTAGGTCCACTGGAAGTGGTTTCCCAGGACAGGGTCGTGCCACTCGGCGGGATCAAGCAGCGCGCAATGCTGGGCATGCTGCTTCTCAGGGCGAATCGGATCGTCCCGTCGCGCAAGCTGCTCGATTCGCTCTGGGACGGCCGCACTCCGCCGACGGCGCGGAAGATGCTGCAGAATGCGGCTTCCGCGCTGCGCGGAATGCTGGCCTACGACGACGCAAGCGCCGACCCGCCCCTGCTGCTCACCCACGCACCCGGGTACCTGCTACGCGTCGAACCCAGCAGCATCGACCTCAACCTGTTCACGCAGCGCACCGAACGGGGCCGTGCGTACGCCGCCGACGCGGACTGGAAATCCGCGCGCCGAGCGCTCCGCGAAGCCCTCGACGTCTGGCGCGGCCCGGTCCTCGCCGACCTGGCCGAGACATGCACCGCGTGGCCCGAGGCCGCCGCGGTCCAGAACGCGTACTTCGTCGCCGTCGAGGAACTGTTCGATGCCGAACTCGCCTGCGGACGGCACCGTGAGGTGATTGCGGAAATCGAACTGTTCGCCGCTGGAGAGCTGTCCCACGAACGCCTCGTGGCACAGCTGATGCTCGCGATGTACCGGTGCGGACGGCAGTCGGACGCGCTCGACATCTACCGCCGCGCCCGCGTGTCGTTGATCGAAGCCCATGGACTGGAGCCGAGCCGGGAGCTCCAGGAACTCGAATACCTGATCCTCAATCAGGATGCCCGGCTGGACTGGAACGGCGGTGACATGTCCGAACTCGGCGACAGCGCCATCGTGGCGGTTCCCCGGCCGACCGCCGCCCTGGACGACGCGGCCGTGCCGGCCGTCGAGCCACCCGAGAACGGGCCCGCCGAGCCCTACCGCCCGGAGCTCGTCTCCACGGGAGGGGACGAGGGGCCATTGCCCCAAGAACACCTGGTCGCCGTGATGGCCGTCGTCGGAGAGGCGGAGCGCAAGCCCGAAGCGGACGCCGCCGAGACGGCGCTCGCTGCCGGCGCGGTGGCCGCGACGGTGGACCGTGAGGTCAGCCGACACGGCGGTGTGGTCATCAGCAGAATGGCGTCCGTGAGCTGGGTCCTGTTCGACGACGCCGGCCACGCCCCCGATCGTGCCGTCGAGGCAGCCCTGGCGATCCATGCCGCGCTTGAACGGGCCCGGCCCCTGCACGACGCCGCCGACGGCGAGGTCCCGCCGTCGGCGGTCCGGGTCGCCGTCGTCTCCACCGACTCGATCCACAGCCACCGTCCCGGCGACGGCACCCTGCGCGCCCTCGACAGCTCCGTCGTCGGCCGGTGCCTCCAACTGGCCAGCGCCGCCCCCGCGGGACAGGTCTGGGTCGGTGCGGAGACCAAGCGCGCCACCGAGCTCTGCGTCCGGTACGAGCGGGTCGGCGACGACGCATGGGAGGCGGTCGAACTCCTTCCGGAGACACACCGGCCGGACCGGGTGAAGATGCTCATAGGAGGCCCCGACAAGATCAAGAAGCTGCGCGGGTTGCTCGCGGGCATCACCGGCCAGCACGCGTCACAGCTGATCGAGAAGATCAGCCGCCGCGGGGGCGGCATACCGGAGAACGCGGTGGTCGAGGTCACCGTCAGCGTCCTGCCGCCGGACTCCGCGCACACGTGGGCGGCACTCCCGGAGGGCGCGTGAACCCTGTTGCAGGTCTGGACATCGACCAGGAACACCAGGTGGGCATCGACCAGGAACACCAGGAGGGACCGCATGGGAATCGACGACGGTTCGGAAGAAGAGAGCCTGTGGCTCAGGCGGTTCGCGCCTGCCGACCACGCGAAGAACCGCCTGGTCTGCTTCCCGCACGCGGGTGCCTCCGCCCCCTACTTCCTTCCGATGGCGCAGGCGCTGGCGCCGACCGTGGACGTCCTCGCCGTGCAGTACCCAGGACGCCAGGACCGGCGGGCCGAGCCCTGCATCGACGACATCCCCACCCTGGCAGACCACATAGCCCACGCCTTGACCAGGTCGCTGGACCGTCCGCTGTCGCTGTTCGGCCACAGCATGGGCGCCGTGCTCGCCTTCGAGGTAGCCCGGCGCCTCCAGCAGAACCACCCGGGCCAGCCCGCGCACCTCTTCGTCTCCGGCCGGCGCGCCCCCACCCGCTACCGCGAGGAAACGCACCACCTGCTCGACGACGAAGAGATCGTCGCGGAGATCCTCTCGCGGCGCGGCCCGCTGGCGCGGGCGATGGAGAACCGTGAAGTGGTGGACATGGTCCTGCCGACGCTCCGCGGGGACTACACGGCCGTGGGGCGGTGGCGCTACGTCGCGGGCGACCCGCTGCACTGCCCCGTGACCGCGATCGTCGGGGAACGGGACCGGGAGGCCAGCATTGAGGAGGTCAGGGACTGGAAGGAGCAGGCACCGGAAGGCGGCTTCGATTTCCGGGTCTTCCCCGGCGGGCACTTCTACCTGGTCAAGGAGATCGCCGGGGTCGTGAAGGTGGTGTCCGACCGCCTCGCCCCTACGACGTGAAAGGTCTGCGCCGCTGAGCAGCGCGGTTCGGCACCGGGAGCACATCCACCGCCGCCCGCCTACCGCCTACCGCTGCATGGCGGAGGCGGTAGAGGTGTTGGCCGGCCGGACGGACGCCGGTGCCGGGCCGGTGCCGGACCGACATCGGCCCCGTGCGCCCGGGTGTTCCGGGCGCGGTAAGGGGCGGTGACCGGCTCGCGCGCCGGTCACCCAGTCGTCAAGGACGAATCGCCGTCCCGCGGTCGGAGCCGGTCGTTCGCGCGAAGTGCTCCTTGAGCAGGGCGGTGATCGCGTCCACGTGCGCCGTGATGAAGAAATGCCCGCCCGGGAACGTGTGGACAGTGCACGTACTGGTGGTGTGCCGCTCCCACGCCTGGGCCTCGGGCACCGTGGTCTCCGTGTCGTTGTCGCCGGTCAGGACCGTGACCGGGCAGTCGACGATCGCATCCGGGGCGCACCGGTAGGTCTCAGCCGCCTGGTAGTCAGCACGCAAGGACGGCAGGGCGGCCCGCATCAGCTCCTGGTCACCGAGCACGCTCGTGACCGTCCCGTTCAGCCGGCGCACCTCGGCCAGGATGCCGTCATCGTCCCGCCGGTGGATGCAGCGCGTCTCACGATGAGCGGATGGGGCGCGGCGACCGGACGCGAACAGGTGCGTGACCTCGCTACCGCCCGCCTCCAGCCGACGGACGGTCTCGAAGGCGATGGTGGCGCCGAGACTGTGGCCGAAGAGCGTGACAGGAAGCGGCGGTTGCCGCAGCAGGAGGTCGTGGATCCGCTCGGCGAACGCGTCCACATCCGTCAACGGCTGCTCCGCGCGGCGCTCCTGACGCCCGGGGTACTGGACGGCGACGACGTCCACATCAGGGCTGAGAGCCGTTGCGACCGGCAAGTAGAACGGTGCCGAGCCGCCTGCGTGCGGGAAGCACACCAGGCGCGCCGTGGCCGTGGGGGACGGGTGGTAGCGGCGGCACCACAGATCATCATCGGCAGGCAGGACGGACATGCCACTCCAAGTGCTCGTACCAGCAGGATGATTGGCGACGCATATGCGACGTGCCCCCGTCGCTCGCCCTTCATGCGCGACCGCCGGGCTGGATGCCGTGGCCCTTGATGGCGTCGACCAGTAACCTCGCGGTCCCCGGGCGTCCGCCCACCTGGAGGTGCGCCGCGTGTCCGACTCGGCACCCGGGCGGGACGGGATGACCGGGGTGCCCCCCCGGTGGGCGCCTGGTGGAACGGCGTCATTTCGGGCCGTCCGCCCACGTGGTGAGCTTCCTCCCATGACGGACTGGAAGATCGGCCGGTGAGCCTGCTGCGTGTCTTCGGGGGCGAGTCGCCGCTGCCCGGTCGGGGACGACCGGCTTGCGGTGCTCTTCGCGTCTCTGCTGCCGGGTCGCCCGGCGTGGGACGGAGCGACTTTCAGCGCCCCTTGACACGCCGATCCGCCGTGCCGTCAGCGGACACCTGAGGGTCGGCATCCGATGCGGGCCCAGGGCGTGGGTGTCTTCTCCGAGTCGAGTCCGGATGGCGCGTTGCCGGCGATGGCGGATGGGAATGCGGGGACGTGGGTTCCGGTGCTGCACGGTGGCCAGGACGAGCCCGGGGCCGCGCCCGAGGCCGAGGCCGGGGCCGGGGCCGCGTCGCTGGCATGGGGAGTGTGGGCTCATGCCTCGGGGATAACGGGGCAGTTGACCGACGCTGGCCCGCCCCGTCTGCGGCGTGGCGATGCTGAGCGACTGACGACGGAACGGGGTCTGGCGGTGGGCGCTCTCGCCTGCCCGATCGCGGCCGTCGCCGTTGCTGTCGCCGTGGCTCTGGGCCATGCCGGCCCTGGGGACATCGATCCCCAGCTGGCCTTCCATGACATGGGCATCGACTCACTGACCGCGCTGGAGTCGCGCAACAGGCTCGCAGGCGAGAAGGGGCCGAGTCTTCCCGCCACCCTGGTGTTCGACCACCCGACACCGGCCGAGCTCGCCAGGCACCGGTGCCCGGAGATTTTTGCGCATGTGGTGGTGAACCGGCGGTCTTCACCCAGCTCATCCAGCTGGAATCGATCCTCTCTGAGGTACCCGCGACTTGAGTCGGCCTCGGCTGATGAAGTCTTCGACTTCATTGCTAAAGAGCTAGGAGTTTCCTGATCCAATGACTGAGATGACAGAGTACGAGAAGCTCCTCAGCTACCTGAAGAAGGTAACGGCCGACTCCTACGAGACCAAGGAACGCCTGCGGAAGATAGAGGCACGCGAGCAGGAACCCGTAGCGATTGTGGGGATGGGTTGTCGGTTCCCGGGTGGGGTGGAGGATCCGGAGGGTTTCTGGCGGTTGGTTGCGGGGGGCTCCGATGCGATGTCGGGGTTCCCGGCGAACCGTGGCTGGGACGTGGCCGGCCTGCCGGACCCGGATGCCGGTGACGGGGGTGCGGGTTATGCCCAGGTGGGTGGGTTCTTGGAGGGTGCGGGTGGGTTCGATGCGGAGTTCTTTGGGATCAGTCCGCGTGAGGCGTTGGGGATGGATCCGCAGCAGCGGGTGTTGTTGGAGACGTGTTGGGAGGCGTTGGAGGACGCGGGCATTGCTCCGGGGTCGTTGCGGGGCACGGACACGGGGGTTTATGCCGGCATCATCGCGTCGGGGTATCGGGTCGGGGGGCAGGACGGTGCGGGTGGTTTTGGGCTGACGGGGACGACGGCGAGTGTGGCGTCGGGTCGGGTGGCGTATGCGTTGGGGTTGCAGGGTCCTGCGGTTTCGATTGATACGGCGTGTTCGTCGTCGTTGACGGCGATTCACCTGGCGGCGCAGGCGTTGCGGTCGGGTGAGTGTGGGATCGCGTTGGCCGGTGGGGTCACGGTGATGGCTTCGCCTGGGACGTTCGCGGAGTTTGCGCGGCAGCGGGGGTTGGCTGCTGATGGGCGGTGCAAGCCGTTCGCGGAGGCGGCTGATGGCACGGGGTGGGGTGAGGGCGTTGGCGTGGTGGTGTTGGAGCGGCTGTCGGACGCTCGCGCGCGTGGGCATCGGGTGCTGGCGGTGGTAGCCGGTAGCGCGGTGAATCAGGACGGGGCGAGTAATGGTCTGTCGGCGCCGAATGGTCCCTCGCAGCAGCGGGTGATCCGGGCCGCGTTGGCCAGTGCGGGCTTGAATGCCGGTGACGTTGACGTGGTGGAGGCGCACGGCACCGGCACGGCGTTGGGTGATCCGATCGAGGCACAGGCACTGCTGGCGACGTATGGGCAGGGTCGGCCGGAGGGCCGGCCGTTGTTGCTGGGGTCGGTGAAGTCGAACATCGGTCACACCCAGGCGGCTGCCGGTGTCGCGGGTGTGATCAAGATGGTGCAGGCGATGCGCCACGGGATGCTGCCGCAGACCTTGCATGTGGATGCTCCGTCGTCGCATGTGGATTGGTCGGCGGGGGCGGTGGAGTTGCTGACCGCGCCGCGTGAGTGGCCGGCGGGTTCTGGTCCGCGACGTGCGGGTGTGTCGGCGTTCGGGATCAGCGGTACCAACGTCCACCTCATCCTCGAACAGCCCGTGCAGGAGGAGGTGGAGTCCGTTGCGGAGGTGGGGCCGGAGTCTGCGGGTGCGGTGGCGTGGGTGGTGTCGGCGCGGTCTGATGCGGCGTTGGTGGCGCAGGCGGGTCGGTTGGCGGAGTTCGTCGACGCTCGCCCTGAGGTCTCGGTCGGGGATGTGGCGTTGTCGTTGGCGGTGACGCGGACGACGGGGTTCGCGCACCGGCTTGCGGTGGTCGGCCGGGACCGTGGTGAGTTGGTGGAGGGGTTGGCTGCTGCTGTGTCGGGGCAGGTTGGGCCTGGTGTGGTGAGCGGTGTCGTGTCCGGGGTTGCTGGTCCGGTGTCGCGGCCGGTGTTTGTGTTTGCGGGGCAGGGTGCGCAGTGGGTGGGGATGGGGGTGCGGTTGTGGGAGGAGGAGCCGGTGTTTGCGGCGGCGATGGAGCGGTGTGAGCGGGTGTTGGAGCCGTTGACGGGTTGGCGGTTGCGTGAGGTGTTGGGGGATGAGGGGTTGTTGTCGCGGGTGGAGGTGGTGCAGCCGGCGTCGTGGGCGGTGATGGTGAGTTTGGCCGCGTTGTGGCGGGCAGCTGGGGTGGAGCCGGTGGCGGTGGTGGGTCACAGTCAGGGGGAGATCGCGGCGGCGTGTGTGGCAGGTGGGTTGTCGTGGGAGGACGGCGCGCGGGTCGTGGCACTGCGTAGTCGGGCGTTGGCCGGGCATCTGGCGGGCACGGGCGGGATGGTGTCGGTGCCGGCCGGCCTGGCCGAGGTGGGGGAGTGGATTGCCCGCTGGGAAGGGGACTTGTCGGTCGCGGCGGTCAATGCTCCCCGCCAGGTCGTGGTCGCCGGCGCCGCCCAGGCGTGTGGGGAGTTCGTCGAGGCGTTTGCGGAGCGTGGGGCGCGGCGGATCGCGGTCGACTACGCCTCCCACACCGCGCACGTCGAGGCGGTCGAGGACCGGTTGGGCGAGGATCTGGCGGGACTGTCTCCGGTGAGTAGTCCGGTGTCGTTTTATTCGACGCTTGAGGGGCGGGTGGTGGATACCGCCGGGTTGGATGGGGGGTATTGGTATCGGAATTTGCGGGAGCCGGTGCGGTTTGGTGAGGTTGTTGCCGGGTTGGTGGCTGAGGGGCATCGGGTGTTTGTGGAGGTGAGTCCGCATCCGGTGTTGGGTATGGCGGTTGCGCAGGCGGGTGAGGGTCTGGTGGTGGCGGGCAGTTTGCAGCGTGGTGATGGCGGCCGGGACCGGTGGCTGACCGCACTGGCGAGCGCCTGGACCGCAGGTGTGGAGGTGGACTGGGCTGCCGTTAGCGGTGGGGAGGGTCGGGCGGTGAAGGTTGGGCTGCCGACGTATGCGTTTCAGCGGCAGCACTATTGGCCGAAGCCGGTGGCTGGTCGTGGGGATGCTTTGTCGGCTGGTCAGCAGCGTTCCGGGCATGCGTTGTTGGCGGCTGCGGTGTGGCTGGCTGATGGTGATGGGTTGGTGTTGACGGGTCGGTTGTCGCTGGCTGCGATGCCGTGGCTGGCCGACCACGCGGTCCACGGCACGGTGCTGCTACCCGGCACCGCATTCGTCGACCTGGCCGTCCACGCCGGCGACCTGGCCGGGTGCAGTGTCCTGGAGGAACTGACGCTCCAGGAGCCACTGGTCCTTCCCGCCTCTGGCGGCGTGCAGGTCCAGGTCCGGGTCGGTGACGGCGACGGTCCGCGAACGGTCACGGTCTCCTCTCGCGAGGAGGAGGGCGAATGGGTGCGGCATGCGGTGGGCGAGTTGGCCCCGGCTGACGGTGAGCCTGTCCCGGATCGGCTGTCCGTGTGGCCTCCGGCGGGTGCGGTGTCGGTTCCGGTCGACGATGCCTACGACAGGTTGGCTCGGCAGGGTTACGGTTACGGTCCGGCGTTCCAGGGGCTGCGGCAGGTGTGGAGGGCCGGGGACACGGTCTATGCCGAGGTGGAGCTGCCCCAGAGCGCGGATGCGGATGTTGCGGGGTTTGGTCTGCATCCCGCTCTGCTTGATGCCGCTCTGCACGGTCTTCTGGCTGCCGGTGGTAGCAATGGCAATGGTGGTGGGACGGGGTTGCCGTTCGTGTGGTCGGGGGTGCGTTTGCTGGCGGGCGGTGCCCGCCACCTGCGGGTGGTGCTGGCCCGTGGGTCGGGTGGGGTCTCGGTCACGGCTTTCGATGCTGTCGGTGAACCCGTCCTGCAAGCACGGTCGCTGGCGTTGCGTGAGGCGTCGGCTGGTCAGTTCACCGGGGCTGGTCGGCAGGTGCGGCAGTCGCTGTTCACCGTCGATTGGGTTCCGCTGCCTGCCCCGCAGGACTCTGACACCGCCGTGGTGCAGTGGGTGCGGCATGGTGAGTCGGTCGGGTCCGAGGTGGCTTGGGTGGTGGTGGCGCCAGTGCCGACTGCCCCGTCGGGGATGTCGGCGCCGCAGGCGGCCCACCAGGCTGCTGCGACGGTGTTGGGTTGGGTGCAGGAGTGGCTGGCCGATCCCGAGACGGACAACGCGCGGTTGGTGGTCTGGACCCAGGGCGCAGCTACCGGGCAGGACCTGGCGGGCGCGGCGGTGGTGGGCCTGGTGCGCTCGGCGCAGTCGGAGCATCCGGGGCGTGTGCTGCTGGTCGACGTCGACCCGGCCACCGACTTGGACCCGACCCGTGACGTTGACGTGGACACCGTGCTGGCTGCGGTGCTGGGTGCTGATGAGCCTGAGGTCCGCATCAGTTCCGGGGATGGGACTGTGGCGGTGTTCGGGCGTCGGCTGGTCCGGGCGGGTGCGTCCGGGGATCTGGCGCTTCCCGCTGGTTCGGGCTGGCGGGTGGAAGTGGCGGAGCCGGGTGATCTGGGCAGTGCGGCGGTGGTCGATGCTCCCGAGGCGGGCGTGGCGTTGTTGCCGGGTCAGGTCCGGGTGGGTCTGCGGGCGGCGGGCGTGAACTTCCGCGATGTGGTCGCCGGTTTGGGAATGGTTGCGGACGGCCGGATGCTGGGCGGGGAAGGCGCGGGCGTGGTTCTGGAGACCGGTCCCGGAGTCACCGGCCTGGTTGTGGGTGAGCCGGTGATGGGTTTGGTGCCGGGGTGGGGGCCGGTGGGGGTGGTGGACAGTCGACTGCTTGCTGCGGTGCCGCGGGGGTGGTCGTTCCAGGAGGCCGCATCCGTGCCGGTGGGGTTCTTGACCGCGTTTTATGCGCTGCGGGATCTGGCCCAGGTCCGTCCGGGGGAACGGGTGCTGATCCATGCCGGGACCGGCGGTGTGGGCACGGCTGCGGTGCAGTTGGCTCAGGAATGGGGTTTGGAGGTCTTCGCGACCGCGAGTCCGGCCAAGCAGGCGGCGTTGCGGGCGATGGGCATCGACGATAACCACATCGCGTCGACGCGGGATCTGGCGTTTGGTGAGCGGTTCTTGGCCGTGACCGGTGGCGAAGGCATGGACGTGGTCGTCAACGCCTTGGCGGGAGAGTTCACGGATGCCTCGCTGCGGTTGCTGCCGCGCGGTGGTCGGTTCGTCGAGATGGGCAAGACCGACATCCGCAACC
>NZ_JBYIRL010000083.1:0-13030 GCF_057708125.1 Actinacidiphila sp. bgisy145
CTGGAGGAGGGTGGGGATGGTGGTGAGGGCGTATTCCTGGATGGTGGTGGCGGCGGCTTCGAGGGCGGTGAGTCCGTTTGCGGCGTGTTTGGCTTCGCGTTTGGCCAGGCGCCAGAGGGTGGCGAGGAGGGTGCCGGTTGCGTAGTAGCGGTCGAGGGCTTGGGCGACGGTGAGGGTGCCGAGGCGGCCGCCGGTTTCCAGGCGGTGGAGGTAGGACTGTTCGTAGTGGCACTGGTCGGCCAGTCCCTGGAGGGAGAGGCCGGCTTTCTCACGGAGGAAGGCGAGGTGGTGGGCGTACAGGGCGCGGGCGCTGACCTGACCGGCCGCGAACGACGCGGCGATGCGGGTGAGTTGAGGGGTGTCGGTGCTCACGGGCGGGCCTCCGTCCGGGAGGTGTGGTGGGTGGTCCATGCGGTGCGGATGTCGTTGAGGTGGGGGATGACGACGTGGTCGAGTCGGTCGGCGACGGAGCGCAGGCTCTGGATGATCTCGGCCAGGCCCGTCGGGTCGAGGTCGGCGATCTGGTGCGCGTCGGCGATCCACACCGTGGCGACCGGGATGGCCGGCTCGGGCGCGGAGGCGTAGGGCGTGCAAGTGATGCCGGCGCGCAGGATCTCCATCCCCTGCGGCGTGTCGGTGGTGTTGCCGGGCGAGTACGCGCGCAGGACCTGCCCGGGGAACTCGGCGACGTGGCGGATGCCGGCGAGCCGCGCGGTCATCTCCTGAGGAGGCACGTCGTCTTCGCTGGGGTTCTCGGTGGCCCAGGGCGGCAGGTAGCCGGTGGTGCGCTCGCCGGTAGTCGTGGTGATCGCCCACTGCCGTTCCGAGTCGGCGGTGGCGTCGGGCTCGGTGGTAGGTAAGGCGGAGGCGGGGTTCATGGGGCGGAGTTCCTGTTCGTGGTCGGTCGGTGGAATCGGGTGGCGGCGTTGAGCAGGCGGCGCTCGGGTGGCCGCGTCTGCTGGGTGAGGAGTGAAGAAGGCGAGGAGAGCGCGCGGCAGGACCGGGTCGGCCAACTCCCAGCTCTCCCCGAGTTCCTCGGTACCGGTCCGCCCGGCGGCATGAGCGGTCGTGGGCGACTCGGCATCGAGACGCAGAGCGGCCCGGACGACCTTCCCAAGCCCGCGCGTTGGGGGGCGGAATCCCCATGTGCCGTCGCTGAGGCCGTTGATCATGTGCGGGCCCCTGCCGGTCTCGGAGTCGGCGGACCGCGGACGCAGAACGGGCTGATGCGCGTCTCGTCGTACATGGAGATGCACAAGCGGCTGTTGACGACCCACAGGGAGCACATGGTGAAAGCGGAAGCTGGGGGCCACAGGCACACCTTTCGCGGACGTCTCGGGTGCCCCCGACCGTCGGATCGACCGGGGCAACGCTGCTTTCTGTAATCAGTCAACGACGGAAACGACATGCGAAAGTGCACAAGAAGTGCACAAGCCCACTGCGGGGTAAGGATGGTGGGTGACCATGGCGGGAAGGAAAGCGATCAGAGAGACACAGGCGATATGGGATCAGTCATCGCAGTTCCCGGGCCCGGCGCGAACGTGTCCCGACTCCGGAAGGAACGGGGTTGGGGGCAGGCCCGGCTGGCCGCAGCAGCAGGGGTGTCCACGTCCCAACTCGGCAAGATCGAGCGCGGCGAGCGCACCCTGACCCAAGGCGTCGCGGCCTCCCTCGCGCGGGCGATGAGCCTGTCACTCGAAGAAGTACTCGGCACGACGCCGGTCCCCCTCGACGCCGCAGGCTCCCTCAAGGCCCTCAACAGCGCGGTGCGCAGGTTCGACCTGCCCCGCGAGCCCGAGATGACCGAAGACGAGATCATGGCCGCGCTGGCCGCCGCCGGCGAGGCACGCAACAGCGCCGACCTGGATCAGGTCCTCATCGACCTGCCCAGGTTGGTCGCCGGGGCGCAGGACCACGCGCACACCGTGGGCACGCCGGAAGCCTGGGCCCTGGTGGTGGAGGCGTACTCCACCGTGTACTGGCTGGCCGCCCGGCACCGCTGGATGACGCTGGCCGATCTCGCCGTCACGAAGCAGAAGCTGGCCGCGCAGCAGTCCGACCCGGTCACCGCGGCTTTGGCGGCCCGGGACGAAGCCGGTGTCTACCTGAACCACGGCGAGTTCGACGACGGGCTGGCGGTCGTGGACCGCGCGATCGCCCAGGCGGAGGAGAGCACTACGGGGCCGGGACGCTCCTACGCCCTGGGAGTCCTCCACCTGCGCGGTCTGACGCTGGCCGGACGCCTCCAGGACAAGAGGACCGCCGACCAGCACATCAACCGCGCCTGGGCCATGGCGGAGGGCTTCACCGAGGACGTCGAGCGCTGCGGCATCCAGTTCGGGCCGGAGAACACCGCCGTCCACGTGATCGCGACCAGCGGCGACCTGCGTCGGCACGCGGACGCCATCAGCACTCTGGAGGACCTCGTACGGGGCGGGGTGTCTCTCCCGGCTACCCGGACCAGCCCTCTCCATATGAACGCCGCTCGTTCCAGGCTCGCCCTGGGCGACCGCGAAGGCGCACTGGCAGACCTGGAGCAGGCTTGGGCCCTCGCACCCCAGATGGCGAAGGTCCACCCCACCTCCCAGGAAGTCCTCCGCGTCCTCACCTCCGCCCACAAGCGGAGCAACCCGAGAATCGTGAAACTGGCGAAGAAGGCCCACATCCAGTTCTGATCCCGCACGACAGCAGAGGCCGTCCGAAGGACTGCTCGACGCGCAGTCCCGGCTCGGACGAAGCAGGGGAAGCACTCGCCTCCGGCCACGCGAAGCAGCGCGCGCTCCTCCAACTCGATCTCGCACAAGGACGTTTGGTATCCGGGCGGGTCGATGGCGCATTCGCCCTCGCAACCCGGTCGTTGGAGACGGGCGTGCGCTACCGTTCCGGTCGGATCGTGGAGAGGGCCCGAGCCGTACGCCGCTCCCACACCTCGTCCACCCCGCCGAAGGTCGCCAGGGACTTCGACGAACGACTCCACGGCGTCTGCCTCTGATCAGCGACGAACGTAGGGGCAGGTCAACGTGCGATTGGGCATCACCGGCCACCGCGGACTGCCGGACCATGCGGCGCGGCTCGTCCGGGCCGCACTCACCACGGTGATCGAGCAGTACCAGCCGACCGACCTGATCGGGGTCAGCTGCATCGCGGACGGCCCGACGCGTGGTTCGCGGAAGCGGTCCTCGACCGCGGCGGGCAGATCGAAGTCGTCATCCCGGCCGAGGAATACCGCGAGAACCTCCCCGAGTCCCATCACGCCACCTACGACGCGCTGCTCCGGCGAGCATCCGAAGTCCACGTCACCGGGCTCAAGGAATCCACCTCCGAGGCCCACCAGGCCGGCAGCGAAATCCTCGTCGGCGTCGTGGACCTCCTGCTGGCCGTCTGGGACGGCCAACCGGCCCGCGGCTACGGGGGCACCGCCGACGTCGTCGCCTACGCGAAACGCACCGGCGTGCCCTACTCCGTCATCTGGCCCGACGGCGCCACCCGGGACTGACGCCAACCGAACGCGGTGCGAGGCAGCTGAGTCGTACGCGAGGAGAACCGTGAACCTGCTCCCCACCCTGACCACCGTCGATGTCCAGCAGCAGGCACCGCGCGTCGCCGTCCTCCCCGTCGGCTCCTACGAACAGCACGGCTCCCACCTGCCGCTCGTCATGGACATCGCCATCGCCTGCGTCCTCGTCCGGGAGATCGCCGCTGCGTACCCCGTCCTGCCGCTCTCGCCGGTCACCATCGCGTGCAGCCACGAACACGGCACGTGGCCCGGCACCGTCAGCATCAGCGCCCGCACCCTCCACGCCGTGATCACCGACATCGCCCAATCCCTCGAAGCGTCCGGCATCCTCAAGCTCGTCGTGGTCAACGGCCACGGCGGCAACTACGTGCTGTCCAACGTCGTCCAGGAAACCAACCTCACCGAACCCCGTATGACCCTCTTCCCCACCCCGGCCGAATGGACCCGCGCCCGCGAACACGCGGGTCTGGCCACCAACTCCCACGACGACATGCACGCCGGCGAGATAGAGACCTCGATCCTCCTGCACGCCGAACCCGACCTCGTCCGCCCCGGCTACGAAACCGCCGACCACGCCGCCCCCGACCGCCCCTTCCTCCTCACCCACGGCACGCGCGCCTACACCGACACCGGCGTCATCGGCTACCCCTCCCACGCCACGGCGGCCAAGGGCAAAGCCGTCCTGACCAGCCTCACCCACGACTTCGAAACCCACCTCCACGCGCTGGGCGAACCCAGACCGATCGACGGCCGACAGTGAGCTGGCTGGGCGGACGCCGCTGCCCACGTGGGCACCACGGAAGCAAGCCCGAGCATTTGCTCCCCTCCGTCCGTACCACTACAGCGGTCAGCAACCACCGGCTTTCCGCCTGATGTTCCGAATGTCCCGCCGCCGTGAGCCCGTCTCTGGCCAGCCAGGTCGCGATCGGCGAGCCTGGGGACATGCTGCTGCCGCTCACCCATGGGAAGACCGAACTCGTCGAGGTCGTCCGCATCACCGATCCTGTCAGGCACCTCAGTTCGGAGGACCTGGCAGGCGACACCGCCGCCATCTGGGAGGGCGACCAAGCCCAGCAGGCCTTGTCTCTGATCGCCGATCTACCAGGCAGTGAGCGGTACCGCTGCTTCCTCCCAGGCTGGGGAATCCGGGCCCACAACTCCACCGGGCAGCTCTTCGAGATCGCCTTCTGCTACCGCTGCCACGGCGCCCGCATCTGGGCACCGGACCTTCCTCTCGAACAACACAACCAGACCTTCGACGCGGAGAGCCCGGCCGCCCTCGAACTGCTCCGCCGATTCCACTCCTGCCAGCCGGACTGAGGCACAGCACACCCATCGCAACCCGCGAAGCACGCCGAACCCGACCTCGTCCGCCCCGGCTACGAAACCGCCGACCACGCCGCCCCCGACCGCCCCTTCCTCCTCACCCACGGCACGCGCGCCTACACCGACACCGGCGTCATCGGCTACCCCTCCCACGCCACGGCGGCCAAGGGCAAAGCCGTCCTGACCAGCCTCACCCACGACTTCGAAGCCCACCTCAAGGCGTTGGGCGAGACGGGACGACGACCTGACCGACGATGATCGGCAGCGCACCGTTGCGCTTCTCGCAACGCGCCGCTCTCGGCCTCGGTGTACGAGGTGCGCAAGGCCGCTTCGGTGTCGGCGATCAGGCTCGGGAGTACGACGGCCGCTTCGGTGAAGCGTCGCGGGCTCCTCTGCCAGATCGATCAGGCAGCGTTGACCCGCTCACGGAGCGCTGTCGGGGCCGGCCGTCGGATACGCGTACGCCAACACCGTCGAGCAGGACGACCGGTACTGGAAGAGGATCACCTCGCCCCTCGCCGAGTCGGTCACCTCCGTTCCGACGCTGGCCCTCAAGGAACTGGGCGTACGCGTCCCCTGGCGCAAGACCGGGGTGTCCAAGGCGATTCACGACAGCCTCCTGTCCGCACGCGGTGAGCCGCAGGCGACCTTGATGGTCAACCCCGAGGCGGGGGACGGCAAGGTCCACGACCTGTACGTCTCCTGGGGGTACCAGGACCTCGGGGTGAGCCGGCCATCGCCCGACTCGCCGGTCCTGACCGCCATGGTGCGGGCCCTCCCCTGACGAGGACGGCCCGCCCCCCGCCCCGCCCCCCGGGCACGGCACCCCGCCCCGCCCCCGGGGGCACGGCACCCCGCCCCGCCCCCGGGCACGGCACCCCCGCCCCGCCCCCGGGGACCGCACCCCCGCGCACCGTCCACCGCACCCGGCCCAGCAAACCCACCGGGCCCACCCCCTCACCGCCCCGACAGCAAAAGATGAGGTCACAGCGTTGTGCGAAACCGCTTGTGCGGATTCCGTTTAGACGCTGTACTCCTGCCGGGTGTGTGATGACACACGTCCACAACCGTGCGGGGCGCTCCCGCACGTCCCTATCCGTCTCGTTCCGCACACCCCGGAATTGGTGGCTGACAACGATGTCTGCTGTCCCCGCCGTCGCCGGGGCATGCGGACGGGCCGCACTCCGGAGAGGCGACATGCACGCCAGATCCCAACCACCCTTGCCCGCGGTGGCGTTCGCGAGAAGCGACCGCCGCGGCAGACGGCCGATACGCGCGGCCCTCGCCGCGCTGGTCGCCGGCACGCTCGGCGTCGCCGCCCTCGCGGGCGCCGGCACCGCCGCGGCGTCGCCCGCGGCCTCCACCACGTCGACCGGCTCGTCCGGCACCGACTACACCAAGCTCGTCGACCCGTTCGTGTCGACCGCCGGCGACGACGGCAACGACCTGCCGGGCGCGGAGGCGCCGCACAGCCTCGCCAAGGTCAACCCGATGACCACGCCGGACCGCAACCACTCCGGCTACGACTACAACCAGAGCCACATCGCCGGGTTCACCGCGACGGACCTCGACGGCGTCGGCGGCTCGGGCGGCGGCGGCGACCTGCTGGTCGTCCCCACGTCCGTGCAGTACAGCAAGCGCCCGGCGACCAGCACGTACGCGCACCCGTTCAGCCACGACGACGAGACCGCGACGCCCGGCTACTACCAGGTCGGGCTGGGCTCGGTGTCGGGCACCGACTCCTCGGTGACACAGGACAGCGGGACGATCGACGCGGAGATGACCGCGACGACGCGCACCGCGCTGGAGCGCTACAGCTTCCCGGCCGGGTCGAAGCCCGAACTCGTCCTGGACCTGGCGAACAACTACACCAGCCGCACCCGCGCGACGATGAAGGCGACCACCCTCGCCGACGGCACCACCCGCATCACCGGGCTGATCGCCGGCTCCTTCAACGGCGCCGCCTACCAGATGTACTACGCGGCCACCACGAACGTGCCCGTCACCTCGCTGAAGAGCTGGGGTGGCGACGGCACGCTGGGCGACGCGACGACGCAGGACGGCACCGACACCGGCGCCGTGCTCGGCTTCGACCCGTCCGCGGGCGGCGACGTCGAACTGCGCATCACGCTCTCGCCGATCAGCACCGACCAGGCCGTCACCGACCAGCAGAACGAGGTCGGCGGCCTCACCTTCGACCAGGCCCGCGCGCAGACCAAGGCGGACTGGAACAGCACCCTCGGCGCGGTCGACGTGCAGTCCTCGGCGGCGTCGGACCCCAAGTCGACGCTGACGAAGGAGTTCTACACGCACCTGTACCGGATGTACGGGCTGCCGGTGAACGCCACCAGCACCAGCGGCACCTACCGCGGCGTGGACGGCGCGGTGCACAAGACGAACGGCTTCACGTACTACGACGGCTGGTCCACCTGGGACGACTTCCGGAAGTACTCCGTGGAGGCGTACGTCGACCCGGCCACCTACCGGGACATGGTGCAGTCGCTGATCGAGCTGTTCGCCGACGCGCACACCTCCGGCAAGAGCCTGAGCAGCCTCACCCAGTCGGTGCCGTCGGTGCGCTGGGAGCGCTCGGAGGTGGTGATCGCCGACGCGCTGTCGAAGGGCTACAAGAACTTCGACCGGCTCGACGAGGCGTACCCCGCGCTGGAGTCGCTCGCCGGCTACTACACCGGCGCGCAGCTGCGCCAGGGGTACATCAGCGGTGACCCCGGCAGCACTGTGCAGCGCGGCTACGACCAGTGGGCGCTGTCCATCATCGCCACCGCGCTCGGCAAGGACGCGGACGCGAAGAAGCTGCGGACCCAGTCCACGATGGCGATCGACAACCTCATGAAGTCCGACGCCTGGACCGCCTCCGACGGCACGAAGGTGGGCCTGCTCACCCCGCGTGCCACCGGCGGCGACTGGCAGAGCACGGACTACGAGAAGTTCGAGGACGCCGGGCTCTACCAGGGCACGCTGTGGCAGTACAACTGGTACGACGCCTACGACATGGGCGGCCTGATCAAGGCGATGGGCGGCAGCAAGGCCGGCAAGGCCGCGGTGGAGCACATGTTCGGCGAGGACTCCAGCGCCGACGACGGCTCCACGATGCTGCACTCCAACGCCAACGAGATCGACCTCCAGGCCCCGTACCTGTTCAACTACGTCGGCGAGCCGAGCCTGACGCAGAAGTGGGTGCGCGCGATCTACACCGGCACCACCTGGAACCGGTACATCGCGACGGGCTCCACCAACGAAGCGCCCAGCGCGGGCGGTGAGTTCACCCCGCCGATCGACACGCAGGTGTACAAGCTGTCCCCGAACGGCTTCCTGCCGACCATGGACAACGACGCCGGCACCATGTCGACGATGTTCGTGGCCGCCGCGCTCGGCCTGTTCCCGGTGACCGCGGGCTCCAGCCAGTTCCAGATCGGCAGCCCGTTCTTCGACTCCACCACGATCACCTACGCCAACGGCAGCAAGTTCACCGTGAAGGCCGACGGCGTCTCGTCGAGCAACTACTACGTGCAGTCCGCCAAGCTCAACGGCGCGAAGTTCGACAACACGTGGCTGGACTACTCGCAGATCATCGCGGGCGGCACGCTGGACTTCACGATGGGCGCCAAGCCGTCCAAGTGGGGCACCGACACCAAGCCCGCGTACTCGCTGGACACCGACACCGGCAGCACCGGCACCCAGCTGGGCGGCACCACCGTCTCGGCGAAGCCGGCGACCGTGGCCACCGCCGCGGACGGCAGCGTCAAGGGCAGCGTGCAGTTGACCCTGTCCGGGCCGGCGGTCTTCGCCGCCCGCAAGGGGACCAGCCTGACGAAGTCCGGCGCGGCCACCGTCACCGGGCTGCCCAAGGGCGTCACCGCCGACCTGACCGTCAGCGGCAACCGGACGGCGACGGTGACGCTGAACGGCACCGCGACCGTCGACGCCCGCTACAGCATCTCCTTCGCCGACGCGGCCTTCGCCCACGGCACCTCGGCCTCGACGGTCACCGGCACCGGGGTCTCCCCGACCGACCCGCTGATCATCTCCGCCGCCGCGGTGTACCGCACCTCGCTCGCCGCGCTCATCGACCAGGCGTCCCTGGTCCGCACCGGCAACTACGCGGAGGGCGCCTGGAACCAGTTCCAGACCGCGCTGGAGCACGCCCGCTCGGTGCTGGCGGACACCTCCTCGGGCACCGGCACGCTGATGGCCGCGCAGGACGCCCTGAACTCCGCGGCCTCCTCGCTCACCATCGACGAGGGCGGCTACGCCGTCCTCCAGGCCGAGAGCCCCGACAGCAAGGACGGGCCCAGCCTCAAGGCCGAGGCGTACTACTCCGACGGCGACCTCGGCGGTGTCACCGACGGCGCCTGGGAGCAGTACGGCAAGCTGGACTTCGGCGGCGTCGCGCCGCAGAGCATCTCGGTCCGGTACGCCAACTCGCAGGCCACCGACGCCGCGCCGAGCAGCGTCGACATCCACGCCGGCGACGCCGACGGGCCGGTCGTCGGCACCGTCTCGCTGCCGGGTACCGGCGGCTGGCAGTACTACTCCACCGTCCAGGCCACGATCACCGCCCCCGACGTGCTGCTCAGCGCGGCGAAGGCGACGTTCGTCTTCCACGCCCCGGCCGGCCAGGACTGGGTGTCGAACTTCGACTGGTACCAGTTCTCGCCGAACCCGGTCACCTCCTCGCCCACCACCACGGTCGCCTCGCTGACCGCGCCGACCGCCACCGCCACCGGTGACGGCTCGCTCGCGCTGAAGCTGTCGGACGGCATCTTCGAGAACGTGTCGAACGGCGCGTGGGCGGAGTGGAAGGGCACGGACCTCGGCGACGGCGCCGACACCGTGACCGTCAGCTACGACAAGCCCCAGTCGCGGGCCGCGTCGGACTCCCACATCGAACTGCACCTCGCCGCGAAGGACGGCGAGAAGAAGGTCGACATCCCGCTGGCCTACACCGGTTCGGGCTGGGGCACCGTGGCCACCACGTCCGTGCAGCTCGACCCGAGCGTCTTCACCGGCGTCCAGGACGTGTACGCGGACTTCGTCTCCAGCACCCAGACCTCCGACCAGCCGTACGTCGCCAACGTCTACGGGCTGACCCTGACCCGCAGCGCCGACACCCCGGTGGGCTTCGACGCGACCGCGTTCACCACCAGCAGCGGCGGCACCCTCAAGAGCGAGGCGGCCGGCTGGAGCGACGCGGGTTCGGCCACCGACCTCGGCGGCACCTACGACGGCGCCTGGCTCGCGTACGGGGACATCGACTTCGGTACCTCCGAGAAGAACACCGTCACCCTCACCTACGTCAACAACTCCGCGCGCTGCGGCACCGGTTCGGCCGTCGAGCTCTACCTCGACTCCTTCGACTCCGCCGACCCGGGCACGCCGTACGCGACCATCGCGCTGCCGGTCACCGGAAGCGCGTGGTCCTCGGGCGGCACCACCAGCGTCACGCTGCCGAAGTCCCTCACCGGCAAGCACGCGGTGTACCTGCGGCTGACCACGACCCCGGACTCCTCGCACCCCTACGTCGCGAACCTGGGCCGGGTCACCTTCAGCCATACGGACACCCCGGCGGCGACGGACACCTCCGCGCTGAGCAAGGCGGTCGACCAGTACGCCGGGCTGGCGGACGACACGTCGCGCTACGACGCGATCGACTTCGCCGTGTACCAGCGTGAACTGGCCGCCGCCCGGGCCCTGCTGGCCGCCGACGGCGCGACCCAGCTCGAAGTCGACACGCAGACGCGTACGTTGACGCTCGCCGCCGACCAGCTGGTGCCGCTGCCGCGGCTGAAGCTGGAGGCCCTGGTCACGACCGCGTCGGCGCTCACCGACGCGCGCTACACCGACGCGTCGTGGCAGGCGTTCACCACGGCCCTGACCGCGGCCAAGACCGCGGTCGCGGACGGCCAGGCCACCGACGCGACGCTCACCGCCCGCTACACGGCACTGCAAAAGGCTCAGGCCGCGCTCGTCACCAAGCCGAAGACGGTGCCGGCGGTGCCCGGCGCGGTGTCGGCGACGGCGTCCGGCACGAGCGTGACCGTCGTGTGGTCCGCACCCGAGGACGACGGCGGTTCGCCGGTCACCGGGTACCGGATCAGCCTCGACGACGGCCACGAGGCCACCGTCAAGGACGCGGACAGCCGCAGCACCACCTTCACCTGGCTGACGGCCGACCGGTCGTACCGGGCGCAGGTCCAGGCGGTGAACGCGGTCGGCGCCTCGGCCAAGAGCGCCGCCACGGCGCCGGTGGTCACCGGCACCGCCAAGCCGCAGCAGCCGACCGTCACGAGCGTCGTCACCCACGGCAAGCAGGTCCGCGTGAGCTGGCTGCCGGCCGGCGACGGCGGGTTCCCCGTCCTCGGCTACGTCGTGACCCTGGACGACGGCACCACGGCGCACGTGCCCGGCACGGCGACGACGGCGCTGCTGACCACCAAGAAGGCGGCCAAGGCCCACACGGCGACGGTGACCGCGGTCACCCTGGCCGGGACCTCCGCGGACAGCGCGGCCACCTCGGCCACATCCACCTCCGCCACCGCGACGCCGGCTGCCTCCTCGGCCGTGGACGCCGCGGCCACGGACGACGACGGCTCCGACCCGTCGTCGTACACGCCCTCGCCCTTCCCCTCCGACACCCTGAACGCCGACTACGCGTCCGACGCGTGGCCCAAGACCGACGACGGGAGCGACTACTTCAACGACCTGCTCAGCGGCATCAAGGACCTGGGCACCGGCACCCTCGGCGCCAACTCCACCGTGGCGAACGGCACCACGCTGACCGCGGAGAACGACAAGATCGCGGTCGGCATCAACAACGCCGCCACGCAGGCCCAGGTGGACCGGGCCGAGATCGACGCGAACAACAGCGCCACCGTCACGATGGCCGACGGCCTCGGCTCCAGGCTCGGCAAGATCTACAGCGACGCCCTGAGCAGCGGCGACCTGCCGAAGACCAACGCCCTGTTCGGCCGGGTCACCCAGGACATCGACACCCACGACGCGGCGAAGAACTACTACGACTACCTGCGCCCGTACGTGCGGCTCGGGTTCGTCGGTGACGGCGGCGACATCTACGAGTCGCAGGACGGCTCGTACAGCAGCCTCGCCACCAGCGGCTCGTACCCCAGCGGCCACACCTACGGCGGCTACGAGGCGGGCACCATCCTCGCCACGCTGCTGCCGGAGCTGGCGCCGTCGATCCTGGCGCGGACCTCGGAGTACGGCAACAACCGCATCGTGCTCGGGTTCCACTACCCGCTCGACGTGATGGGCGGCCGCATCACCGGCCAGGCCACCGTGGCGCACCGGTGGGCGGACCCCGACTTCGCGGCCCTGCTGACGCAGGCCCACACCGAGATCGAGAACGTGCTGCTCGCGCAGTGCCAGAAGGAGGGGTACGACACGCTCGCCGCCTGCGAGGGCGACACCTACGACGGGCTGACCACCGCGCAGGACGTCGACCTGTACACGCAGCGGCTCAGCTACGGGTTCTCCCGCACCGGCAAGGCCGGCCAGACCCTGCAGGTGCCGTCCGACGCGGCGGCGCTGCTGGTCACGGCGTTCCCGAACCTCACCACCGAACAGCGCACGCAGGTCCTGGAGCAGACCGCGACGGACTCCGGCTACCCGCTGGACCTCACCGCGGACGGCCAGGCGAGCTGGGAGCGGATCAACCTGGCAGCGGCGATGACGGCGGACGTCGTGGTCAACGCCGACGGGTCGGTCACCGTGACGAACGTCGCGGACGCCACCAAGGCGAGCGTCGCGGACGCCACCGGCATCAAGGTCGGCGGCACCGCGATCGACGGGTTCGACAAGGACACCGCGACCTACGTCGTCGACTGGCCGAAGAACGCCAAGATCCCGACCGTCACCGCGGTGCCCGCGGAGGCCGGCGAGCGGGTGAAGGTCACCGACGGGAGCCAGGTGCTCAGTTCGACCGGGTCCAAGCTCACCACGCGGACGATCACGGTGACGTCGGCGAACGGCTCGGTCACCCGGACGTACACGGTCGGGTTCGCCCTGACGGCCAAGGACCACCGGCCGTCGGCGGCGGGCGGAAAGGGGCACTGAACCGGTGGTCCCGGGAGCGCCGCTCCCGGGACCACCACCGCCGTACCCAACGGCCCCTCCGGGCGGACGCGTTTGTCCGCCCGGAGGGGCCTT
>NZ_JBYIRL010000084.1:0-10592 GCF_057708125.1 Actinacidiphila sp. bgisy145
GCAGGTCAGCGCGGCCGGGCCGCAGCAGTGCTCGCGCGCACCACCAGCGCCGGTTCCACAGAGGCGGGTTCGGGCGCCGCGCCGGGCTCGGCGATCGCCCGCACCAGGTGCGCCACCGCCAACTCCCCCATCCGCGCGAAGGGTTGCGCGACCGTGGTCAGCGACGGCGAGCAGTACTCGGCCAGCGCGATGTCGTCGACCCCGACCACCGAGATGTCCTCCGGCACCCTGCGCCCGAGTTCGTGCAGCGCCCTGATCACGCCGAACGCCATCTCGTCGCTCGCCACGAACACCGCGGTGACGTCCGGAATCCGCCCCAGGACCAGGCCGTTGCGGTAGCCGGAGGCGGGCGACCAGTCGCCGGCCAGCTCCGGCGGCACCGTACGCCCGGCGGCCTCCAGTTCGGCCCGCCAGCCGGCCGCGCGGCTCGCCGCGTCGAGCCACTGCTGCGGCCCGGCGACGTGCCAGACGGTCTCGTGGCCGAGGTCGAGCAGATGGCGGGTGGCCAGCCGGGCGGCCAGCGACTGGTCGACGGCGACCACCTCGGTGGCCGAGGTGCGCGAGCCGTCGATGGTGATGGTGGGCACCGCGCCGGTCAACTGCTCGATCTGCCGCGAGACATGGATCAGCGGCACCGCGAGGATCACGCCCTCCACGTGCTGGTCGGCCAGCCGCTGGAGCGCACCCTCGATCGCGGAGGTGTCCAGCGAGGCGGTGGTGGCGGTGCTCACCGCGTAGCCGGCGGTCTGGGCAGCGTGCTCGATGCCCGAGGTGAGCGCAGTGCGCGAGTAGAAGCTCGTCTGGAGGGTGACCACGCCGATGGTGCGGCTGCGGCCGGAGGAGAGCATCCGGGCGGCGTTGTTGCGCCGGTAGCCCAGCTGCTCCACCGCCGCGAGCACCTTCGCGCGGGTCGCCGCCTGCACGTTCGGATGCCCGGCCAGGGCGCGGGAGACCGTCTGCGCGGACACCCCGGCGACCCGCGCGACATCCGTCATCCCCGGCGGCCGTGCGGTCCCGCGCCCGCTCTGCTTGTCCATGGGCCCCTTCCGCTCCTGGCCCGATGATAACGGTCCGCTCCCGGGTGCGCGGGCCGCGCCACCGCGCCCGTACGGCCCCGGGACCCAGTCTTGGCATCGATAACATCCTGTGCGACAGTTCCACCGAGACTGCTCCACCCGTGAGCATGTCACCAGGGAGCAGGCATGACGGACCCGGCGGCGGACCGGACGGTATCGGTATCATTTCGCGGCATGGCGGTGGGCGTGGCAGCCGGCGTGGCAGTGGACCCGCGGCGGCCCGCGGACGGGAGCGCCGTACCCGCTGCGGACGGATCGGCCGGGCCGCCCGCGCCGATCCTCACCCACCGGCGGGGCACGCTCCTGCGGGACGGCGAGCCGCACCGGATGCTCTCCGGCTCGCTGCACTACTTCCGGGTGCACCCGGCGCAATGGGCGGACCGGCTGGCCCGGTTGGCGGCGCTGGGCCTCAACACCGTGGACACCTACGTGCCGTGGAACTTCCACCAGCCGCGCCGCACCGCCCCCCGCTTCGACGGCCCGCGCGATCTGGGGCGCTTCCTCGCCCTCGCGCAGGACGCCGGCCTGGACGTGGTCGTCCGCCCGGGCCCGTACATCTGCGCCGAGTGGGACAACGGCGGGCTGCCGTCCTGGCTGACCGGGCTGCCCGGGATACGGCCGCGCACCTCGCAGCGGCTGTTCCTGGAGGAGGTGGCGCGCTGGTTCGACGTGCTGGTGCCCAGGATCGCGGCGGCCCAGGCGGCGTACGACGGGCCGGTCGTCGCGGTGCAGGTGGAGAACGAGTACGGCAGCTACGGCGACGACGCCGACTACCTGGAGTGGATGCGCGACGCGCTGGTGGCGCGCGGCATCAGCGAACTGCTGTACACCGCGGACGGGCCCACCGAGCTGATGCAGGACGGCGGTTGTGTGCCGGGCGTGCTCGCCGCCGCGACGCTCGGCTCGCGGCCCGGCCAGGCGGCGCGGCTGCTGCGCGAGCGCCGTACGGACGAGCCGTTCGTGTGCGCCGAGTTCTGGAACGGCTGGTTCGACCACTGGGGAGACCCGCACCATGTGCGCTCGGCCGCCGGCGCCGCCGCCACGCTCGGCGAGATCCTCGACGAGGGCGGCTCGGTGAGCCTCTACATGGCGCACGGCGGCACCAACTTCGGCCTGTGGGCGGGTGCCAACCACGACGGCACCCGCTTCCTGCCCACCGCCACCAGCTACGACTCCGACGCGCCGATCGCCGAACACGGCGCGCTCGGCCCGAAGTTCTTCGCCCTGCGCGAGCAACTCGCCCGGGTGGCAGGCGCATCCGGGACCGATGCCGCGGCGGACGGAGCCGGAGCGGAGGAGCGCCCGCTGCCGCCGGAGCCCCGGCTGCTCGCCCCGCGCACCGTGCCCGTCCGGCGCGGCGCGGGCCTGCTCGACGGGCTCACCGCGCTGTCGGCGGCCGTCCGGTCGCCGTACCCGATGAGCTTCGAGGAACTGGAGCAGCCCTCCGGCCTGGTGCTGTACCGGGCGTGGCCGCGACTGCCGCACGGCACCCAGGAGTTGACGGTCAGCGGGCTGCACGACCGGGCGCAGGTCTTCGTCGACGGCGCGCCCTGCGGCGTGCTGGGCGAGGAGACCGGTTCGCTGGCGGTCGAGGGCGCCGGCCGGCGGGTGCGGCTGGACCTGCTGGTGGAGAACCAGGGCCGGATCAACTACGGCCCGCTGCTGGGCCAGGGCAAGGGCATCCTCGGCGGGGTGCGGATCGAGCGGCGGTACGTGCACGGCTGGGAGATGTACCCGCTCCCGCTGGACGAGTGGCCGGCGTCGGACGTGCGCAGCGCGCCGGACGCCGCGCCGCCCGGGGGTGGCGCGGGCTTCGCCGACGCGTCGTTCGACCTGCCGGAGCCCGCCGACACCTTCCTGGCCCTCCCCGGGTTCGGCAAGGGCTTCGCCTGGGTCAACGGCACCCTGCTGGGCCGCTACTGGGAGATCGGCCCGCAGCAGACGCTGTACGTCCCCGCGCCGCTGCTGGCCGCGGGCGGCAACACCGTCACCGTGCTGGAACTGGAGCGCTTCGGGCCGCGGATCGAGCTGCGCGACCGCCCGGAGCTGGGCCCGCCGGAGGAGTACGTCGAGACCTTCGACTGAGGCGCCACCGCGGCCCGGCGCACGGGCGGCGGGCGCGCTACCCGGCCTGCTTCTTCGCCCGGCTGGGCTGGACCCGCTTCGGCTCCCCGGCCATCTTCGGGTGGTCCGGCGGATAGGGCAGGTCGCCCAGGCCGTGTTCGGCCTCGTCGCGCGCGGCCAGCTCCAGGGCCTCGTCGAGCCGGAAGGCGTGCTCGTCCATGTCCGCGTGCAGGTCGCCGACCTCGGCGTACCGGCCGGGCATCGTGGCGAGGTCGAAGTCGTCGGGCACCGCGCTGTCCAGCTCCTCCCAGCGCAGCGGCGCGGAGACGGGCGCCTGCGGGCGCGGGCGGACCGAGTAGGCGCTGGCGATGGTGCGGTCGCGGGCGGTCTGATTGTAGTCGACGAAGATCTTCGCGCCGCGCTCCTCCTTCCACCAGGCGGTGGTGATGTGCCGCGGGTCGCGCCGCTCCAGCTCACGGGCGACCGCGATCGCCGAGCGGCGGACCTGGACGAAGGTCCACTCGGGGGCGATCGGCACGAACACGTGCAGGCCCCGGCCGCCGGAGGTCTTCGGCCAGCCGGTCAGGCCCAGGCCGTCGAGCACCTCGCGCAGCAGGTGGGCGGCGCGCACCGCGTCGGCGTAGTCGGTGCCGGGCTGCGGGTCGAGGTCGATGCGCAGCTCGTCGGGGTGCTCGGTGTCCGTGCGGCGCACCGGCCAGGGGTGGAAGGTGAGGCAGCCGAGGTTCGCCGCCCAGGCCACGGCGGCGGGCTCGGTGGGGCAGATCTCGTCGGCGTGGCGGCCGCTGGGGAAGGAGATGCGGCCGGTCGGGATCCACTCGGGGAGGTTCTTCGGGGCGCGCTTCTGGAAGAAGGACTCGCCGTCGACGCCGTCGGGGTACCGCTCCAGCGTGGTGGGCCGGTCCCGCAGCACGCGCAGGATGCCGTCGCCCACGCTCAGGTAGTAGCGGACGACGTCGGCCTTGGTGAACCCGCGCGCCGGGAAGTACACCTTGTCCGGGTTGGACACGCGCACCGTGCGCTCGCCGACCGTGAGCTCCAGCGCCTCTGCCATGCCCTTCACGCTAAGCCGCATCCCCGCGGCCCGCTCGGCGGGCGCCCGGCGGCCGGGCGGCGGACAATCCGGGCATGGACCTTCCCGTGCTGCCGCCGGTGCGGCCGATGCTCGCGAAGACGGCCGCGGCCCTGCCCCCGGGGATGCTGTACGAGCCGAAGTGGGACGGCTTCCGGGCGATCGTCTTCCGCGACGGCGACGAGGTGGAGCTCGGCAGCCGCTCCGGCAAGCCGCTGACCCGCTACTTCCCCGAGCTGGTGCAGGCGCTGCGCAGCCGGTTGCCGGCGCGCTGCGTGCTGGACGGGGAGATCGTCGTCGCCGCGGGCGGCCGGCTGGACTTCGACGCGCTGCTGGAGCGCATCCACCCGGCCGACTCCCGGGTGCGCCACCTGGCGGAGGCCACACCGGCGAGCTTCGTCGCCTTCGACCTGCTGGCGCTGGGCGGCACGTCGCTGATGGACACGCCCCAGCGGGAGCGGCGGGAGGCGCTGCTCGACGCCCTGCGAAAGGCGGACGCGCCCGTGCACGTCACGCCCGCCACCGGTGAGCTGGTCCGCGCGCAGGAGTGGTTCGAGCAGTTCGAGGGCGCCGGCCTGGACGGCGTGGTCGCCAAACCGTACGACCTGCCGTACCGGCCCGGGGTGCGGGCGATGGTCAAGGTCAAGCACGAGCGGACCGCGGACTGCGTGGTCGCCGGGCTGCGGCCGCACAAGAGCGGCCCGGTGGTCGGCTCGCTGCTGCTGGGCCTGTACGACGCCGGCGGGCAGCTCCAGCACGTCGGGGTCTGCGCGTCCTTCCCGATGGCGCGGCGCCGGGCCCTGATGGAGGAGCTGGCGCCGCTGCGGATGGAGTCCGTCGCGGGCCACCCGTGGCAGGAGTGGGCCAGTCAGGAGGCGCAGGCCGCCGGCCGGCTGCCGGGCGGCCCGAGCCGCTGGACCGGCGGCAAGGACCTGTCGTGGGTGCCGCTGCGCCCCGAGCGCGTGCTGGAGGTCGCCTACGACCACATGCAGGGCGGCCGCTTCCGGCACACCGCGCAGTTCCGCCGCTGGCGCCCGGACCGCAGCCCGGACAGCTGCACGTACGCGCAGCTGGAGGAGCCGGTGTCGTACGAGCTGGCGCAGGTGCTGGGCGGCGGCGCGGGCTGAGGCCAGCGCGCGGCGGAAGCCCGGTGCGTACGTCACCCGATGCGGTCTCCTTGCGGGTCGCCGACAGGCAGCCGCACGCTGCGGGGAGCGGGCTCGGTGCGGGGAGCGGGCTCGGTGCGGGGGCCGGGCGGCTCAGCCGAGAAAGCTCAGGCGTACCTGGCGGTCGGTGTTGGAGACGTTGGTGTCCACCAGGACGACGGACTGCCAGGTGCCCAGGTCCAGCCGGCCGCCGATCACCGGGAGCGTGGCGTGCGGCGGCACCAGCGCGGGCAGCACGTGGTCGCGGCCGTGCCCGCGCGGGCCGTGCCGGTGCTGCCAGCGGTCGTCGGCCGGCAGCAGGTCGCCGAGCAGGGCGAGCAGGTCGTCGTCGCTGCCCGCGCCGGTCTCGATGACGGCGATCCCCGCGGTGGCGTGCGGCACGAAGACGTTGAGCAGCCCGTCCCGCTCCTGCGCCACCTCCCGCAGGAAGCCGGCGCACGCGCCGGTCAGGTCGTGGACCGTCTCACGGTCGCCGGTACGGATGTCGAGGACGCGGGTTCCGAAGCTGTCGGCCATGCCCTCCATGGTCGCGCACCGGCCCGGCGGCCGCCTCGGCGCCAGGTCGCGGGGGCGTTGCCCCGGCCGAGGATTGGTCTGTACCATTCGGGAGTTCGCCGCCTGCCGCGCCCCGAAGGGGGACCCCGCCGTGAAGACGCTGCACCGGCTCGCCGTGCTGGTCGACTCCTGCGTGCTGCCCTCCGTGCGCGGCACCGGCCCCCACCTGCCGGAGTGGATACTGCGCGGCCTGGAGCGGGGCACGCCGGGCGCCGCCGTACACGCGTACGGCCCCGCCGCCCGGGCCGCGTCGGACGCCGTACGGGCCGCCCTGCCGGACGCCCTCACCGGCCACCTGGGCCCCGCGGGACCGCCCGGCCCCGCCGGACCGCCCGGCGCCGCGACCGCCGCCGAACTGCTCGCCGCGGGCGCCAACCTGCACCTGGCGGTACCGCCGAGCGACCGCCCCGACGCCACCCGCACGTTCGTGACGGACCTTCAGGCGCACGGCGTGGCCGCGGCGTTGGGGCCCTTCACCGGCATCGGCAGCCTCCGGCCGTTCGCGGAGGGCGCCGCCGCGGGCGTACGGGCCATCTCGGCGGCCGCCCCCGCGGCCCTGAGCGCCCACGTGGTCACCGGAGTGCTGCGCGGCGAACTGGGCTACACCGGGGTGGTGGTGAGCGAAGCGCTGGACGCGCCGTCCGTGGTCGACGGCTGGGGCGTGCCCGGTGCCGCCGTCCTCGCCTGGATCGCCGGGGTGGACCTGGTCCGGCTCGGGCCCGGCAGCGGCCCGGGCGTCCGCGAGGCGATCCACGCGGCCGCCGCCCGCGCCGTCTCCGACGGCGACCTCCCGATCGCCCGCCTCGAAGAGGCCGCCGACCGCGTCGCCCGCCTGCGCCGCTGGGCCTCCGGCCCCCTGGTCTAGGCGGTGTCCCGAATGGAGTTCGTCGCATGCGCAATGCGCCGCCGCCCTCATCGTGCGGTGAACTCCTGAAGAGAGGATCATGGTCGGGTTCCGGGTGGTTCGTACAGCGAGGAGTCGTCCCATGGCACATCCGACCCAGCCCCTCTCGCGCGCTCTCGTCCTCGGCGGAGGCGGTGTGACAGGCATCGCTTGGGAAGTCGGCGTCCTGGCAGGGCTCAGCTCCCAGGGAGTCGACTGGAGCAAGGCCACCTCCGTGATCGGAACCTCGGCGGGCTCGTTCGTCGGAACCGCCGTCGCCAGCGGCTACGACCTGGAGCGGCTCTTCGCCTCCCAGCTCGGCCCGGACGACAACGAGGTGGCGGGCAAGGCGTCCGAGGCCACCATGGCCGCCTGGTGGGCGGCCCTCGCCGAGGGCGGCGACGACCCGCGCAAGGTCGGCGCGGCGATGGGACGCATCTCCAAAGCAGACCCCGAGCCCGTGCCCTCAGCCACCCGACGGCACGTCGTCACCTCTCGTCTGGTCACCGCGGACTGGCCCGCCGGCTTGAAAGTCACCGCGATCGACGCCGACACGGGCGAGCTGCATCTGTTCGACGAGCACGCGGGCGTCTCGCTGACCGACGCTGTCTCCGCGAGCGGTGCGGTCCCCGGCGTCTGGCCTCTCGAACACTTCCAGGGCCGTTCCTGGGTGGACGGCGGCATGGTCTCCACCGCCAACGCACGCCTGGCCGCCGGGCACGACAGGATCGTCATCCTGGCGCCGATGCCTGACGGCTACGGGCAGATTCCCGGCGCGGCCGCGGATGCGGAAGCCTTGGCCGAACAGGCCGAGGTATGTCTCATCGTGCCGGACGAACAGAGCGTCGAGGCCATCGGCCCCAACCCGTACGATCCCCAGCGCCGGAAGGCCGCAGCACAAGCCGGGCGGGCCCAGGCCGATGCCCTGGCCGACAAGATCGCCACGCTGTGGTGAGCGGCCACCCCTGATCGTCGGCAAGATCCCCCGCCCCGCACCGGGGCCGTCACGGTGTGGGGCGGGGAACAGGACCGGCATCTCAAAGCCAGGGCCGGCCCAGGGCTCGCCTGGCGCGGCCGGGGGGAAGCAATGCGGGGCGGGCGTGGTTGGCACCGGCATGGACGAGGTACAGGCGGGCCGGATGCCGGGGGCGGACGGGGCGGCGGTCGCGGACGCGGACGTCGCGGTGGTGGGCGCGGGCCAGGCGGGCCTGTCGGCGGCGTACTTCCTGCACTGGGCGGGCCTGCGGGCCGGCAGCGACTTCGTGGTGTTCGACCACGCCCCGCGGCCCGGCGGCGCCTGGCAGTTCAGGTGGCCGTCGCTGACGTACGCGAAGGCGCACGGGGTGCACTCGCTGCCCGGGATGGAGCTGGCCGGCGGCGACCCGGACCTGCCGTCCTCGCAGGTCGTCGGCGCCTACTTCCGGCGGTACGAGGAGGAGTTCGACCTGCGGGTGCTGCGCCCGGTGGACGTGGCGGCGGTACGGGAGGGGACCGGCGGGCGGCTGCGGGTGGAGACCGACCGCGGCACCTGGTCGGTGCGGGCGCTGCTGAACGCGACGGGCACCTGGGACCGGCCGTTCCTGCCGTACTACCCGGGCCAGGAGAGCTTCCTCGGGCGGCAGCTGCACACCGCCGGCTACCGGGGCGCGGCGGAGTTCGCCGGGCTGCACGTCGTGGTGGTGGGCGGCGGCACCTCGGCGGTGCAGTTGCTGATGGAGCTGAACGAACCGGGCGGCGCGGCCCGCACCACCTGGGTGACCCGGCGGCCCCCGGTCTTCCGCGACACCCCGTTCGACGAGGAGTGGGGCCGCTCGGTGGTGGCCCGGGTGGACGACCGGGTGCGCCAGGGCCTGCCGCCGCAGAGCGTGGTGAGCGTGACCGGCCTGGCCGCGACCGAGGCCGTACGCGAGGCCCGGGCCCGCGGGGTGCTGCGCCGGGAGCCGGTCTTCGACCGGATCACCCCGCACGGCGTGGCATGGGCCGACGGCCGGACGCTGGACGCCGACGTCATCCTGTGGGCCACCGGTTTCCGGGCGGCGCTGGACCACCTCGCCCCGCTGCGGCTGCGCGAGGCGGGCGGCGGCGTCCGGCTCGACGGCACCCGCGTGGTGAAGGACCCCCGGGTGCACCTGCTCGGCTACGGACCGTCGGCGAGCACCATCGGCGCCAACCGGGCCGGACGCAGCTCCGTCCGCGAGATACGCGCGCTGCTCGCAGCCGGGGACGGTGCGCCGCTGCCTGTGCCCGCCGGGTGAGCCCGCGGCCCTCCGGGGGCACCTGACGCCCCGCCGGGCGCACCTGACGCCTCACCGGCGCCGACGCGCAGGGCAGGAAACATCGGATGTATGCTTCCCCCGCTGTGCGCGCTTGGGGCAGTATGAGCGCATGCCTGATCGACAGCCGAGCGGCGGCGAGGTGCGGCACGAAGGCACCTTGCGGGTCGCCCTCTTCGTGACCTGTGTCAACGACCTCCTGTATCCGGACACCTGCCGGGCCGTGGTGCGACTGCTGGAGCGGCTGGGCGTGGAAGTGGACTTCCCCGAGGCCCAGACCTGCTGCGGCCAGCCGCAGTTCAACACCGGCTACCGGCACGAGACCGAGCCGCTGGCCCGCCACTACGCCGAGGTCTTCGCCGGCTACGACTACGTGGTCACGCCGTCCGGCTCGTGCGCGGCCATGGTGCGCGACAACTACCCCCGGATCGCGGAGCGCGCGGCCGCCGAGGGTCGGGACGGCGACGGCGGCCTCGCCGCGGCGGCGGCCCATGCCGTGCCGAAGACGTACGAACTGACGGAGTTCCTGGTGGACGTGCTCCAGGTGACGGACGTGGGCGCGTACTTCCCGCACACCGTCGCCTATCACCCGTCCTGCCACGGCCTGCGCATGCTCGGGCTGGGCGAACGGCCCCGAAAGCTGCTCCAGGCCGTCAAGGGCCTCCAGCTGCGCGAGTTGGAGGGCGCCGAGGAGTGCTGCGGCTTCGGCGGCACCTTCGCGGTCAAGAACCCGGACGTGTCCGTCGCGATGGGCCAGGACAAGGTCCGGCACGCCCTCGACACCGGCGCCGGGGTGCTGTGCGGGGCGGACAACTCCTGCCTGATGCACCTCGACGGCATCCTCCGCCGGGACCGCTCGCCGCTGCGGACCGTCCACATCGCGGAGATCCTCGCGTCCACCGAGGAACACCCCTACTGGCGCGCAGAGACAGGAATCGTCCGATGAACGGCACCTATCTGGGGCTCCCGTCCTTCCCCGACGCCGCGCGGGTGTCGACGAAGGACACCCAACTGCGGGCGAACCTCACCCACGCCACCCACACCATCCGCGCCAAACGCGCCACCGCCGTCAGCGAACTCCCCGACTGGCCCCAACTCCGCGAAACCGGCGCCGCCGTCAAGGACCACACCCTCCGCCACCTCGACCACTACCTCCTCCAACTCGAAGCAGCCGTCACCCAAGCCGGCGGCACCGTCCACTGGGCCACCGACGCCCACGAAGCCAACCGCATCACCACCGACATCATCAAAGCCACCGGCGAAACCGAAGTCGTCAAAGTCAAATCCATGGCCACCCAGGAAACCGGCCTCAACGAAGCCCTCGCCCACCACGGCATCCACGCCTACGAAACCGACCTCGCCGAACTCATCGTCCAACTCGCCGACGACCGCCCCTCCCACATCCTCGTCCCCGCCATCCACAAAAACCGCACCGAAATCCGCGACATCTTCACCCAGCACATGGCCGACTGGGGCCGCCCCGCC
>NZ_JBYIRL010000085.1:0-9938 GCF_057708125.1 Actinacidiphila sp. bgisy145
CGGGCGGTGAAGGTTGGGCTGCCGACGTATGCGTTTCAGCGGCAGCACTATTGGCCGAAGCCGGTGGCCGGTCGTGAGGATGCTTCGTCGGCTGGTCAGCAGCGTTCCGGGCATGCGTTGTTGGCGGCTGCGGTGTGGCTGGCCGAGGGTGATGGGCTGGTGTTGACGGGTCGGTTGTCGCTGGCTGCGATGCCGTGGCTGGCCGACCACGCGGTCCACGGCACGGTGCTGTTGCCGGGGACGGCGTTCGTGGACCTGGCCGTCCACGCCGGCGATCTGGCGGGGTGCGGTGTCCTGGAGGAGTTGACGCTCCAGGAGCCCCTGGTCCTTCCCACCTCCGGTGGCGTGCAGTTGCAGGTCCACGTCGGCGACAGTGATGGCGGCAGTGGTCGACGCACGGTCGTGGTCTCTTCCCGTGAGGGGGAGGGCGAGTGGGTGCGGAACGCGGTGGGCGAGTTGGCTCCGGTCGGCAGCGAGCCGGTCCCCGCCCCGCTGGGTGTCTGGCCTCCGGCGGGTGCGGTGGCGGTTCCGGTCGACGATGCCTACGAGAGGCTGGCTCGGCGCGGTTACGGTTACGGTCCGGCGTTCCAGGGGCTGCGGCAGGTGTGGAGGGCCGGGGACACCGTCTACTCCGAGGTGGAGCTGCCCCAGGTCATCGACTCCGATGCGGCTGGGTTCGGCCTGCATCCTGCCCTCCTCGACGCTGCCCTGCACGGTCTCCTGGCCGCCGGCGCCGGCAACGGCAATGGCGGGACGGAGTTGCCGTTCGCGTGGTCGGGCGTGCGGCTGCTGGCGAGCGATGCCCGCCGGCTGCGAGTGGCGTTCGCTTCCGGGCCTGGTGGGGTCTCGGTCACGGCTTTTGACGGTGCGGGTGAACCGGTCTTGCAGGTCCGGTCGTTGGCCCTGCGTGAGGCTTCGGCCGGTCAGCTCACCGGTACTGGTCGGCAGGTGTGGCAGTCGCTGTTCACGGTGGACTGGGTTCCGCTGCCTTCCCCGCAGGACTCTGACACCGCCGTGGTGCAGTGGGTGCGGCATGGTGAGTCGGCCGGGTCCGAGGTGGCTCCGGTGGTGGTGGCGGTGGTGCCGACCGCCCCGTCGGGGGTTTCGGCGCCGGAGGCGGCTCAGTTGGCTGCTGCGACGGTGTTGGGTTGGGTGCAGGAGTGGCTGGCCGATCCCGAGACCGCTGGTTCGCGGTTGGTGGTCTGGACCCAGGGCGCAGCCACCGGGCAGGACCTGGCGGGCGCGGCGGTGGTGGGTTTGGTGCGTTCGGCGCAGTCGGAGCACCCGGGGCGTGTGCTGCTGGTCGACGCCGACCCGACGGCAGGGCTGGACCCTGCCCGGGACACTGACGTGGACACCGTTCTGCCTCTGGCTTTGGGTGCTGATGAGCCTGAGGTCCGCGTCAGTTCCGGGGACGAGGGGGTGGTGGTGTTCGGGCGTCGGCTGGTCCGGGCGGGTGCGTCGGGTGAGTTGGTGTTGCCTGGTGGTTCGGGTTGGCGGGTGGAGGTGGCGGAGCCGGGTGATCTGGGCAGTGCGGCGGTGGTCGATGCTCCTGAGGCGGGCGCTGAGTTGTTGCCGGGTCAGGTCCGGGTGGGTCTGCGGGCGGCGGGTGTGAACTTCCGTGATGTGGTTGCCGGCCTGGGAATGGTCTCGGATGGCCGGGTTATGGGCTTGGAGGCTGCCGGGGTGGTGCTGGAGACCGGGCCGGGGGTGGATGGTCTGGTGGTGGGGCGGTCGGTGATGGGTCTGGTGCCGGGGTGGGGGCCGGTGGGGGTGGTGGACAGCCGGCTGGTGGCTGCGGTGCCGCGGGGGTGGTCGTTCCAGCAGGCCGCATCGGTGCCGGTGGGGTTCTTGACGGCGTTTTATGCACTGCGGGATCTGGCCCAGGCCCGTCCCGGTCAGCGAGTCCTTATCCATGCCGGTACCGGCGGGGTGGGTACGGCTGCGGTGCAGTTGGCTCAGGAATGGGGTTTGGAGGTCTTCGCCACCGCGAGTCCGGCGAAGCAGACCGCGTTGCGGGCGATGGGCATCGATGAGAGCCACATCGCCTCGACACGCGATCTGGCGTTCTGTGAGCGGTTCCTGGGCGTGACCGGTGGCGCCGGCATGGATGTGGTCGTCAATGCTCTGGCGGGGGAGTTCACGGACGCGTCGTTGCGGTTGTTGCCGCGTGGTGGGCGGTTCGTCGAGATGGGCAAGACCGACATCCGTGATGCCGAGCAGGTCGCCCAGGCATACCCCGGGGTGGTCTATCGGGCCTTCGATCTGATGGACGCGGGTGTGCCGCGGGTCGGGGAGATGCTCGCTGAGCTCGGGGTGATGTTCGAGGCCGGGATATTGAAGCCGCCGCCGGTGACGTGTTTCGAGCTGTCGCAGGCGGTCGGGGCATTGCGTCATCTGCAGGCCGCCCGGCATGTGGGCAAGGTCGTACTGAACGTCCCCGCCGCCTGGGACCCGCAGGGCACCGTCCTGGTCACCGGTGGCACGGGGACGTTGGGTGGGGAGTTGGCCCGGCACCTGGTCACCGTTCGTGGCATGCGGCATCTGGTGTTGTTGTCGCGGCGGGGCCCGGCCGCACCGGGCGCGGCGCGTCTGGTCGCGGAGTTGGCTGAGCTGGGTGCTGAGGTCCGGGTGGTGGCCGGTGATGCCGCTGACCGGGACGCTCTCGCCTCGGTGCTGGCCAAGGTTGCGGTGGAGCGGCCGTTGACGGCGGTGGTGCACGCCGCGGGGGTGATCGATGACGCCACCGTGGAGTCGTTGACGCCGCAGCGGATGGCGCCGGTGCTGTCGGTGAAGGTTGACGCGGCGTGGCACCTGCATGAGTTGACCGAGGACATGGGACTGGCCGGGTTCGTGCTGTACTCCTCGGCCATGGCCGCCCTGGGTAGCCCGGGGCAGGGCAGCTACGCTGCCGCCAACGCGTTCTTGGACGCGCTGGCTGTCTATCGCCGGGATCGGCAGCTTGCCGGTCAGTCGCTGGCCTGGGGCCTGTGGGAACAGGCCTCGGAGATGACCGGGCATCTGGATGGCGCTGACCTGTCCCGTCTGCGTCGCGGCGGTGTTCAGCCGATGCCGACGGAGCAGGGTCTCGCCCTGTTCGAGGCTGCTTCCGCGTCTGGTGTGCCGTTGGTGGTCCCGGCCCAGCTGGACCTGGCCGCATGGTCGCGAGTTGGTCGGCCGGTGCCTCCCCTGTTGCGAGGTCTGGTTGCGGGTGGTGTCTCGGTTCGTCGGTCCGCGGCTGAGGCTGCGGTCGTGGGTGGCCTGGCGGCCCGGTTGGCTGCGCTCAGCCCTGCCGATCGCGAGCAGGAAGTCCTGCAGATCGTCCGGGCCGGCACCGCCGTCATCCTGGGCCATGCCAACGCTGGGGACATCGACTCCCAGCAGGCCTTCCGCGAGATGGGCATCGACTCGCTGACCGCGCTGGAGCTCCGCAACCGGCTCGCGAGCGAAACCGGGCTCACCCTTCCCGCGACCCTGGTCTTCGACTACCCCGTCCCGCTGGAACTTGCTCGGTATCTGGTCGCAGAGGCATGTGGGACCGAGGCCATGGCTGCCGTATCTGCCGCGGCAACCGTCCGTGTCGGGGTGGATGAGCCGGTGGCGATTGTGGGGATGGGTTGTCGGTTCCCGGGTGGGGTGGAGGATCCGGAGGGTTTCTGGCGGTTGGTTGCGGGGGGCTCTGATGCGATGTCGGGGTTCCCGGTGAACCGTGGCTGGGACGTGGCTGGCTTGCCGGACCCGGATGCCGGTGACGGGGGTGAGGGTTATGCCCGGGTGGGTGGGTTCCTTGATGGTGCGGGTGATTTCGATGCGGAGTTCTTCGGGATCAGTCCGCGTGAGGCGTTGGGGACCGACCCGCAGCAGCGGCTGTTGCTGGAGACCTCTTGGGAAGCATTGGAGGACGCGGGCATTGCCCCTGGTTCGCTGAAGGGGACCGACACGGGGGTCTACGCCGGCATTATCACGTCGGAGTACCGGGTCGGTGAGCGTGACGACGCGAGCGGCTACGGGATCACCGGGACCCATGCGAGTGTGGCGTCGGGTCGGGTGGCGTATGCGTTGGGGTTGCAGGGTCCTGCGGTTTCGATTGATACGGCGTGTTCGTCGTCGTTGACGGCGATTCACTTGGCGGCGCAGGCGCTGCGGTCGGGGGAGTGCTCGCTGGCGTTGGCCGGCGGGGTCACGGTGATGGCTTCGCCTGGGACGTTCACGGAGTTCGCGCGGCAGCGGGGGTTGGCTGCTGATGGGCGGTGCAAGCCGTTCGCGGAGGCGGCTGATGGCACCGGGTGGGGTGAGGGTGTCGGTGTGCTGGTCCTGGAGCGGTTGTCGGTTGCGCGTGAGCGTGGGCATCGGGTGCTGGCGGTGGTGGCCGGTAGCGCGATCAACCAGGACGGGGCGAGTAACGGTCTGTCGGCGCCGAATGGTCCCTCGCAGCAGCGGGTGATCCGGGCCGCGTTGGCCAGTGCGGGCTTGAAGGCCGGTGACGTTGACGTGGTGGAGGCGCACGGCACCGGCACGGCGTTGGGTGATCCGATCGAGGCGCAGGCACTGCTGGCAACCTATGGGCAGGATCGTGATCCGGCGCGGCCGTTGTTGCTGGGGTCGGTGAAGTCGAACATCGGCCACACCCAGGCGGCCGCGGGTGTCGCGGGCGTGATCAAGATGGTGCAGGCGATGCGGCACGGGATGCTGCCGCAGACCCTGCATGTGGATGCCCCGTCGTCGCATGTGGATTGGTCGGCCGGAGCAGTCGAGCTGCTGACCGCCCCGCGTGAGTGGCCGGCGGACTCTGGTCCGCGGCGGGCGGGTGTGTCGGCGTTCGGGATCAGTGGCACGAACGTCCACCTCATCCTCGAACAGCCCGCGCAGCAGGCCCCTGTCCTGGACGTATCTGCCGGCGACGGACAAGTTCTGGATGGGGAGGAGTTTGTCTCGGAGGTGGGGTCGGAGTCTGCGGGTGCGGTGGTGTGGGTGGTGTCGGCGCGGTCTGATGCGGCGTTGGTGGCGCAGGCGGGTCGGTTGGCGGAGTTTGTGGCGGCGCGTCCGGGGGTGGGGGTCGGGGATGTGGCGTTGTCGTTGGCGGTGACGCGGACGACGGGGTTCTCGCACCGGCTTGCGGTGGTGGGCCGGGACCGTGGCGAGTTGGTGGAGGGCTTGTCTGCGGTTGTCGCGGGGCAGGTGGGGCCTGGTGTGGTGAGCGGTGTGGTGTCTGGGGTTGGTGGTTCGGTGGTGCGGCCGGTGTTTGTGTTTGCGGGTCAGGGTGCGCAGTGGGTGGGGATGGGAGTGCGGTTGTGGGAGGAGGAGCCGGTGTTTGCGGCGGCGATGGAGCGGTGCGAGCGGGCGTTGGAGCCGTTTGTCGATTGGCGGTTGCGTGAGGTGTTGGGGGATGAGGGGTTGTTGTCGCGGGTGGAGGTGGTGCAGCCGGCGTCGTGGGCGGTGATGGTGAGTTTGGCGGTGTTGTGGCGGGCAGCTGGGGTGGAGCCGGCTGCGGTGGTGGGTCATAGTCAGGGGGAGATCGCGGCGGCGTGTGTGGCGGGTGGGTTGTCGTGGGAGGACGGCGCGCGGGTGGTGGCGTTGCGTAGTCGGGCGTTGGCCGGGCATCTGGCGGGGACGGGTGGGATGGTGTCGGTGCCGGCCGGTCTGGAGGAGGTGGGGGAGTGGATTGCCCGCTGGGGTGGGGACTTGTCGATCGCGGCGGTCAATGCTCCCCGCCAGGTCGTGGTGGCCGGCGCCGCGCAGGCGTGTGCGGAGTTCGTCGAGGCGTTCGCGGAGCGTGGGGCGCGACGGATCGCGGTCGACTACGCCTCCCACACCGCACATGTTGAAGCGGTCGAGGACCTGTTGGGCGAGGATCTGGCGGGACTGTCCCCGGTCAGTGGTGCGGTGCCGTTCTATTCGACGCTTGAGGGGCGGGTGGTGGATACCGCCCAACTGGATGGCGGGTATTGGTATCGGAATTTGCGGGAGCCGGTGCGGTTCGGTGAGGTTGTTGCCGGGTTGGTGGCTGAGGGGCATCGGGTGTTTGTGGAGGTCAGTCCGCATCCGGTGTTGGGTATGGCGGTTGCGCAGGCGGGTGAGGGCCTGGTCGCGGCGGGCAGTTTGCAGCGTGGTGACGGTGGCCGGGACCGGTGGCTGACCGCACTGGCGGGCGCTTGGTCGGCGGGCGTGGAGGTGGACTGGGCCGCGGTGACCGCTGATGAGGGTCGGGCGGTGAAGGTTGGGCTGCCGACGTATGCGTTCCAGCGGCAGCACTACTGGCCCAAGGCCGCTGTGGGGGTGGGGAATCTGCCGTCGGCGGGTGTGCAGGCCGCTGGGCATGCGTTGTTGGCGGCTGCGGTGTGGCTGGCTGATGGTGATGGGTTGGTGTTGACGGGTCGGTTGTCGCTGGCTGCGATGCCGTGGCTGGCCGACCACGCGGTCCACGGCACGGTGCTGCTACCCGGCACGGCGTTCGTCGACCTTGCGATGCATGCGGCTGATCTGGCCGGGTGTGGTGTCCTGGAGGAGTTGACGCTCCAGGAGCCCCTGGTCCTTTCCTCCTCCGATGGCGTCCAGTTGCAGGTCCACGTGGGCGACAGCGGCCGGCGAACCGTAACGGTCTCCTCTCGCGAGGGGGAGGGCGAATGGGTGCGGAACGCGGTGGGCGTGCTGGCCCCGGCCGATGGCGAGCCGGTCCCCGCCCCGCTGGGTGTCTGGCCTCCGGTCGGCGCGGTGGCGGTCCCGGTCGACGACGCCTACGAGAAGTTCGCCCGGCGCGGTTACGCCTACGGTCCGGCGTTCCAGGGCCTGCGCCAGGCATGGCGTGCCGGGGACACCGTCTATGCCGAAGTCGAACTGCCCCAGATCATTGACTCCGACGCTGCCGGATTCGGCTTGCATCCCGCTCTGCTTGATGCCGCTCTGCACGGTTTGCTGGCCGCTAGTGACGGCAGTGGGGGGACGGAGTTGCCGTTCGCGTGGTCGGGCGTGCGATTGCTGGCCGCCGGTGCGCGTCACTTGCGGGTGGTGCTGGCCGCCGGGTCAGGAGGGATCTCGGTCACCGCGTTCGATGGTGTCGGTCAGCCGGTGCTGGCGGCCCGGTCGTTGGTGCTGCGGGAGGTTGCGCCGGGGCAACTGGTCGGGTCGGGTCGGGTGCCCAGGCAATCGCTGTTCACCGTAGACTGGGCTCCGCTGCCTGCACAGACGTCGGCTGCCGTGGAGTGGGCGCGGCACGGTGGGGCCGAGGTGGCTCCGGTGGTGGTGGCGCCAGTGCCGGCTGCCCCGTTGGGGGTTTCGGCGCCGGAGGCGGCTCAGATGGCTGCTGCGACGGTGTTGGGTTGGGTGCAGGAGTGGCTGGCCGATCCCGAGACCGCTGGTTCGCGGTTGGTGGTCTGGACCCAGGGCGCGGCCACCGGGCAGGACCTGGCCGGTGCCGCGGTCGTGGGCCTGGTGCGTTCGGCGCAGTCCGAGCACCCGGGGCGTGTGCTGCTGGTCGACGTAGACCCGGCCACCGACCTGGACCCGACCCAAGACGCTGACGTGGACACCGTACTGGCCCTGGCCTTGGGTGCTGATGAACCCGAGGTCCGCATCCGCCCCGCTACTACTGACGGTGGGACCGTGGTGGTGTTCGGGCGTCGGCTGGTCCGGGCGGGTGCGTCGGGTGAGTTGGTGTTGCCTGGTGGTTCGGGTTGGCGGGTGGAGGTGGAGGAGCCGGGTGATCTGGGCAGTGCTGCTGTGGTCGATGCTCCCGAGGCGAGCGCTGAGTTGTTGCCGGGTCAGGTGCGGGTGGGTCTGCGGGCGGCGGGCGTGAACTTCCGCGATGTGGTCGCCGGTCTGGGAATGGTCTCGGATGGCCGGGCTATGGGCTTGGAGGCTGCCGGGGTCGTGCTGGAGACCGGACCTGGGGTGGATGGTCTGGTGGTGGGGCAGTCGGTGATGGGTTTGGTGCCGGGGTGGGGGCCGGTGGGGGTGGTGGACAGCCGGCTGGTGGCTGCGGTGCCGCGGGGGTGGTCGTTCCAGGAGGCCGCATCCGTGCCGGTGGGGTTCTTGACGGCGTTTTATGCGTTGCGGGATCTGGCCCAGGTCCGTCCCGGTCAGCGGGTGTTGATCCATGCCGGGACCGGCGGGGTGGGCACGGCTGCGGTGCAGCTGGCTCAGGAATGGGGTTTGGAGGTCTTCGCGACCGCGAGTCCGGCGAAGCAGGCGGCGTTGCGGGCGATGGGCATCGATGAGAGCCACATTGCCTCGACGCGCGATCTGGTCTTCTGTGAGCGGTTTCTGGGCGTGACCGGTGGTGCGGGCATGGACGTGGTCGTCAACGCCTTGGCGGGGGAGTTTACGGACGCGTCGTTGCGGTTGTTGCCGCGTGGTGGTCGGTTCGTCGAGATGGGCAAGACCGATATCCGTGATGCCGAGCAGGTTGCTGCGGCCTATCCGGGAGTGGTCTACCGAGCGTTCGATCTGATGGATGCTGGTGTGCCGCGGGTCGGGGAGATGCTCGCGGAGCTCGGGGTGATGTTCGAGGCCGGGATATTGAAGCCGCCGCCGGTGACGTGCTTCGAGCTGTCGCAGGTGGTCGCGGCATTGCGTCATCTGCAGGCCGCCCGGCATGTGGGCAAGGTCGTGCTGAACGTCCCCGCCGCCTGGGACCCGCACGGCACCGTCCTGGTCACCGGCGGGACCGGGACTCTGGGCGGGGAGTTGGCCCGGCACCTGGTCACCGTTCGTGGCATGCGGCACTTGGTGTTGGTGTCGCGACGTGGCCCGGCCGCACCGGGCGCGGCGCGTCTGGTCGCGGAGTTGGCTGAGCTGGGCGGGGAGGTCCGGGTGGTGGCCGGCGATGCCGCCGACCGGGATGCCCTCGCCTCGGTCCTGGCCAAGATTGCGGTCGACCGGCCGTTGACGGCGGTGGTGCATGCCGCCGGGGTGATCGATGACGCGACGGTCGAGTCACTGACGCCGCAGCGGATGGCGACCGTCCTGTCGGCGAAGGCTGACGCGGCCTGGAACCTGCACGAGTTGACTGAGGACGCGGGCTTGGCCGGGTTCGTGTTGTATTCCTCGGCCGCGGCCATCGTGGGCAATCCGGGGCAGGGAAGTTACGCGGCGGCGAACGCGTTCCTGGACGCCCTGGCTGTCTATCGCCGGGATCGGTGCCTGGCTGGTCAGTCGTTGGCGTGGGGGCTGTGGGAACAGACCTCGGAGATGACCGGGCATCTGGATGGCGCGGGTCGGTCTCGTCTGCGTCGTGGTGGCCTCGAGCCGATGTCGACGGAACAGGGTTTGGCGTTGTTCGAGGCCGCGGTCGCGTGGGGTGTGCCGTTGGCGGTACCGACCCGCCTCGACCTGACAGGGCTGTCTCGTGGAGGTCGGCCGGTGCCCGCACTGCTGCGGGGTCTGGCTGGGGGTGCTCTGGTCCGTCCTAGCGCGGCTGTTGCCGCGGACGCGGATGGCCTGGCGGACCAGTTGGCCGCGCTCAGCCCTGCCGATCGGGAGAAGGAAGTCCTGCAGGTCGTTCGGGCCGCCGCGGCCGTTGTCCTGGGCCATGCCCGGCCCGGGGACATCGATTCCCAGCGGGCGTTCCGTGACATGGGCATCGATTCGCTGACGGGGCTGGAGTTGCGTAACCGGCTCGCGGCCGAGACCGGCCTGAGCCTTCCCGCGACCTTGGTCTTCGACCAGCCGACGCCGCTGGAGGTGGCTCGGTATCTGGTCGCCGAGGCGTGCGGGACCGACGGGGTCGTTGGGGCGAGCGCTGTGCCGACGCCGCGGGCCGGCACGGATGAGCCGGTGGCGATTGTGGGGATGGGTTGTCGGTTCCCGGGTGGAGTGGAGGATCCGGAGGGTTTCTGGCGGCTGGTTGCGGAAGGCTCCGATGCGATGTCGGGCTTCCCTGGTGATCGCGGTTGGGACCTGGAGAGTCTGGATGTTTCTGATCCCGTGGATGGGCGCGTGGG
>NZ_JBYIRL010000086.1:0-9447 GCF_057708125.1 Actinacidiphila sp. bgisy145
CCTCCCCCCCCCAACACCCCCCCCCCCCCCCCCCCCCGCTGTGCTGTACGGCCCCGGGCGCGGTGGTTGTCAGATCGGTGCTCGGGGCGGGCGCGGTCGCGGTCGCCGTCGGCCCCGACTGCCCGGCCGGGCGCGGCGCCTGGTGGTCCGGGGTGACGATCACCGCGACCGTGGTGACGGCGGCGATCACCGCGGTCAGCGCGTACGCGCCGACGGTACGGTGCCGGGTCGCGCGCTCGCTCGCGGCCCGCACACCGTCCGGCCGCCCGGCCGGCTCCGGCGGTTCGGGGGAGGCGACCCCGGGGGCGCCATCCGCGCCGGTGCGATCATCTGACGCGGTCTCAGTTCGGGGGCGCTCGTCGAGCAGCGCCCCCAGCCGCTCCGGCAGCACCTCCTCGGCGAGGTCCGGCACCGCCTCCGTCAGCGCCGCGCGCGCCGCGACGATCCGCGCCGCGGCCGCCGTCTCGCTCGCCTCCGCCTCCGCTGCCGCCGTCGGCAGTGCGAGCCCGAGGCCGTCGTGGAGCAGCACCGCCGTGCGCTGCCGCGGCGGAAGCGCGAGCAGGGCCGCGGCCAGCGCGTCGTCGGGGGTACACGGCTGCGGCCGGTGCCCGCCCGCCCACTCCGGCACCCACCGCTGCCAGGGCGCGAGCGCGTGCTCGTACACGGCCGCGCGCAGCCAGCCCACCGGGTCGCTGTCCCGCGCGACCTCCGGCCATCGCTGCCAGGCCAGTCCGTACGCGTACGCCACCGACTTCCGCGCCTGGTCCGGGTCGCCGGTGAGCAGTTCCGCCTGGCGCGCCAGGGCGCCCGCGGCGTGCCGGTAAAGGGCGTCGAACGCGTCCGCGGGCGAGGCGTCACCGGAAAGCCCGAGGTCGCAGGTGGCGGCCGGGGCCGGCGGGTGGGGCGCGAGGGAGAAGAGGTCGGGCGGGTCGTCGTCGGGCTCGGTGCCGCCGAGCGGGTACGCGGCCGGCTCGGCGGGGTGCGGTTCCGACGGTGCGTCAGGTACGGGGGCGGGGGCGACGATGTCGGGTCCGCCGGTGCCGAGCCCGCGGGTGGCTGGGGCCAAGGTGACGGGCGCGGGCGCTGCCTCGGGTGCGGGGGCGGCGGTCGCGGTCGGCGCGCCGATGGCGGTCGGCGCCGTGGCCGCCACCAGGACCAGCGCCTCCAGGGGCGGGCGCGCGGCCGTTTCGGCGCCGGCGCGCGGGCGGGTGGGGCCGTTCGCCGGGCGGGCGGGGCGGTCGCTGCCGCCCGCCGCTCCCTTCCGGTGCGTCCGCCGGGCCGAGCCGCGGCCGGCCGCCGCCCCGCCACGGCCCGCGGCCGAACCGCCGCGCCCCGCCGCCGAACCGCCGCGCCCCGCAGCCGAATCGCCGCCGCCGACCGCGGTGGTGCCCTGGACGCCGTTCCGCTTCTGGGCCGCCGCCTGCTTGCGGGCCTTGCGCCGTGACGTCATCGGACCGCCTCTCGGCGAGCGGTACCTACCGTAATGCTGGCGTTCGTCCGCTGACATGACAGTCCGAAAAAATGACACATAGCACTCATTCTCGCCGACACGTCGACTTTTCGCCTTCTCCCCGGGCGAAACGGGTGTTCCTGCCACCATGGGTGGCCGTGACGCAGACGAGCGAGCCGCTGACCGCTTCCGCTTCCGTATCCGCCCTGCCCCCGCGGTGGGCCGCACTGTGGGTGTCCGCGCTGGCCGCGGGCGCGTCCGCCGCCGGGCTAGGGCTCGGCGGGATCGCCGCCGTCGTGCTGCTGCTGTGGATCGGCTCGCCGTTCCCCGACACCAGCCTCGGCGGCGCGCTGCATGTGAGCGCCGACCTCTGGCTGCTCGCGCAGGGCGCGGGCCTGGTGCGCACCGCCACGCTCTCCGGCGACCCGTCACCCGTCGCCGTGGCGCCGCTGCTGCTCAGCGCGCTGCCCGCGTGGCTGCTCTTCCGCGGTACGGCCTCGGCGGTGGCCGCCGCCGTCGACGGCAAGGACGCCGACGATGCCGCCGACGCCGGTCACCCCGACCACGCCGACCGGTCCGCCGGCGCCTCCGACCCCGCGGACCGCCTGACCGGCCGGGCCCGGGTGCGGGCCGCCGCCGCGGTGACCGGGTGGGTGCTCGCCGGCTACCTCACCCTCGCCGCGGTCGCGGCCGTCTACGCCACCGGCGGCTCCGTGCACGTCGCCCCACTGACCACGCCCTACGTCCTGCTCTTCGCCGGCGCCGCCGCGAGCTGCGGGGCGTGGTCCGGCTGCGGGCGGCCCGGGCCCGAACTGCTGCCGCTCGACCGCTTCCGCGCCGGGCGCGGCACGTACCGGCTGCACCGCGGCCACGCCGAGGAGGCCGGCGCGGCGGTGCGGGCCGCGGCCGGCGCGGTCGCGCTGCTGGTGGGCGGCGGCGCCCTCATCGGCGCGGCCGCGCTGATCTGCCACATGGGTGCGGTCGGGCAGACCTACCAGCAGCTCAGCGCCTCGCTGGTGGGGCGGGTCTCGGTGCTGCTCGTCGCCGTCGGCCTGGTGCCCAACCTCGCGGTCTGGGCCGCCTCCTACGCGCTCGGCACCGGCTTCGCGGTCGGCGCGGGCAGCGCGGTCGCCCCGGCGGGCGCCTCCGGCTACGTCCTGCTGCCCGGTTTCCCGCTGCTGGCCGCGCTGCCGCACACCGGTACGTCCTGGGCCGGCTGGAGCACCCTCGCGCTGCCCGTGCTGGCCGCACTCGGAGTGGCCTGGTTCGTCGGCAACGACGCCTGGCCGGTGTGGAGTACGGTCCGCGTCACCTTCGGGGCCGCGCTGGCGCTGGGCGCCGGGTTCGCGGTGCTCGCCGCCTGGTCGGGCGGTCCGCTCGGGCCGCACCGGCTCGCGGACTTCGGGCCGCGCTGGTGGCTGGCGGGGGCCGCGGCAGCCGGATGGACGCTGGTGATCGCGCTGCCGGGTGCGCTGCTGCTGCGCTACCACGTCGCCCACCCGCCGCACCCGTGGCGGTCGTTGGTCGGCGGGCTGCGCCTGCCCAAGCTGCGGGTGCCCCGGCCGCGGATGCCCCAGACGGCCTGGGCGCGGCTGCGCAGGTCGGGCAGCACCACGGCGACGAACGACGACCCCGCCGTCGCGCCACCCCCGCCCGTGCCCCTGCCGAAACCGGCTTCCGCCGAGCCGACCGCTCCGGCCGCCTTCCCCCCGCCGCTCCCCGGGCTCGCCCCGGCCCCCCTGCCGATGTTCCCGCCCCCACTGCCCGACCTACCCCCCACCGCCGCACCCCCGCCACCCCCGGAATCGCCCAGCGACTGACCGCGCGACGGCCCCGCCGCCTACCCGCCGCCGCTGCCCGACCTACGGACCGCAGTCGCCAGCGGGGCCCGGGGCGCCCGGCGGGCCTCCGGCCGGCTGACTGCGCGTCGGTCGCGCCGTACCCGCCGCCGCTGCGCGGCCTGTGGCCGGCGGTCGGTCGGCGGCGCGGGCGAGGGGCAACCCTACGAGAGCTGCGCGGCCTGTAGGCGTAGCCGCCAGCCCGGCCGGACCGTACGCGGGGTTGGCCGCGGTGCGGGGGCAGTCCCCGCCGGGCACGGTGCCGTGTCGCCCTCGGTTGGAGTGCTGGCTGTGTCGGCGGGCGGGCTAGTGGGGGAGTGGGCGGGGTCGGGCTTCGTTCGGTGGGACTCGCTGTCGCCGGGGAAGGTCCTGCCGTACCCACGGCCGCCGGCCGGCCGGGCGCGGTCGAGGGCGAGGTCCCGCAAGGCCCGCGGTCGTCTCCCCCGGCGGGGCCTCGGGGAGGTCAGTCGCGGAGGGCGGGGAGGCTGCGGAGGGGGGAGGGGAGAAGCTTCTGGCAGGAGTGCGAGGCGGGCGCGGTGAGGGCGTCGGCCTTGCAGTCGTAGTAGTCGCGGTAGGCGATCTGGAACCCGTACGTGGTGCCGACGATCGCGAGGGCGAGCGCGCTGGTGATGATGCCGGTCCAGGCCGCGGTGAGGAAGGAGCGCTGGGCGTCCGGGCCGGGCGCGGGGGGCGCCGGGCGCGGGCTCTGGGTGGCGTCGGCGAGCGCGGAGGCGGCCTGCGCGCGGGCCTTGGCGCGGTCCTCGGGCGACATCCGCAGCGCGCTGACGCCCCAGTAGAGGGCGAGCGCGCCGAGCAGCAGGCCCAGCGGGGTCCAGCCGAGCAGCGAGAAGATCAGGCCCCAGCCGCCGCAGACCAGGGCGTACCGCGAGCGGCGCTGCGCCGGGTCGGTCGGGTCGAAGCGCGGGCCCTGGCCCTGGGGGCCGGTCGGCCCGGGCTGCTCGGGGCGCCGGGCGAACGGGTCCGGCCGACCGGACTGCGGCTGGCGGCTGCTCCACTGGTGGCCCCACGCCTGGGGTGCGCCGTGCGGGGGCGGCGGGGTGCCCTGCGGCCCGTCGCCGGAACCGGAACCGGAACCGGAGCCGTCGGCCCCGTTGGAGCCGTCGCCCCCCGAACTCCCGCTGCCGGAACCGGAACCCGCGCCGGAACCCGCGCCCTCACCCGAGCCGGTGCCGCCCTCCTGCCGCCCGCTGCTGCCGGCCGGCCGGCCGGGCTGCCGCGGCTGCCACGGGCGGTCCGGCGCACCCTCGGGCGGCGGCGCGAACGGGTTGTCCCGCTGATCGCCACCAGGCGCGCGCAGCGCGAGTTCAATGCGGCCGCTGCTCATGATGTGATGCGCCATCCCCTTGGGCTCGACTCCTGTCGCGTACGTGTTCTCCCCCAGACGCTACCGCCCGGACGCTCCCCCGTCCCGTGGGGGCCGCCCGGAGTGCCGGTATCGTTGCTGACGACCGGCGCGCTCGTAGGGTCGCCCCAAAACGAGCGGCCCCGGTCTCATAGAAACATCCAAGCCGCCCGAAACACAGCCGCCCAGGTCCCCGTTCGCGGGATTCCCGCACGCCCGAGAGAGGCCCCGTCCGTGGCTGCCCGCACTCCCGCCCGTCTCGTCGTCCTCGTCTCCGGTTCCGGCACCAACCTCCAGGCCCTGCTCGACGCCATCGAGGCCGACCCCGGCTACGGCGCCCGGATCGTCGCCGTGGGCGCGGACCGCGACGGCACCGTCGGACTCGAGCGGGCCGAGCGGGCCGGGCTGCCCACCTTCACGGTGCGGCTGCGGGACCACGCCGACCGGGACGGCTGGGACGCCGCGCTCACCGAGGCGACGGCCGCCCACGACCCGGACCTGGTGGTCTCGGCCGGCTTCATGAAGATCGTCGGCGCGCGGTTCCTGGCCCGGTTCGGCGGCCGGATCGTCAACACGCACCCGGCGCTGCTGCCCAGTTTCCCCGGGGCGCACGGCGTGCGCGACGCCCTGGCGTACGGCGCCAAGGTCACCGGGTGCACCGTCCACTTCGTCGACGACGGCGTCGACACCGGCCCGGTCATCGCCCAGGGCGTGGTCGAGGTCCGGCCGGACGACACGGAGGACGCGCTCCACGAGCGCATCAAGGAAGTCGAGCGACGTCTGCTCGTCGACGTGGTGGGACGTCTGTCGCGCGACGGGTACCGCATCGAGGGACGAAAGGTTTTGATTCCGGCATGAGCGCCACTCCCCAGGACACCGCGCAGGACAGCCCCCGGGCGAACGGAACGCAGCGGCCGGTGCGCCGCGCGCTGATCAGCGTCTACGACAAGACCGGCCTGGAGGAGCTGGCCCGGGGCCTGCACGCGGCCGGGGTCGAACTGGTGTCGACCGGCTCGACGGCGGGGCGGATCGCCGCGGCCGGCGTGCCCGTCACCAAGGTCGAGGAGCTGACCGGCTTCCCCGAGTGCCTGGACGGCCGGGTGAAGACCCTGCACCCGCGGGTGCACGCCGGCATCCTCGCCGACCTGCGGCTCGAGGACCACCGCAGGCAGCTCGACGAACTGGGCGTCAAGCCGTTCGAGCTGGTCGTGGTGAACCTCTACCCCTTCCGCGAGACCGTCGCGTCGGGCGCGAGCGCGGACGAGTGCGTCGAGCAGATCGACATCGGCGGCCCGTCCATGGTCCGCGCCGCCGCCAAGAACCACCCCTCGGTCGCGGTCGTCACCAGCCCGGCCCGGTACGACGAGGTGCTCGCCGCGGTCGCCGACGGCGGTTTCGACCTCGCCACCCGCAAGCAGCTCGCCGCCGAGGCGTTCCAGCACACCGCCGCGTACGACGTGGCCGTGGCGTCCTGGTTCCTCGACGGCTACAGCGCGGACGAGGAGTTCCCCGAGTTCACCGGCGCCACGTACACCCGGCTGGACACCCTGCGCTACGGCGAGAACCCGCACCAGGGCGCGGCGATCTACACCGACGGCTCCGGCACCGGTCTGGCCGGCGCGGAGCAGCTGCACGGCAAGGCGATGTCGTACAACAACTACGTCGACACCGAGGCGGCCCGCCGCGCCGCCTACGACCACGACGGCGTCTGCGTGGCGATCATCAAGCACGCCAACCCGTGCGGGATCGCGGTCGGCGCGGACGTCGCCGAGGCGCACCGCAAGGCGCACGCCTGCGACCCGGTCTCCGCGTACGGCGGCGTCATCGCGGTCAACCGCCCGGTGTCCGTGGCGATGGCCGAGCAGGTCGCGGAGATCTTCACCGAGGTGATCGTGGCCCCGGCGTACGACGAGGGCGCGGTGGAGGTGCTGGCCCGCAAGAAGAACATCCGCGTGCTGCGCTGCGCCGACGCGCCCGCGGCCGCCACGGAGTACCGCCCGATCGAGGGCGGCGTGCTGGTCCAGGTCAAGGACCGGCTCCAGGCGGAGGGCGACGACCCGGCGACCTGGACGCTGGCGACCGGCGAGGCGCTGGGCGCGGACGAGCTGGCGGACCTGGCGTTCGCGTGGCGGGCGTGCCGCGCGGTCAAGTCCAACGCGATCCTGCTGGCGAAGGACGGGGCGACCGTCGGGGTCGGGATGGGGCAGGTCAACCGGGTGGATTCCGCGCGGCTGGCGGTGGAGCGGGCCGGGGCGGAGCGCGCGGCGGGGTCGTACGCGGCGTCCGACGCGTTCTTTCCGTTCGCGGACGGGCTGGAGGTGCTGACGGCCGCGGGCGTCAAGGCCGTGGTGCAGCCCGGTGGGTCGATCCGGGACGAGGCCGTGGTGGAGGCTGCGGCGAAGGCCGGGGTCACCATGTACTTCACGGGGACGCGGCACTTCTTCCACTGACCTCGCGGGGGCGGTGCCCCTGACCCTCCGGGGTGGGTGGTCCTGTCGGTTCCGGGACCACCTGCCGGTGGGGGGCTGGTCGCGCAGTTCCTCGCGCCCCTGGGTTCGCTCGGGTGCGTCCTCGGGGGTTGCGGGGGGATGACTCTTGCACTGGCGGGGGTGGGGGCCTGACGATGTGCGCGCACGCATCGTCCCCTGCTGCCGCAAGGAATCCGCCCGTGAGTCAGTTTCCTGGGTCCGCCGGCCCGTATGGTGATCCGCTTCCGCCCGGGTACGGGTATCCGGCGGTGGGGAACCGGCCACTGGGCATGCCGCCGCCGGCGGGGTGGGGCGCGCGGCTGGGCGCGATGGTGCTCGACGGGCTGATGTTCAACCTGATACCGACGGGCCTGTTTCTGGCGGGGTACGGGCGGTTCGCGGCGAAAGTGGCCGACGCGTGGAACGCGTGCGACGACCGAGGTATCGAGCGGTCGAAGTGCCCCACGCCGTCGGTGCCGACGAGTTCGGGGCTGCTGATCCTCGTCGGCGCCGTGCTGTCGCTGGCTGCTTTCCTGTTCCTGGCCTACCGCGAGGGGAAGACCGGGCAGACCCCGGGCAAGCGGATCGTGGGCATCCGGCTGCTGCGGTTGGCGGACGGCTCGGCGCTCGGCTTCGGCCGGGCCGTGGGGCGCCGCGTCCTGCACGCGGTGGACGCCCTCCCGTGCTTCCTCGGCTTCCTGTGGCCGCTGTGGGACGAACTGCACCAGACCTGGGCCGACAAGATGGTCCACACGGTCACCATCCGCGACGCGAGCTGACGGGGAAGCCGCGGTCCGGGGCGGTACGGGACCGGTACGGGGCCGGTTCGCGCGCGGATTGGTCCGCTGCCGGGCAGATCCGCGAGTATGGAGCCATGACCGCCCAGATTCTCGATGGCAAGGCCACGGCCGCCGCGATCAAGTCGGAGTTGACCTCCCGGGTCCAAGCGCTCAGGGAGCGCGGTGTCGAGCCCGGCCTCGGCACCCTGCTGGTCGGCGACGACCCGGGCAGCAAGTGGTACGTCGCGGGCAAGCACCGCGACTGCGCGCAGGTGGGCATCGGCTCCATCCAGCGCGAACTGCCGGACACCGCCACGCAGGAGGAGATCGAGGCGGTCGTCCGCGAGCTGAACGAGGACCCCGCCTGCACCGGCTACATCGTGCAGCTGCCGCTGCCCGAGGGCATCGACGCCAACCGCGTGCTGGAGCTGGTGGACCCGGACAAGGACGCGGACGGGCTGCACCCGACGAGCCTGGGCCGGCTGGTGCTCGGCGTCCCGGGGCCGCTGCCCTGCACGCCCCACGGCATCGTGGAGCTGCTGCGGCGGCACGGGGTCGGGATCGACGGCGCGGACGTGGTGGTGGTCGGCCGCGGCATCACCGTCGGCCGGTCGATCGGGCTGCTGCTGACCCGCAAGTCGGAGAATGCCACGGTGACGCTCTGCCACACCGGCACCCGGGACCTGGCGGCGCACCTGCGGCAGGCGGACATCGTGGTGGCCGCGGCGGGCGTGCCGCACATCATCAAGCCGGAGGACGTCAAGCCGGGTGCGGCGGTGCTCGACGTCGGCGTCAGCCGGGACGAGCACGGCAAGATCGTCGGCGACGTCCATCCTGGGGTGGCCGAGGTCGCGGCGTGGCTGTCGCCGAACCCGGGCGGCGTCGGGCCGATGACCCGCGCGCTGCTGCTCCAGAACGTCGTGGAGGCGGCCGAGCGGACGGTGGCGGGCCATGTCGGTTGAGGCGGCGGGCGGACCCGCGGACATCCCCGACGGCACCGTGCGTGCCGCGTCCCAGGACCCGGGCGGGCGGCCCGAGGGCACCCGGGGCGTCGCCCGGCCCGAGGGCGGCGGCCGGGCGGCCGGCGGGGACGCGCCCGCGCCGGTCCGGCAGTGGCCGATCATCGCGGTGATCGCCGGGGCGGCCATCGGGCTCATCGTCACCGCTGCCGGGCAGTTCCGGGCGGGCACCATCCTGATCGGCGCGGCGCTGCTGCTCGGCGCCGGGCTGCGCTGGGCGGTCACCGCCGTGGGCATGCTCGCGGTGCGCAGCCGGTTCACCGACGTGATCACCTACGGGATACTCGGCGCGGCGATCATCCTGCTCGGGCTCATGGCCCAGCCGGACCCCCTGATCCGCATCCCGTTCCTGGAGGACATCATCCACTTCTCCGTCCGCTGACGAAGACGCGGGCGGGACGCGGGCGGGGCGCTGACGGGACGCTGACGGGACACGGACCTGACGCCGACTTGACGCCGGCGGTACGCCCCGCCCGCGCCGCCGTGCGGCCCCCAGCCGCGCCTTTCCCCGGATCGGGTGACCGGTGCCA
>NZ_JBYIRL010000087.1:0-9208 GCF_057708125.1 Actinacidiphila sp. bgisy145
TGTCCTCGACGAGTTGGTCCTCCACCGCGCCGCCCGCAACCCCGCCACCTGGGACGGCCAACTCGACCACCTCATCACCACCGCCCAGACCCCCAACATCACCCTCCAACTCCTCCCCCTCCACGCAGGCCCCCACGACCTACGCGGCCCCCTCCACCTCCTCACCTTCCGCGCCCGCAACCCCCTCGCCTACGCACACGGCACCCTCACCGACCACACCACCGACGACCCCGACGACATCGAGGAACTCACCCGCCAGTACGACCAACTCCGCGACCTCGCCCTCACCCCCGCCCAGACCATCGAACACCTCCACACCCTCCGCACCACATGAACCCCACCACCCCGGCGACACAGACCACACCCCCCACCTGGACGACCACCACCGACCTCACCCACATCGCCACCCAAATCCGCACCCGGGCCGACTACTTCGAGGCCACCGTCCTCCCCGCCCTGACCACCGCCCGCGAAGACTGGACCGCCCACCACCCGAACCCCGCGACCGGCGGACGAGGGGCCCGCCCGCGAGACGTGAGCGGGGGCGGAGGCGGCGGGGTTCGGGACGTTCGTATATTTGTGGCGCGGGGAAGGGGGCGCCCTGGCGAGGCAACCTGAGCGCGCCGTAAATATGCAGTCCCGAACCCCGCCGCCGCAGCCCCCGCGCCCCACAACCGGCCTCAGCAGGAAGAGCCGGCGGAAGGTACCCGCCCCACCCAGCACGGCCGCCGCTCACCCGATTGTGACGACCCGGGCCCACTCCGGCGGCGCCGGAACGTACCCGGGGTCCTCCTCGTCGTCGGCCCGCGGCGGCCGCGGGAAAAGGCCCACCACGGTGCGGCAGGACGGCGCTTCGGCCGGCCACGGCGTCTGCGCGTCGGTGAAGACGACGATCGCGTCCGGCCGCGGCGCCGTCCGCAGCGCCCGCGCGAACCCCGCCCGCAGGTCGGTCCCGCCACCGCCGACCAGCTCGATGCCCTCCGCCCGGCAGATCGGTACCGCGACCCGCGCGGCGGCGTCACAGGAGATCACCGACACCAGGTCCCGCCGCCCGCCCACCGCCCGCACGATCGCCGCCACCTCCAGCAGCGCGCTGCCCAGTTCGGCGTCGCTGACCGAAGCGGAGGTGTCGATGACGACGCAGACCCGCGGCGGCGTACGGCGCAGGCTCGGCAGCAGCACCCCCGGCAGGCTCGCCGAACGCCGCGACGGACGGCGGTAGGTGTGGTCGCCACCGGTGCCGGGGACGCTGACGGCCGAGCGGACCGCGGCCCCCAGCAACTGCCGCCAGGGCTGGGGCGGGTGGAACGCCTGCTCCGCCCAGCGCCGCCACCCCTGCGGCGCGCTGCCCGGCCGTCCCCTGATCGCCTCGGCGACCCGGAAGCGGACCGCGTCCCGCTGCTGCCGGCTCAGACCGTCCGCCCCGCCGGGCCCGAGCTCCCACGGCCGCGCGTACCCGTCGGCGCCGCTGCCGCAGTCCAGCCAGGACAGGTCGGCGGCGCCCGACAACGACGCCAGGCCGAGGTACTCCTCCATGAGCAGACCGTCGCTCAGCCCCAGCATCGCGGGCACCGCGGCGCCCGCGGGCCGCGGCAGGCCGTCGCCGTAGATGTCGTCGTTGATCTCGAAGTCGGCGGCGATGTTCTGCCGCAGCCGCTCCCCCGGGCCGTACGCCTCGTGCTCGTGCGCGTACCGCTCGCCGCGCACGTGGTGGTCGCGCAGCAGGTGCGCGACCTCGTGCACCCACACGCCCGCCAGCTCCTCCACCGGCATGCGCGCGACGAAGCCGGGCGAGACGTAGCAGCGCCAGTGCGCGTCCACCGCCATCGTGGGCACCGACCGGTCCTCGACGATGTGCAGCGCGAACAGCGCGTCGGCCAGATACGGGCGGACCCGCACCGCGTGCAGCCGCGCGGCGAGCAACTTCTCCCGGTCCAGGGGCAGTACGGGTCCGGGCGCGGGCCGCGAACGCGTCGCCGAGCCGGCATGCGGGCGCGGCCCCGGCTTGGGCGTCGGCTTGGGCCCCGGCCCCAGCGCCGTACGCTTCCCAGCCCCCGTCACCACCCCACCCCCGCCGGTCCGGCGTCCCGCTTCGCCTCTTCCGCCCGCTGCCGCCGCACCGACCGGTCCGCCCGGCGGGCGAGGCCGACCACCCCGGCCAGCCGCTCCACCCCTTCGGGCACCTCCCAGTCGTCGTGGCGCAGCGCGGCCAGCGCCGTCGCCGGGCCGACCAGCAGGTCGGGCGCGCCCGTCTCCAGGGCCCGGGCCAGCACCGCCCAACCCGCCTCCCACCGCGCCCGCTCCGGCCGCGCGCCGACCGCGGCCACCACCGACTCCAGGGCCGCCTGCCGCAGGTCACCCCGCTCGGGCAGGTCGGCGCCCGGCGGGTCGGCCAGCAGCAGTTCGGGGTCCGGCAGTTCCATCCGGTCCAGGTGGGCGAGGAGTTCGAGGCCGGGACCGTCGCCGACCGCGCCGCGCACCAGCAGCGCCAGCACGTCCCGGGAGACCCCGGCGGCGGTGCCGAAGGCGAGCAGCGTCAGCGCGGCCTCCCAACTGCGGGGCGACGGCCAGGCGCCGCCGCGCCGTGTCTCGGTGCTCGGCAGGCGGTGGATCAGCGTCGGCCGGGCCTGGAGGAAGCCGCAGACCGCGCGGCGGGCGAACTCCGCCGCTTCCGGCAGCCGTTCGGGCGCCAGCCGGGGCAACTCGGCCCGGGGCCACACGCCGCCGAGGCCGCGCACCACCACCTCGCGGTCGTGCACCCAGTACAGGTGCACGAACCGGTTGGCCAGCGGCGGGCTCAACTCCCAGCCGTCGGCGGCGGACGCGCGCGGGTTGGCGGCGGCCACGATCCGCACTCCCGGAGGCAGCCGGAGGGCGCCGACCCGGCGTTCCAGGACGACCCGCAGCAGGGCGGCCTGGACGGCCGGGGTGGCGGTGGACAGTTCGTCGAGGAAGAGCAGGCCCCGGCCGGCCCGCACCAGGTCGACCGCCCAGCGCGGCGGCGCCATCGGGACCCCGCGCGCCTCGGGGTCCTCTCCCACGATGGGCAGCCCCGCGAAGTCGGACGGCTCGTGGACACTCGCGATCACCGTCGTCAGCGGCAGGTCGAGGCACTCCGCGAGCTGCGTCAGCGCCGCGGTCTTCCCGATGCCGGGCTCGCCCCACAGCAGTACCGGCAGGTCGGCCGCGACCGCCAGCATCAGCGCTTCCAGCTGCTCGTCGGGCCGCGGCTCGGTGGTGGTCGTGCGCAGGAGTCCCAACAGCTGCTCGGCAACGTCGAGTTGGGCGTCGGTGTGGCCAGCCGCGCCGGGTACGGACGCGGGTACGGGTACGGCAACGGGCATGAGGGTGCTGGACGTCATGGGCATCACCTGAGGTCGTGTACGGGGACGGGTCGGCCCGTCCCGGCGGTCGTGGACGTGAGCAGGGCGGCGCACAACGCGCGCCGGAAAACGTGTGATTGGGCGTACGAGGCGGTCGCGGCAGCCCGAATCAGCCGAACTGGCCGATCCGGGGCCGGTCGCGCCGCATCCGCTTGCTGCGCAGGAGGGGAGGAGCCGTACGGTCGAGCCGGAGCCGCCGGTCCCCCTCGGCTCCGGGATGCCCGGCCACCAGGCCCGCGCGGAAGAGCCCGTGGTCGACCCGGCGGGCCGCGGCCCGCGCCAACTCCGCCCGTAGCGGCCCGTCCCGCAGCACCGCACCGGGCCCGAGCAGCCCCTCGACCACGGCCAGCGCACCGGCGACGTCGCCGTGGCCGAGCCGCTCGCGGACGGCTGGCAGCGCCTCCGGGTCGCGGTGCGCCGCGTCGATCGCGCGGAGGCACGGCAGGGCGGGCCCGCCGAGCGCCACCAGCAGTTCCTCCCGGCGTACTTCGCCCGGGTCGTGGTCGACGGCCGTCAGCACACCGTCGCGCAGCGCGATCCGGTGCACCTCGCCCCGGCATTCCACCCGGTGCGGATCACCGGGTGACGCGACGGGTGGGGCGTCGCCGGCGACCGCCGGGTGCGGGACGTACGGTGCCAGCGCCGCGCCGACCAGCGGATGCAGTGCGCCGGCCGGCACCAACTCCGCCCGCAGCAGCTCCAGATCGGGCAGCACCCGCGCCGCCGCTTCCGGCAGCACCGGCAGTGCGGCGATCTCGTGGGCGGCCAACTCAACTGTCACCACACGGAATTGGGGTGCATGGCTGTCGTCGGGGCCGAAGAGTTCCAGCACCGCCCGGCGGCGGGCGCCGAGCCGTACCGTGAAGGGCCCGCGCGGGCGGCCCGCGGCGCGCAGCAGCAGTTCCGCCTCATCGGCCCAGGTCGGTACCGCCCAGGGCGAGTCGGGGTCGTACGGCCGGTCGGCACCGCTGCGCCGGGCGAGTTCGCCGCTGCGGGTGGCGTCCCACAGGTGCCGGTGCAGGTCGAGCCGGAACCGGCGGTCCGGGTGCGGATGCGGGTACGGGTACGGGTACGGGTGCCCGTAGCGGTACCGGCTGGGGTGCTGCCGCAGTGCGGGCCGTACGGCGGCGCCGCTCGGGCCCTCCCACAGCGCCAGCGACACCCGCTGGCCGGCGTCGGCCCACGGCGGCGGGGTGCGGACCACCAGGTCCAGCGGGAAGCTCGAACTGCCGTAGCGGGCAAGGAGAATGGTCAGGTCCGGCCGCAGCCGGCCGTCGGGGGCGGTCCTGGGCAGGTGCCAGCGCAGCAGGTCCGGCGCGAGGCGGCGCAGGTCGGCCCGGAGCCGGGCGAGGACATCGGTGCCGTGGCGGTGGCGCACGGCGCACAGATCGAGGTCGACATCGACGCGGGCGGCGGCGCAGGCCCCGGCCCAGTCACCGGCCGCACGCCGTGCGGTCGCGGTCTCGATCATGGACGGCGGCACGGCGTACTCGCGTACGCGCTGCCACATCAGCAGGCGGGGCGGAATCCCGTTCGCGAAGTGAGCTGCCATCAGCAGTCACCTTGAGCGAGCGAGTCCCCCAATCCGTACGAGGAAGTGTTCATCCCGCGCATCATAGGCACAGCCGCGCGCATCTGTCAGGCCTCTCCGGCCCGCCGCCCGCGTCAGGCCGTCACGGCAGCCGCCGCGCCGACGGGCTCGCCGAGGTGCCGGGCGAGGAACCGCACCGCGCTGTCGATCTCGAACCGGGGCAGTTCGAGGTGCCGACCCGCGTTGACGTGCAGCGACTTCTCCTTCGAGGCGAAGGCGTCGAACAGCGCGAGGCTGCCCGCGCGCGAGATGCGCTCGTTGTCCCACTGCATGCCGAACTCGACGGGGACGGTGATCCGCCGCGCGTGCTCGATCAGGGCGTCCGGCCAGTGCGGGCTGAAGACCGCGGCGGCGATGCGGGGTTCGGCCGCCACCAGCGGCATCCCGATCGCGGTGCCGAGGCCGATGCCGACGTACCCGACCGGCCCGCCGGGGCCGATCTCCGGGAGTTCCTGGAGGGCGTCCAGGGTCGCCTGCCACTCGGGTACGGCCTGCACCGCCAGGCGGGCGTTGTACGGGACGACGACCGGGGCCTCCGGCGCGCCCGCCGCCTGTGCCCGGCGCAGCGCGGCGACGGATTCCTGGTCCTGCGCGCTGCGCGGCCGGTCGCCGTGGCCGGGCGCGTCGATGACGGCGACGTGGTAGCCGCAGCCGGTGACGAGGAGCCGGGCCCGGCCCAGCATCGCCGGGTGCTTCTTGTGGGCGCCGCCGCCGTGGCCGATCAGCACCAGCGGGGCGGGGCGGCCGGTGGCAGGGGCCGGCGACCACAGGACGCCGGGGATGCCGGAGGTACCGGACTCGCCAGGAGTGCCGGGGCCGGCGGGGACGCCGGTCAGGACGAAGTCCCGCTGGGTGACGCCGTCTTCGGACGTCTCTGCGGTGAAGTGCAACGTATGCATGGTGGTGCCTTTCCGGGAGTGCCTTGGTGGGGAGGCGCTCCCGGCGGCGCCTGTGTCAGCCGCCGGCCGTGACGGGAAGGGGGAGCACCCACGTCGCTACAGCGTTCACGGGTCTCACCTCCTCCGGGCGGTGTCACGGTCGGCCACAAGCTAACAGCGCCTGCTGGTGCGGCTCCACCGGTTTTCCCGGCCAGGGCCTCCGCGACCGCCGAGCGGTAGGCGAGTAGGCGAGTAGGCGAGTAGGCGAGTAGGCGGCGAACAGCCGTGCAACCGGAGGGGAACCGTCCGCGAAGTGGGACATGTCTCAGATCGTGCACAACTTCTCCATAGAACCGTCCCAGAATCGTCATACCTGCCAGAATCCGACCGCCAACGCCCCATCCACGGAAGGACTTTCGCCCACATGGGCATACACAGACTGCTCTGGCCCGCGGCGGCCGCCACCGCCGCGCTGCTGGCCGTCACCCTCCAGGGTGCGCCGTCTCCCACCGCCGTGCCGGTCGCCTCGGTGACCTGCGCCTCGGGGGTCTGGAAGGGCGACTACTACGCCAACCTGAAGTTCAGCGGCACGCCGAAGAAGTCGCTCTGCGAGACCTCGATCAACAAGAACTGGGGCAGCGGCCACCCCGCCGGCATCTCGCTGCCGAACAACAACTTCTCCGTCCGCTGGACCATGAAGCGCGCCTTCGGCGGCGGCGGCCCGTTCAACCTCTCCATCGCGGGCCAGGACGGGATGCGGGTCTGGATCGACAGCAAGGAGTACATCAACCTCTGGCACGACTACTCCTCGACCCACTCGAAGACCGTCCGGGTCACCGTCCCCGCCGGCACCCACACCGTCCGGGTCGACTACGGCGCCGCCACCGGCAAGGCCAACGTGAAGGTCGGGCTCACCCCGGCCACCAGCGGCGACCGGACCGCACCCGCCGCGCCGACCTCCGTCAAGGCCACCCGCGGCGACAGCAAAGCGACGCTGAGCTGGGCCCGCAACGTCGAGGCCGACCTCGCCGGCTACCGCGTCTACCGCAACACCTCCCTGCCGGTCCCGCTGGACACCGCCCACCGGATCAGCGGCAGCACGCTGCGCACCACCACCTCCTACACGGCAAGCGGGCTGCACAACGGCACCAAGTACTACTTCGAGGTCACCGGCGTCGACCGCAGCGGCAACCAGTCGCACGCCTCGTCCGCGGTCAGCGTCATCCCCGCCGACACCACGCCGCCGCGGCCGGCGACCGACCTGGGCGTGGACGCCTACGCGGACGAGAACGTCCTGACCTGGGCGCCCAGCCTGGACGATCTCGGCTTCGGCGACGTCGTCGGGTACCACGTCTACCGGGCGACGGCCTCCGCCGGCCCCTGGACCCGGCTCACCACCACGCCGGTGACCACCAACGTGTACCACGACCCGAAGGCGCCGATCGGCATCCGGGCGTACTACCGGGTGATCGCCCTGGACGAGGCCGGCAACCAGTCCACGCCCGCCTCCGCCAGCGCTGTCCGCCCCGACGACGGCAGCGTCACACCGCCGGTGCCCACCGGGCTGAAGGCCACCGCGAGCACCGACGGCATCAGCCTCGACTGGGCCGACAACCCCGACGGCAGCGGCACCCACGGCTACAACGTCTACCGCGCCGGCGCGGCCGGGACGTACACCAAGCTCACCGCGGCGCCGATCACCGGCTCGCAGTACCAGGACAGCCAGGCACCCGTCGGCAGCGCCTCCTCCTACCGCGTCACCGCGGTGAGCAAGGCGGACATCTACGGCGACGTCCACGAGTCGGCGCCCGCGCAGACCTCGGCCACCCGCCCGGTGCCGCCGGACACCACGCCGCCGCCGGCGCCCAGCGGCGCCAAGGCCACCCTCGACTACGCCAAGACGCAGATCCTGGTGTACTGGAACGCGCCCACCGACACGGACACCGCGCGGTTCGAGCTGCGCCGCTACCTCGACGACGGCACGTCCCAGCAGATCCCGCTCGACTCGCCGCTGTACCCGCACTACCTGGACACCACCGCGCAGGCCGCCTCCGTCAACGCCTACGTGATCAGCGCGTTCGACGCGGCGGGCAACCGCAGTGACACCACGGTGTTCGTCCAGTGGGACTCCGACGCCCCGCCGGCCGCCCCCGCCGGGCTGACCGCGACACCCACCACGTCGGGCGTCGCCCTCACCTGGTCGGCCAACACCGAGTCCGACCTGAAGGACTACCGGGTGCTGCGCCGCAACGCCGCGGACCAGGGGTTCGCCCAGATCGCCACGCTGCCGGCCGGCACCACCTCCTGGCTGGACCCGTCGCCGCCGCTCCACGTCGAGCTCGGCTACGAGGTGCAGGCCGAGGACGAGGGCGGGCACCTCAGCACGCCCTCCGCGCCGGTCCTCACCACCGCGCTGGACACGGTGCCGCCGGCCGTCCCCACCGCCGCCCGGGCGACCGTCCAGGGCCAGGACGTCTCCGTCACCTGGACCGCCTCGCCGACCGTCGACGTGGCCGGCTACCGGGTCTACCGGTCGGTGGACAGCAGCGACGGCTACGCGCTGGTGGCCGAGGTGGGCAAGGACCAGCAGAGCTGGACCGACGACGGCGCCGCGCCCGGCCTGACCGCCCTGTACGCGGTCACCGCCGTGGACTACTCGGGCAACGAGTCCGCGCGCTCCGCCCCCGCCGAGGCGATCCCCCCCTACCCGGACGGCGTGACCGCGCCCGCCCCCGCCACCGCGGTGACTTCCGCCCTGGCCGACGCGGGCGTCCGGCTGGACTGGACCGCGAGCACGTCCTCCGACGTGGCCGGATACCTCGTCTACCGCTCGCGCGGCGCGGTCGGTGTCGCGGTCGCCGACGACCTGCTCACCCCGCAGCCGGTGACCGCGACCACCTTCACCGACCCGACCGGCCGCACCGCTCCGAGCTGGTACTACGCGGTCGTGGCGGTGGACGCGGACGGCACCCGGTCGCTCCCGGCCACCGTCCGGCAGAGCGTCGACGAGCAGCCCCCGCCGGCGCCGGCCCACCTGTCGGCGGTCACCTACTCGCCCGGCGGCTACGTCGTGTTGACGTGGGACAACGCCATCGCCCCCGGCTCGGACACCGTCGGCTACATCGTCACCCGGTCCACGACCCTCACCGGCCCCTACGTCCCGCTCACCACGGACCCGCTGGTGCCCACCGGCACCTCCGGTTCCTTCCGGATCGACACGCCGCCGACCGGCGCGTCCTACTACCGCGTCTACGCCGTGGACGCGGTCGGCAACCAGTCCCCCTTCGCGACCGCCCAGTCCTTCAAGTAGCCCCACCCACCGACGGCGGCGCGCCCACCCCAGGCACAGCGCCGTC
>NZ_JBYIRL010000088.1:0-7737 GCF_057708125.1 Actinacidiphila sp. bgisy145
GAGAGAGGGGGGGGGGGGGGGCGTGGAGGGACCCCCCCCCCCCCCCCCTTCCACGCGTCGCGGCGCCGCGCGGGGCGCCGTACGGCGGCTCTACCAGCCCGCGGCCCCGGTCACCTCGCGGACGGCCGGCAGCGCCGCGTCCAGCACCGTCTGGAACCACGCCGAGAACGGGCCCTCCGTACGCAGCTTCGCCAGCTCCTCCGGGGTGACGAAGACGGTCTCGCCGATCTCCGCCGGGTCCGGCCGCAGCGGGGCGCGGACCACGCCGACGTAGAGGTGGTTGTACTCCTGCTCGACCAGGCCCGAGGCCGGGTCCGGGTGGTTGTAGCGGACGGTGCCCGCCTCGCGCATGAGCACGGGGGCGACGCCCAGCTCCTCGGCGGTGCGCCGGGCCGCGGCCACGAACGGCTGCTCGTCGGGGTAGGGGTGCCCGCAGCAGGTGTTGGACCACACGCCGGGGGAGTGGTACTTGCTCAGGGCCCGGCGCTGGAGCAGCAGCCGGCCCTCGTCGTCGAAGAGGAAGACCGAGAACGCCCGGTGCAGCCGGCCGGGTGCGAGGTGTGCCGACAGCTTCTCCGCCGTGCCGATGGTGACGCCGTCCTCGTCGACGAGTTCGAGCATGATCGGTTCTTCGACCCCGGTCGGGGCCGCCACGGGGGAGGGGGAGCCGGGTCGGGCGGTGGCAGGACTGGTGGGCATTTCCATCCTTCGCGTTCGACGACGAGTTCTTAGTCTGCCGCACGTCCGGCGCGCCGCCGCGCGCGCACCGCCCTGGCCGTACCGGCGTGCGGAAGGCCCGCGGGGGTCAGCCGGCGGTGGCGGGCGCCGCTGCCCGCCGGCGGGAGGCCGTCACGCTGAGGTGGAGGGCCGTCACCGGCACATGCCTGGTTCGTGCGCGGCGTGCCCGGCCGGTTCGAGCTGGAAGGTGCAGTGCGCCACGTCGAAGTGCGCGCCGAGGCAGCCCTGGAGGTCGTGCAGCATCTTCTCGTACCCCACCGCGTCCAGGACGTCCTGGCTGACCACCACGTGCGCGGACAGCACCGGCAGGCCCGAGGTGATGGTCCAGGCGTGCAGGTCGTGCAGCCCCTCGACGCCCGCCAGCCCCTCGATGTGGCGGCGCACCTGCCGCATGTCCACCCCGCGCGGCGCCGCCTCCAGCAGCACGTCCAGCGCCTCCCGCATCAGCTGCCAGGTGCGCGGCACGATCAGCACGCCGATCAGCAGCGAGGCCACCGCGTCGGCCTGCCGCCAGCCGCTGACCAGGTAGACCGCGGCGGCGGCCACCACCGCGAGCGACCCGAACGCGTCGGAGAGCACCTCCAGGAAGGCGGCCCGCACGTTGAGGCTCTCCTTCTGCCCGGCCATCAGCACCACCAGCGACACCGAGTTCGCCACCAGGCCGATCACACCGAAGACGATGGTCGGCCCGCCGTCGATGCCGTGCGGGGTGATCAGGCGGCGGATGCCCTCGTAGAAGATGAAGACGCCGACGGCGAGCAGCAGCAGGGCGTTGAGCCCGGCGGCCAGGATCTCCGCGCGGGCGTAGCCGAAGGTGCGGCGCTCGCTCGGCGGGCGGGCCGCGACATGGACGGCGAGCAGCGCCATCGCCAGGCCGACCGCGTCGGTGGCCATGTGGCCCGCGTCGGCGAGCAGCGCGAGCGAGCCGGTGAGCAGGCTGCCGGCCACCTCGGTGGCCAGGACCAGCAGCGTGATCGACAGCGCGATCCGCAGCCGGCCGCGGTGCGCCCCGCCCGCGGTCGCCAGGCCGTGGCTGTGCCCGTGCCCATGACCGTGCCCGCGGCCCTGGGCCTGGCCGTCGCCGCCTGCGGCCCCCTGGCCCGGTCCGTGGTGGTGGCCGATCCCTGCCCCCATCGGCGGGGCCCCCTTCCGCATCTCCCGGTGTCCGCTGAACGCCCGCTCGCGTGGTCCGGCGGCCAGTCAACACCGGTTACCCACCGTGGGCAAGCCGATACTGGAGACCGTTGTCATGTGCGGTGACCTGCGGTGGTGAGGTGACCCTCAGCTGTCGCGGAGGGGCACCCGAAAGGGTGGCGGAAGGCGGGTCCGCCCCAATGTTGTGGCAGGCGACCGGAATCGAGGATGATGATCACACCGGACGGGCCAAGTTCAGGCGAACACGCAGTGAACGACTGCCGACCCGCATCCGATAACCTCGCCGTCGTGTTTCCGGCCCGCAGCCGCCCGCCGCGGCCACGTCGGTGCGCCTTCGTACGTATTCAGGGAGTGGGTTCCTCTGCCGACCGCAATTCTCACCGGCCCGCCCGCCGCCGGGACGCCGTCGCCGCTCGCGGACGACCTGCGGGCCCTGGGATTCCAGGTGGTCGAGGCCGACGGGCCGCAGGCCGTGGCCGCGCACGTCGCCGACGCGCCGCCCGCCGAGCGCGTCGCGGTCGTCGACCGCCGCTTCCGCGGCCACCGCCACGCCCTGCGCCTGGCGCTGACCGACCCCCGCTTCGACGCCGGCGCCGTGCCCGGCGCGCTCGCCGTGCAGGCCGCCGCCCGGCCCGCGCTGACCCGGGCGCTCGGCGCGCTGGCCGGCGAGGGCGCCGCAGGCCGCTCCGCAGCGCCCGGCGGCGCCACCGCCACCGTCGCCTCCGGCGCCGTCCTCGCCGACGCGCTCGCCGAGGAGCTCGGCCGCCAGGGCGCCGAACCGTACCGGCCCGAACTGGGCGTGCTGGTCGCCAGGGTGGCCCGCACCCCGCAGGAGCAGGCCGCCGCGGCCGACGCCGTCGCCGACGTCGACGAGGAAGCGGTCCGGCTGCGCAGCGCGGTCAAGTCCCGCGACGGCTTCTTCACCACCCACTTCATCAGCCCGTACTCCCGCTACATCGCGCGCTGGTGCGCCCGGCGCGGCCTGACCCCCAACCAGGTCACCACCGCCTCGCTGCTGGTCGCGCTGATCGCCGCCGGGTGCGCGGCCACCGGCACCCGCGCCGGCTACGTCGCCGCGGGCGTGCTGCTGCTCGCCTCGTTCGTCCTGGACTGCACCGACGGCCAGCTCGCCCGCTACTCGCTCCAGTACTCCACCCTCGGCGCCTGGCTCGACGCGACCTTCGACCGCGCCAAGGAGTACGCCTACTACGCGGGCCTGGCGCTGGGCGCGGCCCGCGGCGGCCACGACGACGTGTGGGCCCTCGCGCTGGGCGCGATGGTGCTCCAGACCTGCCGGCACGTCGTGGACTTCGCCTTCAACGAGGCCAACCACGACGCCGCCGCCAACACCAGTCCCACCGCCGCCCTGTCCGGGCGGCTGGACAGCGTCGGCTGGACGGTGTGGGTGCGCCGGATGATCGTGCTGCCGATCGGCGAGCGCTGGTTCCTCATCGCGGTCCTCACCGCCGCCACCACCCCCCGGATCACCTTCGTGGTGCTGCTGATCGGCTGCGGCCTGGCCGCCTGCTACACCACCGCCGGCCGGGTGCTGCGCTCCCTGACCAGGAAGGCCCAGCGCACCGACCGCGCCGCCCGGGCGCTCGCCGACCTCGCCGACAGCGGCCCGCTCGCCGAAGCGGTGGCGCGCGCCACCGCGCCGCTCGCGCGCCGGCTGCCCGCCGTCGCGCCGCCGCTGCTCGCCGCGATCGGCGCCGGCGCCCTGACCGCGACCGCGGCGCTGGCCGCCCGCGGCTCCTGGTGGGTCGTCGCGGCCGCCGCGCTCTACGTCGTGACCAGCGGGATATCCGTCGCCCGCCCGCTGAAGGGCGCGCTGGACTGGCTGGTCCCGCCGTTCTTCCGGGCCGGCGAGTACGGCGCCGTGCTGGCACTGGCGGCCGTCTCCGAGGTGAACGGGGCGTTGCCCGCCGCCTTCGGGCTGGTGGCCGCGGTCGCCTACCATCACTACGACACGGTGTACCGCATCCGCGGCGGCACCGGGGCCCCGCCCCGCGCACTGGTGCGGGCGGCGGGCGGCCACGAGGGCCGGGCGCTGCTGGTGGCCGTGCTGTCGGCGGCCCTGGTCGCGGGCGCGCACCGGCACGGCTTCACCGTCGCGCTGACGGTGCTCGCCGCCGTACTCGCGCTGCTGGTCCTCACCGAGAGCATCCGCTTCTGGGTGTCCTCGGGGGCACCCGCCGTACACGACGAGTCAGGAGAACCCGCATGATCGGCCTGGTGCTGGCGGCAGGCGCAGGACGGCGCCTGCGGCCGTACACGGACACGCTGCCGAAGGCGCTGGTGCCGGTCGGGCCGGACGGCGCGGCGGACGGCCCCACCGTGCTCGACCTCACGCTGGGCAACTTCGCGGCGGTCGGCCTCACCCGCGCCGCGGTGGTCGTCGGCTACCGCAAGGAGGCGGTGTACGCCCGCAAGGAGGCCCTGGAGGCCCGATACGGCGTCGAGCTGACCCTCATCGACAACGACAAGGCCGAGGAGTGGAACAACGCCTACTCCCTGTGGTGCGCGCGCGACGTGCTCCACGAGGGAGTGATTCTGGCCAACGGCGACACCGTCCACCCGGTCTCCGTCGAACAGACCCTGCTGGCCGCCCGCGGTGACGGCCGCCGGGTCATCCTCGCGCTGGACACCGTCAAGAAACTCGCCGACGAGGAGATGAAGGTCGTCGCCGAGCCCGGCCGCGGGGTGCGCCGGATCACCAAGCTGATGGACCCGGCCGAGGCCACCGGCGAGTACATCGGCGTCACCCTCATCGAGGCCGACGCCGCCGCCGACCTCGCCGACGCGCTCAAGGCCACCTACGAGCGCGACCCCGACCTGTACTACGAGGATGGCTACCAGGAAATGGTCCACCGCGGCCACACCCTGGACGTGGCGCCGGTCGGCGACATCCCCTGGGTCGAGATCGACAACCACGCCGACCTCGCCCGCGGACGGGAGATCGCGTGCCAGTACTGACCCGGCTGATCCCCTCGCCGGTCGTCGTCGACATCCGCGGCGGCGCCCTCGCCGACCTCTCCCAGCTCCTGGCCGACGAGCGGATCTCGCCGTCCGGCAAGATCGCCATAGCCGTCAGCGACGGCTCCGGCACCCGCCTGAGCGAGCGGCTGGCCCCCGAACTGCCGGGCGCCGCCTGGTTCCCGGTGGCCGGCGGCACCATCGACGCCGCCGTCAAGCTCGCCGACGCCATGCGCGGCGAGCGCTACGACGCGGTGGTCGCGCTGGGCGGCGGGAAGATCATCGACGCCGCGAAGTACGCCGCGGCCCGGGTCGGGCTGCCGCTGGTCGCGGTCGCCACCAACCTCTCGCACGACGGCATCTGCTCGCCGGTCTCCACCCTCGACAACGACAACGGCCGCGGCTCGTACGGCGTGCCCGGCCCGATCGCGGTCGTCATCGACCTGGACGTCATCCGCGAGGCCCCGGACCGCTACCTGCGGGCCGGCATCGGCGACGCGGTCTCCAACCTCTCCGCCCTCGCCGACTGGGAGCTGTCGCACCGCGAGACCGGCGAGCGGATCGACGGCCTGGCCGCCGCGATGGCGCGCGGCGCGGGCGAGGCGGTGCTGCGCCACCCCGGCACGGTCGCCGACGACGCCTTCCTCGTCACCCTCGCCGAGGGCCTGGTGCTCACCGGCATCGCCATGTCCATCAGCGGCGACTCCCGGCCCTCCTCCGGCGCCTGCCACGAGATCAGCCACGCCTTCGACCTGCTCCACCCGCAGCGCGCCGCCGCGCACGGCGAGCAGGTCGGCATCGGCGCCGCCTTCGCGACCTACCTGCGCGGCGCCCGCGAGCAGTCCGCGCTGATCGCCGCCACCCTGCGCCGGCACGGACTGCCGGTGCTGTCCGAGGAGATCGGCTTCTCCGCGCAGGAGTTCGTCGAGGCGGTGCGCTACGCACCGCGGACCCGCCCCGGGCGCTACACGATTCTGGAACACCTCGACCTGTCCGCCACCGACATCAGGGACGCGTACGCCGACTATGCCAAAACCATCAGTAGCTGAGCTGCGCCCCGTCGTTCACCCGGCGGGCGTCAAGGACCGGCGCAGCGGCGAGCACTGGGCCGGCCGGCTGTACATGCGCGAGGTGTCGCTGCGCATCGACCGCCACCTGGTGAACACCCGCGTCACGCCCAACCAGCTGACCTACCTGATGACCGTGTGCGGCGCGCTCGCCGCACCGGCCCTGCTGGTGCCCGGCATAGCCGGCGCCGTGCTCGGCGTGGTCGCCGTCCAGCTCTACCTGCTGCTGGACTGCGTCGACGGCGAGATCGCCCGCTGGAAGAAGCAGTACTCGCTGGCCGGCGTCTACCTCGACCGGGTGGGCGCCTACCTGACGGACGCGGCCGTGCTGGTCGGCTTCGGCATGCGCGCCGCCGACATCTTCGGCAGCGGCCGGATCGACTGGCTGTGGGCGTTCCTCGGCACCCTGGCCGCGCTCGGCGCGGTGCTGATCAAGGCCGAGACCGACCTGGTCGGCGTGGCCCGGCACCAGACCGGGCGGCCGCCGGTCCAGGAGTCGGCCTCCGAGCTGCGCTCGTCCGGGATGGCGCTGGCCCGCCGCGCCGCGTCCGCGCTCCAGTTCCACCGGCTGGTGCTCGGCATCGAGGCGTCGCTGCTCATCCTGGTGCTGGCCGTGATCGACCAGGTCCGCGGCGACCTGTTCTTCACCCGGCTCGGCGTGGCGGTGCTGGCCGCCATCGCCCTGCTCCAGACCCTGCTCCACCTCGTCTCCGTCCTCGCGTCGAGCAGGCTGAAGTGACCGCCCCGCTGACGGTCGGCGCCGTCATCATCACCATGGGCACCCGCCCGGCCGAGCTCCAGGACCTGCTGGACTCCGTCGCCAAGCAGCAGGGCGCCCCGGTGGAGGTGGCGCTCGTCGGCAACGGCTCGCCGCTGCCGGTGATGGAGCGCGAGCACCTGCGCACCGCCGAGCTGCCGGAGAACCTCGGCATCCCCGGCGGCCGCAACGTCGGCGTCGAGCTGTTCGGCCCCGGCGGCCGCGACGTGGACATCGTGATGTACCTCGACGACGACGGCCTGCTGCCCGGCGACGACACCGCCGAGCTGGTCCGCAGGGCCTTCGAGCAGGACCCCGAGCTGGGCATCATCAGCTTCCGGATCGCCGACCCGCAGACCGGTGAGACCCAGCGCCGGCACGTGCCGCGGCTGCGCGCGTCCGACCCGATGCGCAACTCCCGGGTCACCACCTTCCTCGGCGGTGCCAGCGCGGTGCGCACCGAGGTGCTCCGGCAGGTCGGCGGGCTGCCCGAGCAGTTCTTCTACGCGCACGAGGAGACGGATCTGGCCTGGCGGGCGCTGGACGCCGGCTGGATGATCGACTACCGCTCCGACCTGGTGCTGCTGCACCCGGCCACCTCGCCGGCCCGGCACGCGGTCTACCACCGGCTGGTGGCCAGAAACCGCGTGTGGCTGGCCCGGCGCAACTTGCCCTGGCCCCTGGTGCCGGTGTATCTCGGCGTATGGATGGCGCTCACCTTGGTGCGCAGGCCGTCGGGCAGCGCGCTGCGCGCGTGGTTCGGCGGCTTCCGGGAGGGTTGGGCCACTTCGTGCGGTCCGCGGCGCCCGATGCGCTGGCGTACGGTGTGGCGGTTGACCCGGCTGGGCCGACCCCCGATCATCTGACAAGCTCGGATCTGAGAGCATCAGGCGCAGTCGGGAACCCCCTGCACCCGGCGCGCATCTTGAGGACGAAAGTGTCAACTGTGAGTGATACAACGCACAATGGCGCGGTCGCCGTCGGCGCCTCGCCGGTGCCCTCGGCCTTCGACGACGGCCTCAGCGCCGCCGAACTCGCCGCCAA
>NZ_JBYIRL010000089.1:0-7286 GCF_057708125.1 Actinacidiphila sp. bgisy145
TGCCTGACTGACCGACAAGGAGAGTACGGTGCAGCCGCTGCGCGCCAAGAGCCCCGCCCAGCCCGGGCAACCCGGCGAACTCCTCACCAGCCACCTGCTCCGCACCCTCAGCGCCCTGCACCAGATCCGCACCCGGATCGGCACCGTCCCCGACACCCCCGAGGACTTCTGGACCTGCGCGGCCCTGGCAGCCCTGCTCCACGACACCGGGAAGATCCCCTACGGCTTCCAGCGCATGGTCGGCAACACCCCCGACAAGCCCCAGAACTGGGGACAGCGCCACGAAGTACTCTCCCTCGGATTCGTCGAGCACCTCCTCCACCACCTGCCCGCCGCGACCCGCACCTGGATCGCAGCGGTCGTCGCCGGCCACCACCGCCCCTTCACCGGCAGCACCAGATCCCTGCTGGCCCAGCACGACGCCGACACCGCCGCCGACTTCCTCACCCGCTACACCCCCGCCGACGAACACCACCTCGCCGACCTCCTGCGCTGGCTGCACACCACCGCCCGGCAACACCACCTCCCAGTCCGCGCAGACCTCACCACCCTGCGGATGCCCGACATCACCGACTCCGCCTTCACCGCCTTCACCCGCGTGATGGACCAATGGGAGGACGCCCTTCTCGACGACGGGCCCCACGGACGCGCCACCACCCTGCTGCTCGGCGCCGTCACCATGGCCGACCACCTCTCCTCGGCGCACTCACCACTCGACACCGCCCACCCGCTCACCCCCGCGTACCCCCACGCACTGGCCAACCGGCTCGCGGCAACCGGCCACCAGCTCCGCCCCCAACAGCAGGAAGCCGCCCGCACCAGCGGCCACATGCTGCTGCGCTCATGGACCGGAAGCGGCAAGACCGAGGCAGTCCTCCTCTGGGCGGTCCGCCAGACGACGGAACTGGCCGCCCACGGCCGCGGCAACCCCCGCGTGTTCTACCTGCTGCCGTACCTCGCCAGCATCAACGCCATGACCAGACGGCTCGAAACCGAACTCGAAGCCCGCGGCCGCATCGGCGTCGCCCACTCGAAAGCCGCCTCCTACCACCTGGCCCGCTCACTCGAAGACGGCTGCCCCACCAACGACCAGGACGAGCCCGGCCTCGACCTGTCCCAGCCCACCGACGCCGCCGCCAAAGCCCACTCCCGCGCCCAAGCAACCAAGAACTTCCGCGAACTCCTCCGCATCGGCACCCCCTACCAACTCCTCCGCGGATTCCTCGCCGGCCCCGTCCACGCAGGCATCCTCACCGACAGCGCCAACTCCGTCTTCGTCCTCGACGAACTCCACGCCTACGACACCCGGCGCCTCGGCATGATCCTCGCCACCATGCGGTTCTGGCACGACACCGGCGGACGCATCGCCGTCATGTCCGCCACCCTCCCCCAAGTCCTCGCCGACCTCGTCCACGACACCCTCGACGGCCACACCACCCTCATCGAACCGCCGACCGACGCCCCCGCCCCCGTACGCCACCGCCTCCACCTCCGCGAAGCCCACCTCACCGACGACGCCACCGTGGACGAGATCCGCAGCGAACTCACCGCCGGGCACTCCGTCCTCGCCGTCGCCAACAACATCCGCGACGCCATCGCCCTCTTCGAAGAACTCCAACCCCACTGCACCGCACTCCACGGAGAAGGCTCCGCGCTCCTGCTGCACTCCCGCTACCGCCGCATGGACCGCGACACCATCGAAGCCGCTCTGACCGCTCGCTTCGGAGCAGGCCGGCCACGACGCCCCGGACTCCTCGTCGGCACCCAAGCCCTGGAAGTCTCCCTCGACCTCGACCTCGACATCTGCCACACCTCCGCAGCCAACCTCGAAGCCCTCTTCCAACGCTTCGGCCGCGTCAACCGCCTCGCCACCAAAGCACCCTCCCCCGTCATCGTCCACCAAGCCGCCTACACCACCCGCCGAGGCACCGGCGACAAACTCTGGGCCGACGGCGTCTACGACGCCGAACCCACCCAACTCGCCTGGAACATCCTCACCCGACACAACGGCCAACCCATCGACGAGCAAACCGTCACCCACTGGCTCAACGAGATCTACCAAAGCCCCTGGGGCACCCGCTGGCGCACCGAAGTCGAAGACCACCGCACCCGATTCACCAACGCCTTCCTCACCTTCAACGCTCCCTTCGCCGACCGCTCCCGCCTCGCCGAAGAATTCGACACCCAATTCGAAGGAACAGAGGCAATCCGCCTCACCGACGTCCCCCGCTACGAAACCGCCCTCACCACCGCCAACAACCGCAAAGAGGGCCGCCTCCACGCCGACCAATACCTCATCCCCCTCCCCCACTGGGCCACCCACTCAACCCGCTACAACAAACGCCTCCGCATCCACACCATCGACGCCGAATACGACCCTCAACTCGGACTACGCTCCATCCACCACGACCACCACCAGACCTACCAACCCGGAGAAGTCATCTGACAGCGGGCTCACACGGCCGCCCGCCCGTACGGTTTCAGCGCCACACCGGGCCCACCCGCACAACCGGAGGTCCGCTGCAAAACCCCAGCCACAACGGCACCCTCACCACCACCCGACCTGCAGCTTTACCGTGGGGTCCTCATCGCCCCTGCGAGGGGTAGCAACATCGCGCGGCGGCCGGATGCGGCGGTCTCGTACTCGTCCTCATCGCCCCTGCGAGGGGTAGCAACACGTTGACGACTGGCGCACCAAGGACGCCCGCGCACGTCCTCATCGCCCCTGCGAGGGGTAGCAACATCACGCGCACCCGCCGGCCCTTCACCACAGCCAGGTGTCCTCATCGCCCCTGCGAGGGGTAGCAACATTCCCGCACGCCCGAGCAGCTCGTCGAACGGGTCCGTCCTCATCGCCCCTGCGAGGGGTAGCAACCTCATGCGCACAGCGCTTTCGACCTTGGCCTTGGTGGTCCTCATCGCCCCTGCGAGGGGTAGCAACACGAACAGGTCGTGGCCGCCCTCCAGGTGCGGCTCGTGTCCTCATCGCCCCTGCGAGGGGTAGCAACAGGACGAGCGTGTCTCCGGCGGCGACATCCCCGCCGTAGTCCTCATCGCCCCTGCGAGGGGTAGCAACATCCTGGAAGGGCCGCCCGGCACATTCCGGGCGGGTGTCCTCATCGCCCCTGCGAGGGGTAGCAACAACTGCGCCTGGACGCCGGCGCCATGCGCACCCTGGGTCGTCCTCATCGCCCCTGCGAGGGGTAGCAACTGCAGCGGGGTCAAGGAGTAGGAGTGCCGGGAGTCCTGTCCTCATCGCCCCTGCGAGGGGTAGCAACCTCGGCTAGGCGGCGGCCCGCGGTCTCGGCGACCGCCTGGCCTCATCGCCCCGACGAGGGGTAGCAACCGGCCGGTGAGCATCTGCGGGACGTGTGCCGGGCGTGTCCTCATCGCCCCGACGAGGGGTAGCAACAACGTTTTCGTGCCACCGGTTGTTGCAGCGGCACTGGATGAAGACGTTGCGGCCCTCGTTGATCAGGAGCCAGTCCCGCCGCGCTCGGCAGGCCGTGCACATCACGGGGATGCCGCGCAGGGCCAGCACCTGGGGGTGGCGGATGTAGCGGTAGACGCGGGGGCCGGTGGGAGGCTGGAGTTCGTGCTGGAGTTGCAGCAGCGGGTCGCCGCCGGCGGTGGCAGCAGGCGGGGCGGGAGGTGCCTCTGCGCGGTGGTCGTTCGTTCTGAGCACGAGCGTCATCTCCGTTTGTGAGCCTGTCTGTTCATCCATAACAGCAGGTGGGGCCGGTTGTCCAGGGGGTTTCAGCCGGTCCGGCAGGGCCGGATGCGGGCCTTTCGGACCGGAGTGTCAGCGGCGTGGCGGACGGTTGCGGGGATCCGGAGTATCCGGGCGGGGCTCCGAGGGCGGCGCACGGTGGACACCAGGTCGGCGAGCCGGAGGCGCAGTGCGACCGGTGCCGGCCTTCGGGAGTGGGGAGATGGGGCCAGGGTGTGCAGGGAGGTCGGCGAGACGGCGCAGGCGCCAGACCAGGACGCCGTTCACGTTCTCGGCGGAGTCGAGTTCACGCATGTCGACGGCCTGTTGGAGTAGAGCCTCGGGGTCGTGGCCGGCGTGCTCCGCCTGGGCAAGGGTGGCGGCCAGCGCATCGTGCTGGGCCTCGCTATCGGTGCGGGGGAGATCGTGGGGCAGTGCCGCGCGGATGGTGATCTCATAGCCGCGGCGCTGGCCTTCGGGCAGGGCTCGGCCGTGGGCGTGCAGGGCCTGCATGGGTGAAGCGGCGGCCTGTTGGTAGGCGGCGCGCAGGTGCTGGGCGGTCTGGCGTGAGGCTGCTGCTTGCTGGGCGTGTCCGCGGGCGGAGTGCCAGCGGGCGGCGGTGATGGCGGCCAGGACCAGGGTGGACAGGAGCATCGCGGTGGCGCCGCCGTCCTCGCCCGGCCCAGCGCCGCGCCGGCCTGGATGATGCCCCTCGCGGCGGAGCGCAGCGCGCGGGCATCGGCTTGTTCGGCGCGGATGTGGCTGCGGGTGGCGCGTTCGAAGGAGCGGGCGGCGGCGACCAGTTCGGCGCGGGTGGCGGCCGGGGAGGTCTGGGCGACAGCGTCCAGGACTTCGCCGATCCCGACGAGCTGGGCTGCGGCCTCGCCGTCGTCGTCACTGTCCAGAAGGGCCACGGCGCGCTCGGCGACCCCAGTGGCGGCTCGGCGTCCCCGGGCGGGCGCCGACCGGTTGGTGCGCGCGCCGCCGGTTCGCGGCGGGGCGTCCTGGTCGGGGGTACTGCCGGTGAAGCGGAGTCGGATGCGGGGCAGGGAGAGGTCGGCGGCCAGGGTGGAGCCTGCGAACCAGATGGGTTCGTCCTTGGCGTTGCGGTCACCGGGCAGGGCCACTGCGTAGCCGAGGACGTCGCCGGACGAGCCCAGGGTGGGTTTGACCCGTAGGCCCTTGTCCTTCAGGCGGGTGAAGAACTCGGTTTCGGTCGCGGCTCCGGCCAGGGCCTGGCGGACGGCTTCGCGGAGCGTCTCGCGCGGGGCCTCGGCACGGCCGGTGCGTTCGGCTTTGAAGCGTTCCTGGCTGGTGGGGGCTTTGGCGGCGGTGCCGTCGCCAGGGTTGAGCTGGCGCAGGCCGTAGTCCTTTTCTATCTGCCGGGCTTCGGCCTGGGCCTTGCGCTTGTCGAACTTCAGGTCGGCTCGGCGGCCGTCCTGCCGTACGAGGGTGGCGGCGATGTGGATGTGGTCCTGCGCGTGGCGGACCGCGACCCAGCGGCACGCGGCGGTGTCGCCCTCGGGCGCGATGCCGACAGCGCGCACAATGCGGCGGGCGATGTCCGCCCAGTCGGCATCCTCGAGGCGCCGGTCGCCGGGGTCGGCGCGCACCGAGCAGTGCCAGAACGTCTTCTCCGGCGCCCGGTCCCCGAGCGCTTTGACGGGCTGGTCGAGCTGGCCGGCGAGCTGGGCGATGGTGTGCTGCGGGTTGCGACCCGGGTCGGGGGCGTAGTCGTTCCAGGACGCAACCACGTGCTGGTCAGTGTGCTCGTCACGTTTGCCAGCGCCGAACAGGTAGCGGACCAGCCCGTACGTGCTGCGGGTGCCGTACCGGATCTTGGGGATCACCGGCGGACCATCCACGCCACCGCGCCGTCGACCCCGGCCAGTGCGGTGTCGATGCGGTGCAGGAGCCGTCGCAGATCGGTGGCGGGCTGCCCTCCGGCGTTGAGGAAGTGGGCGACCTGGTTCAAGTTGTTGCCGACGGCGGCGAGCTGCCGGTTGGACTCCATCAGCTCCTGCACCCCGCGCCGGTAGTCCGCGACCGCTGCGGTGGGGTTGAGGCTGGTTGCAGCGGCGAGGGTGGCGGCTGCGGTGTAGCCGCCGGGGGCGAGGTCCGCGGCGCTGGCTGCCTGTTGCACGGCAATCCACTCGTCATCGCTGAATCGGGGGCAGATGCGGTGCGGGCGAAGGCTGCTCTGGCGCAGTCGACGGCGCGGCGCTGTGCGGACGGCAGCGCGCGATTGCGGTGGCGACGGCGGTTGTTCCTCCCTCGACGGCGCCCCCGGGCCGTCCTCCCGTTCGGCAGCAGGCACCCCCGGGCCTGCTGCCGAACGGGAAGCTTCCGCCCCGTCCGGGGCGGGAGCGGGGTAAGGACTCCTTACCCCACAACTTGCTGCCCCGAGGGCCGTGGTGACCTCACGCTCCTGTTGCGGGGTGGTGGGCGAGGTGTCGTTGGCGGTCACCGGCCAGGCTCCGCTTCCTGCTGGTGGACCTCGCGCAGGATGTCCTCGATGAAGTCCATCGCCAGGACCGGATGGTGCAGCGTCCACGGGCGACTGTGACGGCCCTTCTGCACGACCCAGGTGGTGTCCGGGCCTGCTTCAGCGCAGTGGAGGTGGCCTTGGCTGACCAGGACGGCCAGCCAGGTGTCCACCTCGGCCGGGGTGGCGGGGTTGGTGCGCATGACGGTGCTCTCCAGTCGGTCGGAGGAAGTCGGAAGGTGGCTGTCCGGGGGCGGGTGACCGGCCGGGTTGTCCGGCCTGGTCACCCGACCTCGCGTGGCCGGTCAGTCGCGGGAGGTGGTGACCGGCTCGTCGCGCTGTTCGCGGAGCTGGGCCATCAGCGCGGTCAGCGTGTCGCTGGACAGCGGGATCCGCTGACCCCGGATGGCCTGAGCGACGACCTGCCGGGTGAGCTTGTCCTGCGCTTTGACCGCTGACCGGGCGATCTCCAGAAGCTCCTCGGTGTCCAGGTCAGGACGCCGGTCACCGGCTCTGCGGGGCTCGCGGTCACTGACCGGAGCAGGAGTGACCGGCAGGTCAGTGACCGGCAGGTGGCCGACCGGGCGGGCGGTGACCGGCTCGGTGGCGTCCGGTCGGCCACTGACCGCCGGGCCGCTGACCGGCTGACCGCCCAGGTCAGCGCCTTGCTTTCCCCGAACGTCGGTGTCCTGGTGACCGGTGACCGGCGCGGTGGCGTCCGGTCGGTCACCCGCCCGGGTCAGTGACCGGGCGGGCGCGGTGGGCGGGTTGGCGGTCACCCGGGACGGGTCGGTCGGCGCGCTGACCGGCTGACCGGCGCAGGAGTGACCGGGGTGCGGTGACCGTTGACCAGCCCGGTCGTGACCGGCTCGGTCAGCCCGGTCGGCGTGGTTGTCCGGCCCCCGGGCGATGAGGATGTACAGGTGGACAGCTCCGGCCAGGGCCAGCGGTGCGACGGTGGACAGGTAGGCGACGACCGTGTCGCCGAGCTGCAACCCGCCGGCAGAAGGCGCCTGGTCGTTGAGGCGGACGGCGTGCAGGGCGTTGGCCCATACGCTGACCCCGGTCGCGGTGCCGACGAGCGTCCAGATA
>NZ_JBYIRL010000090.1:0-6812 GCF_057708125.1 Actinacidiphila sp. bgisy145
GGCGTAGTAGCCGAAGAGGTCGGCGACCACGTCGACCGAGCCGGCGCTGGCGTGGAAGTCGACCTTGCCGTCGACCACCGGGACCGTCACGAGGTTGGCGATGGTCTGCCCGGCCGACCAGTTGAGGTTGGACGAGGTGGGCCGGGTCTGCCCGTCGGGCCACACCGTGAGGACGCCGCCCTTGGTCCCGTTCACGACGGTCACGTTGAGGACGACCGCCTTGGCGCCGGCCAGAGCGCCGCCGTCGGCGAGGCTGAGCGACAGCGACCCGGTGGAGGCGAGCTGCCCGGCGCTGGGCGCCCCGGTGCCGTTGCGGGTGTCGAGCAGCCGGACCGGCCCGGCCGGGTGGAAGAGGGCGCCGCCGGTATCGGCCCGGTAGTAGCCGAAGACGTCGGCCACGAAGTGGGTCGTACCGGAGCTGGCGTTGTACAGGTCCACCGTGCCGTCCGCGCCGATCGGCACGACCACCAGGTTCGGTACGGACTTGCCCGCGATCCAGTTGAGGTTGGAGGAGTCGGGCCGGGTGGTGCCGCCCGGGTAGGCGATGAGGTGGCCGGAGGACGCCTCGGCGGTGGCCGTCACATTGAGGACGACGGCGGTGGCACCCGTGGCGGGCACCCCGCCCGCGCCGGCGACCTTGAGGGCCACCGTGCCGTTCGCCTTCACCGGCGTCGTCGTACCGACCCCGACCGCGGCGCGGGTGTCCAGCACCCGGGTCGGGCCCGCGGGGTAGTACGTGGCGCCGGACGACGCGGTGGAGAAGTACCCGAAGACGTCGGCGACGAAGTGCACGGTGCCGGACGAGGCGTTGACCAGGTCGACCTTGCCGTCGTCGCCGACCGGCACGATCACCAGGTTCGGGATGTTGCGCCCGGGCGTCCAGTTGAGGTTGGACGAGGTGGGCTGGGTGCCGCCGTCGGGGTACGCGATCAAGTGGCCGCCGGTGGTCTCGGCGGTGGCGGTGACGTTGAGCACGACGGAGGCGACGCCGGAGGACGGCACCGCGCCGCCCGCGCTGCCCGCGACCTGGAGGACGACCTTGGCGCCAGCCGCGACCGGGGTCGTGGTGGTCACGCCGATCTTGGCGCGGGTGTCCAGCACCCGCGCGGGGTTGACCGGGGTGAAGGTGCTCCCGACGGTCGGGGAGACGGCCTGGCACAGCGCGGCGATCGTGGTGCGCGCGTTCTGCGGCGTGCCCAGGCCGGTGGTCAGGTCGTATCCGGGGCCTGCGGTGTAGAGGCCGGCGGGCTGGAGGTTCTGGCCGGGGACGATGTTGGTGCCGTCGGTGATGTCGTGGAAGGCGCTCGACGGGAGCCGGTAGAGCGCGGGGTTGGCGAAGCCGATCGGCCCGTCGGCGGCGCAGCCGAGGTCGAGGTCGGCCTGCGCGGCCAGGGCCGCCCAGGTCGGGGAGGCGCCGCTGGTGCCGCCGATGATGTACCAGCCCGCGTCCGCCGGGTCCTTGGACGCCTCGCCCCAGTCGACGAGGTAGCCCTGGTCCGGGTCGGCCAGCGCGGCCACGTCCGGAACCTGCCGGCAGTCCTTGTCCACGCCGGCGGAGCAGGCGTCGAAGTACCCGGTCCCCCGCCGGTCGGCCTGGTAGCCGCTGGCGGCGTCCATGGAGAAGTACGACGAGACGCCGCCGCCGGTGGCGCCGCCCTCGCTGTTCCAGGCGCTCTGGGTGGCCTTGGAGCCGGTCATGGTGGTGCCGCCGACGCCCAGCACGTAGGGCTGTCCGGCGGGGTCGTCCACGGCGACGCGGCCGCCGTTCGGGTCGTCGTTGGTGCCGTCGCCGTTCCCGTCGTACCAGCAGTCGCCGGAACCGTCGTCGCCGGAGGCGGCCGTCACGGTCTGGCCCTGGGCGGCGGCCTCGGCGAAGATCTGGTTCTCGCCCTGGAGGAACGCGCTGGACTGGTCGGCGGTGCAGGCACCCCAACTGGTCGATATGACCTTGACCTTGTTGTCCGTGACCATCTTCTGGTACACGTCCAGCACGTCCTGGTCGCTCGCGGCCGCCGCGTCGGGGCCCTGGTAGACGACCAGGGACGCCTGCGGGACGAGGCCGATCAGGTCCTCGATGTCCAGGGCCGACTCCACGCCGACCTGCGAGCCGTACGCGTCGACGGTGTCGGCCGGCGCCGTCGGGCCGCCGTCCACCTTCACGGCGCTGACGGAGACCTTCGTGCCGTAGCAGGACTGGTAGGCCGCGATGTCCTTGGTGCCGTAGTTCTCCAGCTCGAAGATGCCGACGGACACGCCCGTGCCGACGTCCGGCTGGTCGGCCATGCCGTAGGCGGTGGCCAGCGAACGGGGGCTCCAGTACGCCTGGGTGTCGACGGCGCCGGCCGCGGTGAGGGCCGACTTCGCCGAGGAGCACAGGGCCGGCGTGCGGCCGGTCACGGCCGGGGCGACCGTGCGGGCGCCGGTGCCGGCACTGGCGGTGGCGGTGGACGCGGCGGCCTTCCGCACCTGCGGCGACAGGTGCGGGGTGAGGTGCGCGAGCGTGTCCAGGCCGGTGACCCCGGCCACCGCGGGCGCCGCCTGGGCGGGCAGCTGCGGGGCGGCGGTGTTGACGACGCCCCTGCGGCCGTCGGCGGTACGGAAACCGGTGAAGCCGGTGTGCAGCGCCTTGGCCGCGGTCGCGAGGGTGGTGTGCACCGGCAGCGTCATGCCGTCGGCCGACAGCTTGCCCGCGGTCAGGCCCTGGGCGGCCAGGGCCGCACGGACCTGCCGCACGGTCGCGGCGCTCGGGCCGAACCTGGGGCCGAACTCGCCGGTGGCCAGGTAGTGGTGGTACAGCGGCGAGCCCGGTGTGGACACGTCCGCGATGAACGTACGCAGCGCGGCCGGGTCCCGCGGGGCGAGCTCGACGCCCAGCTCGATCGCGGTGGCGCCGCTGGGCGCCGCCGTCCGCACGGCGCCCTTCGGCAGGTGCGGCGCCGTGCCGACCCGCTGCGGCGCCGCGCCGCCGCCTCCCCCGCTGTCCGCGACGGCCGCGGGCGCGGACGCCCCGACCACCGCGAGTGCCGCCGCGGCCACGACCGGGCCGAGCACCCCCCGGCGCCGACTTACGCGCCTGGCTATCCCCATCAACGCTTCTCCTTCTTCTGCGCCTCGGCCGGCCACACAGGCGCACTGACCACCACGCACACGGAAGTGCCCCCCGAACGGAACTCCACGCAAAGCCCCCCTTGCATGGCGGCTCGCCCACGGCGAGAGCCGACGTAGCTTTGTATCAGCTGTCCGCGGCCTGTTCGTCGTTCAGACGTGCGAGTTTTACCCGCTCTTGGCCATCTGTCGCCCGCGGGGCCCGGTTTTGCAACTTCCGCCGGGTGGGGCGCCGTTCGCCCGGCGCCCTCGAGGCGGCGGAACCGGTTCGTTGCCGTGTGGGGGTGCCGTCACCGTCGTGTCACAGGGGGCGGACAGCGGAAACCCGGGAGGGGCGGTGGGCGGTCTTGGCGGGTGTCAGTTGATCCACTGGACCGTTCGACCTTTGGGGAACCGCATGAACCGCCTGAACCGCCGCCACGTTGTCGCCGCCACCGTCCTGGGTACCGCCGCCGTGTTCCTCGCCTCGGCGTGCGGGCCGTCCGACGCGGCGTCGGACGCGGCGGGCACGGGCAAGCCGTCGGCGCCGGCCGGCAGCACCGCGTCCTCCTCGACGACGGGGGCGACGCAGCAGCCGGCGGCCTCCGCCACGACCGACGCCCCCGCCCAGCCGGTCGGCAAGGCCGGCGGCTCCACGGGCAGCACCTCCGGCAGCAGCAGCACCGGCGGCAGCACCGGCGGCACGGGCACCTCGCAGCGCCCGATCCGCACCCAGACCCTGCCGGACGGGAGCAAGGCCGCGATCTACCAGCTCGGCGACGAGCACTACCGCGCCGACGTCACCGCGAACGGCGAGCCGTTCGTGACACTGGAGACGCACGGCCACGACGCGGGCATCGACGCGAACGACGAGTTCATCGTGCTGAGCCTGGACGGGCAGCTGCACGCCTGGATGGGCGGCGACAACCAGGGCCCGGGCACGTTCAAGGTGGCCGGCGACTGGACGGTCAAGGTGACCAAGGTCGGCGAGCTGCACTTCCGCGCGCAGGTCATCGGCAACGACGGCGCGGTCGACGCGACGATCGACGCCGACCAGCAGGACGTCGGCCTCGACGCCAACGGCGTCTACATCGTGCTCAGCGACGGCGGCGTGCTCAGCGCCCACGAATAAACTCCGCCGCCGCCCCGCAACGGAGTTGGGGTATTCCGCATTCCGCCGGAAGGGGGGAATCGCGGCGGCCATTGCGGGGCGGGAATCAAACGGGGGCCGCCGGTGGTTCAAGGGCACGTGAAGAAGATTGGATTCCTCTCGTTCGGGCACTGGTCGCCGAACCCGCACTCCGGGACCCGGTCGGCCGCCGACTTCCTGCACCAGTCCATCGACCTGGCGGTCGCGGCCGAGGAACTGGGCGTGGACGGCGCCTACTTCCGGGTGCACCACTTCGCGCGGCAGGCGGGCAGCCCCTTCCCGCTGCTGTCCGCGATCGGCGCGCGCACCTCGACCATCGAGATCGGCACCGGCGTGATCGACATGCGGTACGAGAACCCGCTGTACATGGCGGAGACCGCGGGCGCGGCGGACCTGATCTCGGGCGGCCGGTTGCAGCTCGGCATCAGCCGCGGGTCACCGGAGCAGGTCATCGACGGGTGGCGGTACTTCGGCTTCGCGCCCGCGGAGGGCGAGACGGAGGCGGACATGGCCCGCCGCCACACGGAGACCTTCCTGAAGGTCATCGAGGGCGGCGGCTTCGCCCAGCCGAACCCGCGGCCGATGTTCCCCAACCCGCCGGGGCTGCTGCGCGTCGAGCCGCACTCCGAGGGCCTGCGGGACCGCGTCTGGTGGGGCTCGGGGTCGAACGCGACCGCGGAGTGGGCGGGCCGGCTGGGGATGAACCTCCAGAGCTCCACGCTGAAGGACGACGAGACGGGCGAGCCACTGCACGTCCAGCAGCGCAAGCAGATCGAGGCGTACCGGGCGGCGTACCAAGCGGCCGGGCACAGCCGCGAGCCGCGGGTGTCGGTCAGCCGCAGCATCTTCGCGCTCACCGACGACCGGGACCGCGCGTACTTCGGGCAGGACCGCGAATCCCGCGACCAGGTCGGCATGATCGACGAGAACACCCGGGCGATCTTCGGGCGGTCGTACGCCGCGGAGCCCGAGGCGCTGGTGAAGCTGCTCGCCGAGGACGAGGCGATCCAGGCGGCGGACACGCTGCTGCTCACCGTCCCCAACCAGCTCGGCGTCGAGTACAACGCGCACGTGCTGGAGAGCATCCTGACCCACGTGGCGCCGGAGCTGGGCTGGCGCTGAGCCGGCCGGGCAGCCACCCGGCGGGGCATCCGAGGACAGAAGGGCGGGCCGTTGCGGCCCGCCCTTCCGCATGCCGCCGCTCAGCGTATTCACAGGAGTGGCATAACCCGCCAAATCGCCCATAGCTCCGGCCGGGCGCACGCCCTTATGTCCGTTTCGACGCCATAAGGCAATTTAAGACCTTTTGCACGTCTAAGACATTATTAAGAATGGAACGCGCCCGCACTTTCCGCGCCCGCGTCCTCACGTCCCGTTCGCGCCTCGGCCGCTCTCACGTGATGCACAGCATAGGACGCACATCACCTACGAAGAAGCTTAGTGCATTCGCCGGCGGGCGCTTCCCGGGAAAAAGCCGGGCGGACGACTCGCGGCTCACGCGGAAATCAATGCCGTCTACTAAGCGGCATAGCACTGAGGGCAATTGTGGACCCTTTTATCGGCTGCTAACAATGTGCTCGCCACAGCGCATCAATCGAATGAATTGCCGGTCGGAATGCAGAGGGGGGCCGACCACCGCCGACAAGCAATCGTGGAAGAGGTCCGCAGCCATGCCCAAGCACGCCCAGAACCGCTCGACGAAGCCGACCGACTCGCTGAGGAAGCGCCTGGTCTCCACCCGCGGCGCCGTCGTCGCCGGCACCTTCGCCGCCATCGCCTGCGCCGCGCTCACCGGCACCGCCCAGGCCGCGGAGCCGTCCGCCGCGAAGAGCGCGCCGCAGACCGCGGACGCCACCCACTCCGGGCGCGCCGTACACAAGGTCGTCGACTACACCGTGAAGCGCGGTGACTGGCTGGCCGCGATCGCCCGTGCGCACCACACCCCGGGCGGCTGGCCCACCCTCGCGCACCTCAACAAGATCAGCAGCCCGTACGTCATCCAGCCCGGCCAGGTGCTGAAGGTCCCGACCGGCACCGGCTACACGGCGACGACCTCGTCCGGCTCGACCGCGTCCTCCAGCTCCACGAGCAGCAGCACCGCGTCCAGCACGTCGAGCAGCAGTTCCACCGCGTCCTCGACCGGCACCACGGCGTCCGACGCCGCCTCGACCACCACCACCGCCACCACGACCTACCCGGACAACCTGAACGGGTGGATCAACGAGGCGCTGGCGATCATGAAGCAGAACGGCATCCCGGGCACCTACAACGGCATCTACCGCAACATCATGCGGGAGTCGTCCGGCAACCCGAACGCCATCAACAACTGGGACTCCAACGCCGCCGCGGGCACCCCGTCGAAGGGGCTGCTCCAGACCATCCAGCCGACGTTCGACGCCTACCACGTGGCCGGCACCTCGACGAACATCTACGACCCGGTCGCCAACATCGTCGCCGCGTGCAACTACGCGTACCACGTGTACGGCTCGATCGACAACGTCAACGGCCCCTACTAAGCCGCTGACCGGAGCCGTCTCCGACCGCTCCTCCCGCCCCGGGTCGCCGTCCCTTACCAGGG
>NZ_JBYIRL010000091.1:0-6224 GCF_057708125.1 Actinacidiphila sp. bgisy145
TCTCGGGTCCGCACGGGTTCGCTCACGACAACGGCCACTTGGCGGTCACCTCCGCGGCCAGGGCCCGCAGATCGGGCCAGGAGGCGGGGTCCTCGCCGTGGGTGCCGAGGATCGCGGCCAGCCACCGCTCCAGTCCGAACGCGACGCACGCGGTGTGCGCGTCCTTGCCGTCCCGGGTGATGCCGAACGCCTCGCCGAAGTGCTCGTGGTGCAGGTTCACCGACGAGATCGCCAGGTCCCCGTAGGTCGCCTCGCGCTTGACCGGGCTCAGCTTCTGCATCAGGAACGCCGGGTTCTGCTCCGGCTCGAAGAACGGGTCGGTCGCGTGCTCCCAGGAGACGTCCAGGCCGGCCAGCTCGAAGAGCAGCGTGACCGCCTCGCTGGTCTGCCGCGCGAACTGCGCGGTCTCCTCGGCGGTGCCCACGCACACGATCTCCCGCATGGTGAACGACCACTGGCGGCGCAGCGGCACGTACTCCCGCTCCCGCCGGTAGCAGGTGTTCACCGTGGTCAGGTAGAGCGGCTCGGCGAGCGCCTCGCCCTCGTGCGCCGGGTAGAGGTGGTAGCAGGCGGCCGGGGTGAGGATCTCGTCGGCCGGGCCGAGGAACGGCCGCGGGTCCTGGTCGGGGTCCTCGGCGAAGCCGCTGATGCGGTCGGGCTCGAGCCCGACCGCGAAGGTGGCCTGGTGCGGGAAGGACCGCAGGTAGCCGGTCTTCCGCAGCACGGCGGCCGGCAGCGTGGAGGGGTGCCGTTCGCCCTGCGCCCCCCACACCTCGGCCAGTTGGAGGAACGCCGCGTCCGCGTCGCCGGCCAGCCGCAGCAGCTCGCCGGAGAGCGAGACCTGCCCGGAGCCGTGCCAGCGCATCACGACTGCGTCCCGAAGCGGGTCGCGAGCGTGTCGATGTCGCGGAAGTCGGTCGGACGCAGGTCCTCGACGTCGATCGGGGTGCCCCGCAGCCGCTCCATCAGCAGCAGCAGCTCGGGGATGTGCACCGAACGCAGGGTGCGGTCGGCGAAGATCGGGCTGTGGTCGGTGACCTGCACCCCTGACTTCTCGCTGACCCACGCGCGCAGCTCGGCGCGGAAATCCGGCTCAGAAAGCATCGACGGGCTCCTCGGGAAGGATCTTTTCGGTGGCGAGGAAGCCGAGGCACTTGGCGGTGACGGTGCGGCGGTGCTCCCGCTGCGCCGGGGAGTTCCACGCGCTCTCGGCTACTTCCCAGGGGTCGGCCAGTCCGGCGTCGGCGTAGACGTCGGGGTTGTAGTACTCCCGCCAGCTACTGGTGATGAACGCCGCGAGGTGGCCGCGGACGTCGTCGACGGTCTGTGCGTCCCACTGCTTGGTCCGCCACAGCTCGGTGACCAGGTTGCGCCCGAAGATCAGGTGCCTGGCCTCCTCGACGTGGTGGTTGCGGTTGATGTACCTGGCCACCGGGTGCAGCCGCTCGTCGCGGGCCTGGAGCCAGTTGTAGTGGTCCACGATCTCCTCGAAGACCATGGTCTTGGCGAAGAAGAGGAAGTCGCCGACGTCCCGCGGCACTTCCTCCTCACCCACGGAGAACTGGCGGCTGCGGTACACCCGCGCGTAGCGGGTGCAGAAGCCGCCGAAGAAGATGCTGTGCTTGTTCTCCTCGTCGAGGAAGTGATGCAGGTAGTCCGCCACCTGGATCATGTCCTTGCGGTACAGCCGCTCGGCGAGGCCGGCCATCAGGCCCTTCTCGCCGTGGATGTTGAGGCTGTAGAAGTTCACCGCCTCGTGGAACGCCAGCCGCTTGCGGTCCGCCTCGGACATCTTGTCCCAGTACGGGGTGCCGTTGAGGCTGAGGAGTTCGGGGGAGGAGAACCAGTCCACGCCGGGGTCGACGGACTCCGGCCAGTCCAGCGCGGTGTACGGGTTCTGGTACGAGTGCTGGGACACCTCGCTGAGCCGCCGAGCCACCGCTGCCACGGATTCCGCGAGGCTCATGTCTCGTCTCCCGTGCGCCCATGCAGCCGATCACTCATGTCGCCTCCAGAGACGGAAATAGCAGCGTCGTCGCGGCTTTCAATGCCGTTGGGCGTCAGGTAGGACTTGAACGAATCGATATCGAGAGGTTCCAACATCGAGCTCCCGTCTTCGGGCCGGGTCTGCCGCCCGTTCCCGCGAATTGTGTGGGCGGAATCATCGATGGAGCGAGCGTAGGCCGGGTGACTCAGGCAAATCCCTAGTCAATATCGCCGCCAGGTCGTGCAGGATGGGCGCATGTCGATACTTGGGTGGCTGAGTGCGCCGTCTCCCGGCCGCGGCGTGTGGTTCGCCGGGGAGCGTGACGGCTGGGAGCGAGTGGAGTACGCCGAGCTTGCCGAGGACGCGCGCAGGGTCGCGGCGGACCTGGCCGCGCGGGGCGTGGGCCGCGGCGACGTCGTCGCGATCGCCCTGCCGGGCAACCGCGACGGGCTGGCCGCGCTGTACGGCGCCTGGGCCGCGGGCTGCTGCGCGACGATGCTGCCGGTGCCGGGGTACGGGGCGGGCGCGGAGTACACCGCGCACACCGCCGCGATCCTGGCGCAGGCGAAGCCCGCGGTGACCTTCGCCGACGCCGAGTCGGCGCCGCTGCTGGCCGAGGTGACACCGGTCAGCGAGGTGCGGCGGGACGCCGGCAGCCCGGCGCAGGTGCAGGAGCCGGGCCGGGTCGCGGTGCTCCAGTTCACCTCGGGCACCACCCGCAGCCCGCGGGCCATCCAGGTCACCTGGGACAACATGGACGCCAACTTCGCCATCCTGCGCCGCTGGATGCGGTGGCAGGACGGCGACGGCATGGCGTCCTGGCTGCCGTTCAACCACGACATGGGCCTGCTGACCTGCGTGATGACCGCCGACCGGCAGGGCGACCTGTGGCTGATGCGGCCCGACCAATTCATCCGCAGCCCCGAGCGCTGGCTGTCGTGCCTGAGCGCCGGCAAGGCCGCGCACTCCGGTGCGCCGTCCTTCGGCTTCGGCTACGTCGCGCGCCGGCTGCGCCCGGAGCAGTGGGCGAAGCTGGACCTGTCGGGGTGGCGGACGGCGGTCGTCGGCGGCGAGGTGCCCGACCCGGGCGCGCTGCGCGCGTTCGCGGCCGCGGCCGCCCAGGCCGGGTTCGACCCGGCCGCGCTGCACCCCGCCTACGGGCTGGCGGAGAACACCTCCGCGGTCACCGCGGGCGCGGTCGGCCGCCCCGGGCGGGTGGCGCGGCCGGACTGGGAGCAGATGCGGTTCGGCGAGCCGGTGACCGTACTGGAGACCGGTCTGCTGCTGCCGCCGGCCGGCGCTGTGACCCCCGAGGCCGGCGACGGCACCGGCTGGCTGGCCGGCCAGGGCTGGCCGCTACCGGAGGACGGTGTCGGGGTGGAGATCGCCGACGCCGAGGGGAAGGCGCTGCCCGAGGGCTCGCTCGGCGAGATCGTCATCACCGGCAGCTCGGTCACCGACGGGTACGTCGGCGAGGAGCCGTTCGACGGTCCGCTGCACACCGGCGACGCCGGGTTCGTGCACGACGGCGACCTGTACGTGCTGGGCCGCATGGGCGACAGCCTCAAGGTCCGGGCCCGCACGGTGTACGTGGAGGACCTGGAGTTCAAGGCCCGCGAGGCGGCCGGCCTCAACCGGCTGGCCGTGGTCAGCATGAGCGACGGCGGCCGCCCCGGCGTCGCCGTCTTCGCCGAGGCCGAGCCGGGCCCGTGGGCGGACAAGGTCACCCAGGCGCTGCGCACCGAGCTCGGGCCGGACCCCGAGATCGCCGTCATCTCCGGCGAGCACGGCCTGATCCGCCGCACTTCCAGCGGCAAGCCGCAGCGGCGCGCGATGTGGCAGTTGTGGTCGGCCGGGAAGCTCCCCGGCACCCGGATCGTGTGAGCCTCGGGCACTGACCGGCACCGACCGGCACCGAACACCGGGCACCGAACACCGGGCGAACGGGCAGCTGCCCGTCGCCGAACGGGCATTGCCGAATTACGGCCGGCCGCCGGCGTGTTCCGCCGGCGGCCCGGCGCCTGAACGCGGAAACAGCGAGCCGGCCCCGCGCGGTCCCGGACTGACTAGGGATTTACCTGAGCCGCCGGACCTATGCTCGTCCCATCGATGATTCCGACCACACAATTTCGCGGCGCCAGAGAAGGCCCGGCGCGAAGACGGGAGTTCGATGTTGGAATCCCTCTACATCGATTCGTTCAAGTACGCGCTCGGTGAACGGAAAAGCAGTGTCGACGAATCCGCGGCGGCGGGCCGGCTTTTCTCGTCCGCCGAGGACATGAAGGCCGCCGGATTCCGCTGGCACTACATGTGTGAGCCGGGGACCTCGGCCTACGACCTGGCCTGTTCCGCGGTCCGCCCGATCGCCGACAAGGCGGCCGGCGCCGACGCCATCGTGTACGCCACCTGCCTGCCGCTCAACGCCAACGTGGGCAGCGACGAGGAATGGCGCAGCAGTCGGGACGTCAAGCACCTGATGGACTTTCCGGTGAGCCGGCTCCAGGCCGACTTCAAGCTGGACGGGGCGATAGCGATCGGCCTCAACCAGCAGGCGTGCACCTCGATGCTGGGTTCGCTGCGGATCGCGGGCGCGATGCTCGCCACCGAGCCGACCTGGGAACGCGTGCTGTGCGTGACCGCCGACCGGTTCCCGGAGAACGCGGTCTACGAGCAGGCTTACAACGTGATCTCCGACGGCGCCGCCGCCTGCGTCGTCAGCCGGCAGCCGACCGAGGGCGGGTTCCGCCTCGTGGCCAGCCACCAGATCACCAACGGCGGTCTGGGCATGGCGAGCGACGACGAGACGGTGGGCAGCTACTTCAGCTACATGCACCGGCTGATCGCGCAGACCCTCAAGCGCGCCGACCTGCAGGCCACCGACCTGGACTGGGTGATCACCCAGAACACCAACGACGTGGCCTGGACGGTTCTGGCGCACCTGTTCAAGATCGACACCGAGAAGGTGGTCAGTGTCACGCTGCCCGACGCCGGGCACGTGATCTCCGCCGACAACGTGCTGAACCTCGCCGCCCTGGTGGAGTCCGGGCGGATCAAGTCCGGCGACCGGCTGCTGCTGACGATGGCCGGCTTCGGCCTCAACTGGCAGGCCACCATCCTGGAGGCGGTGTGAGCGGCCAGCGCCGGCCCCGAACGTACGCCGACCGCCCCGTCCGCCTCGCGGAGGTGACCGTCTCATGACCGTCCTGGTAACAGGTGCCGCCGGCTACGTGGGCGGCCTGATCGTCAAGGCCCTGCGCGAGCACGGCGGTTACGGCGACGTCCTGGCGTACACCCGCGCCGAGGCGGACCTCACCGTGCCCGGCGCCCTCGACGGGGTGCCCACCGCGGGCCTGACGCACATCGTGCACGCCGCCGCCGTCACCAAGTTCGCCGTCCCGCGGGAGACCGCGAAGGCGGTCAACATCGGCGGCACCGCGCAGGTCGTCGAACTGGCCAAGCGCTGCCCCGACCTGGAGCGCGTGGTCCTGCTGTCGACCCTGTACACCGCCGGCCTGGCGGTCGGCGACATCGCCGAGGAGCCCGCCGGGCCGGTGCTGGAGCCGCGCACCGCCGCGGACGGCGCCGACGGCGCGGACGCCGAGGCGGCCGAAGACACCGTACGGTTCGCCAACTACTACGAGTGGTCCAAGCACACGGCCGAGCGCCTGGTGCAGGACAGCGGGCTGCCGGCCACCATCGCCCGGGTGCCCACCATCATCGCCGACGACGACAGCGGCCGCGTCACCCAGTACAACGCGGTGCACAACACGCTCAAGCTCCTCTACTACGGGCTGCTGTCGCTGATGCCGGGCCTGTCCGACATCCCGGTCTCCCTGGGCACCGGGGAGTTCACCGTCAACGCGACCATGGCGCTGCTGGCTGCCGAGCCCGGCTACTACCACGTCTGCCCGGACCTGGAGCAGACCCCGCGGCTGGGCCGGATCGTGGACCTGATGTTCACCGCGTTCGAGCAGGACTCCAGCTTCATCCGGCGGCAGATCCTGCGGCCGCTGCTCGTCGACGAGGCCGCCTTCGCCAACCTGATCAACGGCCTGCGGACCCTGCCGCACGGGCCGGTGCTCGACGCGCTCGAGTCCGTGTCGCCGTTCTCCGCGCAGCTCTTCCGGCCGAAGGTCTTCGGCAACACCCGGCTGCACAAGGCGTGGCCGGGCTACCAGGCGCCCGACCCGGACGCGCTGGTGTCGCAGACCGCGGAGTACCTGGTGCGGACCCGATG
>NZ_JBYIRL010000092.1:0-5875 GCF_057708125.1 Actinacidiphila sp. bgisy145
CAGTCCTTCAGCAGCGCGAAGTCCGCCGTCGTGGTGGCGCCCTTCTTGATCTTCACGGTGGTCACGGTCGGCTGGTAGCCGTCCTTGGCCACGATCAGCTGGAGCGGGTTGTTGCGCACGTCGAGCCAGAGCGCGTACGTCCCGTCCTTGGCGGTCTTCAGGGTGTAGTGCGTCGCCCAGGTGTCGATCTGGACGGTCGCCCCGGCCAGCGGGCCGCCGCCGGAGGCGGTGACGGTGCCGGCGATCTTCCCCCAGGTGGCCGGGGGCTTGACGGTGAAGGCGACACCGATCGGCGCGAGCCGGTAGGGGGTGTCGGTGGTGAGGCTCAACGAGGCGGTGTAGACGCCGGGTTGGGTGATCTCCGGTGCCGACGCGTCGAGCGTGACGGTGAGGTTCGCGCTCGCGCCCGGCGCCACCGTCAGGGTGTCGGTGCTCTCCGACAGCCAGGTGACGTCCGAGGAGCCGGTCTGGTCGTACCCGGGCAGCACCTCGGCGGTGCCGTCGGGGGTGCTGCCGACCAGGCCGCCGACGGCGTAGAAGCCGGCCGAGCCGCCGCCGCGGTAGAGCGAGGAGTTGGCGTTGGGCAGCGCGGTCCAGGAGTCCGCGCTCGGGTCGTACGCCCAGGTCTGGTTGGTCAGTGCTGCGCTGTCGTTGACGGCGCCGCCCTCGACCAGCAGCAGGCCGTTGGCCGCCGCGTAGGAGGAGCCCCACGCGTCGGTGGGCTGGTCGGCGATCGGCGACCAGGAGTCCGTCGCCGGGTCGTAGACGTAGGCGGAGCTGATGCTGCCGGCGTCGGTGGTGCCGCCGGAGCAGTACAGCTTGCCCGCGATGCCGCCGCAGGACTCCCAGGACACCGGGATCGGGTAGGACGCGGCCGTCGACCAGGAGTCGCTGGACGGGTCGTACACGGTCACGTCGCTCTCGCCGCAGGCGGTGGCGGTGCAGCCGCCGACCGAGTACAGCTTGCCGTCGAGCACCGCCGTGCCCGAACCGGCGTACGGCTTGGGCGAGTTGGCGCCGGTGGACCAGGTGTTGGAGGCGATGTCGTAGATCTCCAGCTTGGCGTCCGGGTCACCGGTGGGGCCCCAGCCGCCGGCGGCGTAGAGCTTGCCGTCGATGATGCCGTGCGCGGGCGACTCGCGGGTGTCGGCGGCCGGGGCCAGCTTCGTCCACGCGCCGCTGTCCGCGCTGTAGGCGTACAGGTCGCTGGTGTCGGCGGCGCCGGTGAAGCCGAACGCCGAGTAGACGGTGCCCTGCCAGGCGTCGACGGTGTTGTCGCCGGTGGCCACCGGGAGGTCGGGGACCGGCTGCCAGGCGTCGCCGGCCGCACCCTGCGCCGCGGTCGCCTTGGCGGAGTCGGTCGTCTTGCCCGCACCGGCCTTGTCCGCACCGGGCTTGGCCGCGGAGCCGGAGTGCTTCGCGAGCGCCAGCGGCGAGTAGTCGCCCTTGATCAGGTTGAGCGGGGCGCCCGCGGCCTGCACGGTGGCGCCGCCGGGGGTCTCGCCCAGCGTGACGGTGGCCGGCGCGCTGCCGGTGTTCTTCACGGTGACCTTCTGCGTGGCGCTCGCGCCCCACGCCGCGGTCTTGGCGATCGAGGCCGGGGTGACGCTCAACTGCCCGGCCTTGAGGGTCAGATCGCGGTCCACCGAGCCGTTGGAGGGGACGTTGGCGGTGGCGGTGGCCGAGGTGTAGTCCGAGGCGGCCGCCGTCAGCGGGTGCTTGCCGGTCTTGTGCGAGAACAGCCAGTAGAAGCCGTCGCCGACGTTCGGGTCGTCCGGCGTGGCCACGGTGGTGGTGTGGTCGTCGGGGGCGTCGCCGCTGGTGACGGTGGCGCCGTTGACACCGCTGCCGGTGTTGGCGTCGGTGACGTTGCCGACCACGATGCCGCCGGCCACCGGGTCGTAGCTGCGCTGGCCGATGAAGACGTTGTCCAGCTCCCACCAGTAGGCCCAGCTGCCGGTGTAGTGGAAGCGCACCTGGACGCCGCTCTTGCCGGCGTAGTCGGCCAGGGACACCTCGATGTGGCCGTTGGCGGCGGTGGTGGTCTTGTGCCACACGTTGGACCAGGTGCTGCCGCCGTCGGTGGTGACGTCCACGTCGGCCACGGAGTTGCTGTACGACTTGTAGTCGGTGTCGAAGGCCAGCAGCGGGCCGGTGGCCGTGCTGAAGTCCTGGGGCGGCGAGACCAGCGAGGTGTCCTGGCTGTTGGCCTGGCCGAGGTGGTCGCTGTCGACGATGGCGAAGTTGCCGTCACCGCCGGTGGCGTTGGTGCGGCCGCCCTCGTTGGCGAACGACCAGCCGCCCACGGTGCCGTCGGCCTTGGTGACGGTCCAGCCGTCCGGCGGGCCGTCGGTCGAGGTGAAGGGCTCGGTCGAGCCGCTCAGCGAGACGGAGTAGCCCGGCGCGTCGGTGGAGGAGGGGTCGACCGGCACCGACACGTTCGCGGTCAGGTCGGAGGTGCCCACCGTGACCGTCTTGTCCACGGCCTTGTAACCGGGGTAGTCCGCGGTGATGTGCAGGGTGTAGCTGCTGTTCTGCGGCAGCGTCAGCGAGAAGTCGCCGGTGGTCGGGTCGGTGAAGACCGGGCCGCCGGGCACCCCGGCCGCGGTGATCTTCGCGTAGAGCGGCCAGCCGTGGCCGGAGCCGTCGGTGACCTTGCCGGAGACGGTCTGCTGCGGCACCGCGTCCAGCGCGAAGGACTGGGTGACGGTGCCCCCGTCGTCGAGCTGCACGCTGCTCGCCGAGCCGGTCGAGTAGCCGTAGGCGGCGGCCGTCAGGTCGTAGGAGCCCGGCGGGATGTCGAGCTTGTAGGTGCCGTCCGCGCCGGAAGTGGCGCTGTGGTCACCGGCCTTGACGGTGGCGCCGGAGATCGGGTCGCCGGTGGCGTGGTCGGTGACCTTGCCGGTGATCACGCCGTGCGGGCCGCTGCGGAAGGCGTCCAGGCCGTTGGGCGTGCCGAGCCCGGTCGGGCCGTCGTAGCCGGCGCCGGCGGTGCACAGCGCGGCCGGGGAGCAGCTGCCGTTGTTGCCGCTGGTCACGTCGTTGAGCGCGCCGGTCTGGGCGTAGGGGTAGGCGTTGGGGTACGTGTCGGCCGCGGGGGTACCGGCCGACGCGTAGACGCCCGCGATGATCGGGGACGACGCGCTGGTGCCGCCGTACACCGACCAGCCGCCGCCGCCGTAGGTCTGGTAGACCGAGACGCCGGTCTCCGGGTCGGCGACCGCGGAGACGTCGGCGACCGTGCGGTTGGCGCACGCGGTGTCGGTCTGGAAGGCGGGCTTGGGCTCGTAGACCGAGCAGCCCGAGCCCGGGCCGCCGTAGGCGTTGTGCCACACCGACTCGGACCAGCCGCGGGTGGTGCCGGTGTCCTTGGCCAGCGCGGTGCCGCCGACGGAGGTGACGTACTGCGAGGCGGCGGGGTAGCTCACCCCGTAGTCGCCGTCGCCGGAGGAGGCCACGACCGCCACGCCCGGGTGGTTGTAGTACGGGTCCATCGACGTCAGCTCGGACGGGTCCTCACCGCTGCCCGGTGAGGAGTCGTAGCCGGTGCCGTAGGAGTTGGAGACGTACTTCGCGCCGAGGGCGACCGCCTCGTCCACCGCGGCGCCCAGGTCCTCGAAGTTCGCCGAGTCCGCCTCGACGAGCAGGATGTGGGCGTTCGGCGCGACAGCGGAGACCATGTCGATGTCGAGGGAGATCTCGCCGGCCCAGCCCGAGTCGGGGGAGGGCAGGTCGTCGGTGTTGCCGCGCTGGCTGACCTTGGTGAAGCAGCCGCTGTCCACGGTGCACGCCGGCAGCCCGAACTGGTCGCGGTAGACGGCCAGGTCGGCCGCGGCGTTCGGGTCGTCGTACGCGTCGACGATCGCGACGGTCTGGCCCGCGCCGCCGTCGGCGGGCAGGGCGTAGGCGCTTTGCAGGTCGCCCGGGCCGAAGCCGGCCGGGGTGGTGGCGAAGGGCTGGACGCCCTTCTTGGCGGAGACATCGGTGCGCCGCAGCGCGAAGCAGGAGAACGCGCCGGGCTTCGCGGTGCCGCACGAGTGGACCACGTCGGTGTGGGACTTGGTGGCCGTCGGCGCGGCCGATGCCGTTGCCGCCAGGGGCACTTGGAGCCCCAGCGCGGCGAGCGCGGCAGTGGTGAGCGCGGCGAGGGCGCCGCGTCTGAGGGACGGTATGCGCAAGGTGGATCTCCTTGGGCGTGACCTGGTGCCGGGACCTGCCCGGCTGCGGCCCGATCGGACCGCTGGCGTATACCTGTGCCTCACCGACCCCTTATGAATCCTTTACGCGTTGACGGATACCTGACATCGTTGCCATGCGTCGGAGCGTCGCATTCACGCCATCCGGCGCACCGGGCCCACACGGCACCCTCACCCCAACCATGGTGGATCATCACGTTACTCACACCGACCGGCCTCTTGACGCGGGGAGTTCACGGAGGCCGGGCGGGCGGGGCAGCGCGGTGAGCTGGGTGGTTCCGCTTCGCGCCCGGCGGGGGCGGTGTGCCGGGCCGGGGGCGGGGCGCACGGGGGCGCGTGGCGGCGGTGGGATGCGCGGGCGAGTTCCGGCCGGATCGGGGCGCGGGGGTGGCGCGGGCGCGGGAGCGCGGGTTCCGCTTACGGTGCCGGCGGGTGCCGCGGCTCAGTCCAGCCAGCCGTTGCGGGCCGCGTGCCAGACCAGTTGGATGCGGTTGTCGACGCCCGCGGCGCGCTGCATCGCCGCGATCCGCCGCTGCACCGTGCGGATCGCCACGCCCAGCGAGCGGGCCATCGCCGCGTCGGTGCTGCCCATGACGAGCATCGCGAGGATGCGCTGCTGGAGACCGCCGCCCTCGGAGCCGGGCCGGGCGAGCGGCACCGCGCCGGACCAGACGCCCTCGAAGAGCGCCACCAGCGCGTCGAGCAACCCGCTCGCGCCGACCACCAGCATCACCGGCTCGGCGGGCGCGGCGCCCGCCCCGAGCGGCACCAGCGCCACCGAGCGGTCGGCGACGCACATCGGGACCGGCAGCCGGTCGGCGGCGCGGACCTCCGCGTCCGGCGGCAGCCCGTCGAGCGCGTCAGGAGCACCGTCCGGCTGCCGCGCCACGACCGCGCGCTCCACGACGACCTGGCGCCGCACGGCGGGGACGCCGGAGCCGACCGCGCGGAAGAAGCCCGCCCCGCCGGGCCAGTGCGCCCGGCCTGCCGCCGGGCCCGCTGCTGGGCCCGGCCGCCCGTGCGGCTCCACCTCGGGCGGCTGCGCGCCGCCCGGTGCGAAAACCAGCAACTCCGCCCGGGCGCCGCGCAGTACGGCGTCCAACCGGGTGCGGACCGCCTCGGCGCCCTGCACGGCCTGGACCGCCTCCTCCAGGCGGTGGTGGCCCTCGTGCACCTGCTGGTACTCCACCGTGAGCCGGTCGAACAGCTCCCGGCCGCGCAGCAGTTGCTCCTGCGCGCGGGTCAGCAGCGGCAGCAGCCCCTCGTGCGGCGGCCGCGGGTACCAGCGGCCGTCCGGGTCCAGCCGGGCCAGCCCGCGGACCGCCAGCTCCCCGCACGCGGCCCGCGCGGCCTCCGCCGACAGCCCGGCCTGCCGGGCCAGTTCGGCGACCGCCATCCCCCTGGTCGCCACCAGCAGCGGATAGACCCGGTCCGCGGGCGCGCTCAATCCGATTGCTTCAAACGGACGTTCGGCCATGATCATCAACTGTAGCCCCGTTCACCGGCGGAACGCCCGGTTCCGCCGATCGGAGCGGGCCGCCGCGCCCGAGCCTGCGGCGGGTCCACCAGGCCGCGTACGCAAGGCCGTTCACCGGTGACGGACGGTGTCCGCGGCGGCGGACGGTGTCCACAGGGCCGGACCGGCGCCGGGGCGCGGCGGGGGTGGGGGGGGGGGGGGG
>NZ_JBYIRL010000093.1:0-5614 GCF_057708125.1 Actinacidiphila sp. bgisy145
CCGCTGCTGGTGCGGCGCCCCCGTGCGCTGGCTGTCACTTCGCCTTGCGGGCCACCGTGAAGTGGTCGATCCGCTCGCCGCTCTCGGCGATCGCGGACACCGTCAAGGTCGCCTCCCGCCCGGTGTGGGCGGGCTGGACGTCGACGGACAGGAAGGAGTAGCCGGTGTAGCGCACCCGCGACCAGTGCACGGTCTCGGCGACGTGGCCGCCCTTGGCCTGGTAGTAGCTGGGCACCGAGTCGAGGTCCTTGACGTTGCCCTCGTAGGAGTCGGCGACGGGGAAGGAGTACAGGCTCTTGCCCGCGCCGCCCGCGGTCACGTAGACGACGCCGTCGGTGGCCGGGCGGACCGTCTCGCCGATCGGCAGGTTCTTCGACACGGCGTTGGCCCGGATCGCGTCGGTGCGCTCGTAGACGTGGTTGTGGCCGTTGATCACCAGGTCCACCTGGTGCTTCTCGAACAGCGGCACCCACTGCTCGCGCACCCCGCCCTCGGAGGCGTGCTGGTTGGTGGTGGAGTAGGCGCAGTGGTGGAAGAAGACCACCAGGAAGTCGATGCCGCGCTGCTTGCGGTAGCCGGCCAGGGTCGCGTCCAGCCACGCGGTCTGGCCGCCGCCGCTGATGCCGTAGTTGGCCGGGATCTCGTACGACACGTCGTTCGCGTCGAGGGCGATGACGGCGGTGTTGCCGTAGACGAAGGAGTAGGCGCCGGGCTGGTTGGCCGGGCGGGGGCCGTTCGCCGGGAGGGTCCAGCGGGCCTCCTGGCCGCCGTAGCCGTTGGGCGAGTACCAGGCTTCCATGTCGTGGTTGCCGGTGGTGATCATCCACGGCACGCGCGAGGCGACCGACTCGGTCTGGGCGAGGAACTGGTCCCAGGTCCGCGCGTCGTAGTCGCCGGAGTCGGAGGACTGGCCGGAGCCGTCGGGGTCGGCGTAGCAGATGTCGCCCGCGTGCAGGTGGAAGGCGGGGTTGCGGGCCAGGATCAGGGAGTCGTTGGCGAGGGCGTGGTAGCTGACGCCCTGGTCGCCGAACGCGGTGAAGGTGAAGCGCTCGCTGCTCGCGGGCGCGGTGGTGAAGGAGCCGATCGTGGCGAACGCGGCGGCGTCGGCCGGGTCGAAGCCGTCGTGGCCCACCCCGTAGTAGTACGTCGTGCCCGGGTGCAGGCCGGTCAGCGTCACGTGCTGGTAGTACTGGTCGACGGCGGGCAGACTGCTGTTCGTCAGCTGCGGGGTGTGCAGGTCGCGCACCTCCGCCTGGACCTTGTGGCTGAGCGCCCACGGCTTGAGGCCGTAGCGGACGAAGGGCTTGGTGACCGCGAGCGGCACCTGCCAGGAGACGGTGAACTGGGTGCGCGGGTCAGCCCCGTACTGGAGGTGCCGGCCGAACGGGGCGACGAGCGAGCCGTCCACGCCATGCCCGGTGGCCGGCCGGCCCACCAGGGTCGGCGCCGCGGCGCTCGCGCTCTGCCCGAGCAGACCGGAGGCGGCGACGGTGCCGGCCGCGACCGCGCCGCCGACCACCAGCCGCCGCCGGCTCAGCTTGGTGCGCAGGTACTCGTGCTGTTCGGCCATGCTCATCTTCTCGGCGAGCCTGGCCTCGATGCCCATGTTGGGAGTTTCCATGTCGGGGAAGCTGTCAGCGCGCGTCGATGCCCGGGTGTACGGGAGGCGAACAGCCGGTGGCGGCGCGCGGTCCGGCCGCCGCCCGCACCGGCCGGCCGTGCCGCCGGTGACGGGTGGGGCGGGCCGGGCGGGTGGGGTCCGTCACAGCGGCGGGGCGGCGGCTCAAGCCTCGTCAGGGCCAGCCGTCGTCAGGGCCGGATGTCGTCAGGGCCAGATGTCGGCGTGGGCGCGGAAGGTCTCGGGGTCGCTCTCGACCGGCAGGACGCACAGCAGGTGCCCGCCGGGCGCCCGCAGCACCCGGCACTCCAGCCAGCTCGCGACCTGCTCCGCGCCGAGCGCGACCAGCCGGGCGGTCTCCGCCTGCGGGTCGTCGGTCTCGATGTCCAGGTGCATCCGCGGCGCGTCGTCGACCGCCTGAACCGCCGTGACCAGCCCGGGAATCGCGTCATGCAGCGTGGTGAACTGCGGCTGCGGCGCGAACGGCCGGGCGGTGGCGCCGAGCGCCGCGGCCCAGAACTCCGCCGCCCGGCCCGCCTCGTCCTTCGGGGTGTCGAGCAACACGGCGTACACACGGCTGCGATGCATGGCGGGGTGCCCCTCTCGAACGGACGGTGGCACGGATGCTACGCCCGGTGCGCCGGTGCGCCGGTGCCCGCGGCGGCCCTGGGGTCAGTCCCGGTCGGCGCCGGCGAGGGCGTCGGCGACCAGGCGGGTGGCGAAGTCCCGGTCGTCGGTGAGGTGGTTGATGCGCTCGGCCAGCAGGAAGGCGGTCGCCTCCAGCGGGGTCATCTCGCTCTCGGTCCAGAAGCCGTACTGCTTGCGCCACAGGCCCGGGCCGAGGCCGGTCGCCGCGGCGATCACCAGGCCGGCCATGGTCGGGATCGCCTCGGGGCGGATGCTGCGGGGCATGTTGCGCATCGTCTCGACGAGGTCGGGCACGACGCACTCGACGACGTCCTTGCCGTGGTCCGCGTAGGCCGCGGTCAGCCAGCGCGCGAACAGGTAGATGAGCGTGCAGGCGCCGTCCAGCACGTCGTTCGCCTCGGCCGGGCTCATGGACGAGGTGAAGTGCTCGATCAGGCGCTGCTGTTCGGGGTCCGGGCCGCCGCTGTCCTCGTACACCGCCCGCAGCCGGGAGTCGACGATCATGAGGGCGGTGCCCACGTCGCCCGCCGGGGCGTACCTGGGGTCGCAGGGCGATGCCACGGGGGCCTCCTCAACTCACCGCGGTGCGCGCGGGGTTCTCGCGGGTCCGGTCGCCGACGACTCTAGGTCCGCGCCGCGGGCCGCACCCGGTACGGGGCGTTGCCTCGTCGGACCGGCACGCGGGCGCCCTCCGGTGCCGGGCCGACGCGCGGCACCGGGGCCGGCCCTTCGAGCTGCCTCGAAACGCGGCCCCGGTACGGGCGCCGGACGCACCGCGCGGGGTGGCTCAGCCGCCCAGCGGCACCGGGACGAGCGTCGCCCGGAAGTGCCGCAGGATCGGGGACTGCTCGGTGATCCGGAAGCCGTGGACGCTCTCGCCGTTCTTGACGATCTTCGCCAGCGTCTCGCCTATGTGGTCGTAGTGGCTGCGCGTGTAGACCCGGCGCGGCAGGGCGAGGCGGACCAGCTCGTAGGGCGCGCTCTTGGTCGGGTTGCCGTCCTCGTCCTCCTCGCCGAGGTAGAGGGAGCCCAACTCCGCGGAGCGGATGCCGCCTTCGAGGTAGAGCTGGCAGGCGAGCGCGTGGCCCGGGTACTGGTGGGCGGGGATGTGCGGGAAGAGCCGGCCGGCGTTGAGGTAGAGCGCGTGCAGGCCGGGCGGCTCCAGGATGTCGACGCCCGCCGCGCGCACCCGGTCGGCGAGGTAGCGGGCGATGTCGGCCCGCTCGGCGAGGTAGGCCGGCTCGGTCACCTCTTTGAGGCCCTGCGCCATCATGTCCAGGTCGCGCCCGGCCAGCCCGCCGTAGGTGGCGAAGCCCTCGGTGGCGATGAGCAGCAGCTCGCAGCGCTGGGCGAGTTCGCCGTCGTTGAGGCCGATGAACCCGCCGATGTGGACGATGCCGTCCTTCTTGGCGCTCATCACGCAGCCGTCGGTGAGGCGGAACGCCTCCTCGGCGACCTGCCGCGGGGTGCGGTCCTGGTAGCCGGGCTCGTGCCGGGTGACCAGCCAGGCGTTCTCCGCGAAGCGGGCGGCGTCCAGGAAGAGCGGCACCCCGTGGGCGCGGCACAGCGCGGAGGTCTGCTTGATGTTCTCCATGGAGACGGGCTGGCCGCCGCCGCCGTTGTTGGTGATGGTGAGCAGCACCACCGCGACCCGGGAGCCGTCCGGCCCGGTGAGCGTGCGGCGCAGCTCCTCCAGGTCGATGTTGCCCTTGAAGGGGTGGGAGCTGTCCAGGTCGCGTGCCTCGGGACACGGCAGGTCCCGCGCCTCGGCGCCGGAGAGCTCGACGTTGGCCCGGGTGGTGTCGAAGTGCGTGTTGGCCAGCACCAGTTGGCCCGGCTCCAGCAGCGTGTTGAACAGCACGCGCTCGGCCGCGCGGCCCTGGTGGGCCGGCAGGATGTGGGAGTAGCCGGTCAGCTCGGTGACGGTCTCGTGGAACCGGTAGAAGGAGCGCGAGCCGGAGTACGACTCGTCGCCCGCCATGCCGGCGGCCTGCTGCGCGGCCGACAGCGCACCGGTGCCGGAGTCGGTGAGCAGGTCGATGGTCACCTCCTCGGCCCTCAGGTCGAACAGGTTGTAGTGCACACGCTGCAGCGCTTCCTCCCGCTGCTGCCGCGTGGTCACGGGAATGGGTTCCACTACTTTGATCCGGTAAGGCTCCATGCGGACCGCTGCTCCTGTCGTTCTGTCGTTCTGCGGTGCGGACTTCCGTGGTGCGGAGGTCCTGAGGGTGTGGGGGTTCCTAGGGGGTGGCGAGGGGGTGCGGGGACGCGGCGGCCGCCGGCCGCGGCGGCTGCACCCGGTACGCCTCCGCGGAGACGTACACGGTGATCCGCGGGGCCCGGCCGTCCTGGTGCACCAGCGCCACGTAGGCGACCAGGCCCACACCGTCCGCCAGCCGGCGGGAGGTCACCGCGGCCAGCGCCCGGTCGAGGGCGCCGGCGTCCATGCCGTAGCGCTCCAGCATCCGCACCGTGCGGTCGCGGGCGGCGCCGTCGTGCCCGACGTAGGCGCGTACCGGCATGTGCAGGGTGAAGCCGCTGGGCCGCCCGGTCGCGGTGTCGGTGAAGGAGTAGCAGGTCAGCGCGCGGCGGGTGGGGCTCCCGTGCTCCTCGACACCGGCGATGGCGTCGAAGAACTCCGCTGCCTGGTCCCGGCCTTCGGCGGGTGCCAGCCGGGAGTAGCGGCCGGCCTGCTCGGCGGTGAGGCGGTCGTGGGTGCAGTACACCTTCACCCGCGGCGCCGCCCACTCGCCGAGGTCGAGGGCGAGGAAGGGGTGGTCGTCGGCCGGCGGGAGCGCGTCGAACGCCTGGTGGTGGCCGAGGCGCCGGAGTGCCTCGCGGAGGGTGGCGGCGCGGCGGTCCGGGCCGTTGGCGGCCGGGTTGAGGTAGACCTTCACCCCGGGGACGCCGCCGGGCCGCAGTTCCAGCGCGCACCACAGGGCGAACGGACCGGCGGGGTGGTCGGGGAGGAACAGGTCTTCCAGCAGGTCGAGTTGGGCGGTGGAGAAGTCCCAGCGCTCGGCCATCGCGCGGATCGCCCGCAGCCCGGTCCGGCCGTTCTCCGCCAAGTCGCCGCTCTCGCACCCGGGTTCGACCAGCACGCGCAGCGCGGGAGTGGCGCCGGGCAGGAAGGCGAGCGAGTACTCGACCGGGGTGTGGTCGTCGGAAAGCAGGGTAGGCGCCGGCGGCGGGAGTGCCAACGACCGTGTCGCGGCGGGTCCGAGGCTCGCGGCCAGGACCTGGACGTAGGTTTCGGTGTCCGTGCGGTCCAGCTGCGCGATGTCGCACAGCCGGGCGAGCTGGTCGGTGACGAGACCGCCCAGCTGGGTCGGGGGGCGGAGGGGAGGC
>NZ_JBYIRL010000094.1:0-5279 GCF_057708125.1 Actinacidiphila sp. bgisy145
GTCGCGGCGGTCAACGCTCCCCGCCAGGTCGTGGTGGCCGGCGCCGCGCAGGCGTGTGCGGAGTTCGTCGAGGCGTTTGCGGATCGTGGGGCGCGGCGGATCGCGGTGGATTATGCCTCCCACACCGCGCACGTCGAGGCGGTCGAGGACCTGTTGGGCGAGGATCTGGCGGGACTGTCCCCGGTCAGTGGTGCGGTGTCGTTTTATTCGACGCTTGAGGGGCGGGTGGTGGATACCGCCGGGTTGGATGGCGGGTATTGGTATCGGAATCTGCGGGAGCCGGTGCGGTTTGGTGAGGTTGTTGCCGCGCTGGTGGCTGAGGGGCATCGGGTGTTTGTGGAGGTGAGTCCGCATCCGGTGTTGGGTATGGCGGTTGCGCAGGCGGGTGAGGGTCTGGTCGCGGCGGGCAGTTTGCAGCGTGGTGATGGCGGCCGGGACCGGTGGTTGACCGCGCTGGCGGGCGCTTGGTCGGCGGGCGTGGAGGTGGACTGGGCTGCCGTGAACGGTGGGGAGGGTGGGGCCCGGAGGGTGGCTTTGCCGACGTATGCGTTTCAGCGTCAGCACTATTGGCCGAAGTCGGTGGCTGGTCGTGGGGATGCTTTGTCGGCTGGTCAGCAGCGGGTCGGGCATGCGTTGTTGGCGGCTGCGGTGTGGCTGGCTGATGGTGATGGGTTGGTGTTGACGGGTCGGTTGTCGCTGGCTGCGATGCCGTGGTTGGCCGACCACGCGGTCCACGGCACGGTGCTGTTGCCGGGGACGGCGTTCGTGGACCTGGCCGTCCACGCCGGGGACCTTGCCGGGTGTGGTGTGCTGGAGGAGTTGACGCTCCAGGAGCCTCTGGTCCTGCCGGAGCACGGTGGCGTGCAGGTCCAGGTCCACGTCGGCGATAGCGATGGCGACAGTGGCCGGCGAACTGTGAGGGTCTCCTCTCGCGAGGGGGAGGGCGAGTGGGTGCGGAACGCGGTGGGCGAGTTGGCTCCGGTCGGCAGCGAGCCCGTCCCTGCTCCGCTGTCCGTTTGGCCTCCGGCGGGTGCGGTGGCGGTTCCGGTCGACGATGCCTACGACAGGCTGGCTCGGCAGGGTTACGGTTACGGTCCGGCGTTCCAGGGGATGCGCCAGGCATGGCGGGCCGGGGACACCGTCTACGCCGAGGCGGAGCTGCCTGAGGCCGTCGAAGATGACGTTGCCGGGTTTGGCCTGCACCCTGCCCTCCTCGATGCCGCGCTGCACGCCCTCATCACTGCCAGCAGTTCCAGCAGTGGCAGCGACAACGGTGGGGCGACGGGGTTGCCGTTCGCGTGGTCGGGGGTGCGTTTGCTGGCGGGCGGTGCCCGCCACCTGCGGGTGGTGCTGACCCCTGGGGCAGCTGGGGTCTCGGTCACCGCGTTCGACGCTGTTGGTGAACCCGTTCTGCAAGCACGATCGTTGGTGCTCCGGGAGGTTGCACCAGGGCAACTGGGCGGGTCGGGTCGGGCGGCCAGGCAGTCGTTGTTCACAGTGGACTGGGTCCCACTGATGGTGCCGCAGACCCCTGACACCGTCGCGGTGCAGTGGGTGCGGCATGGCGAGTCGGTCGGGTCCGAGCTGGCGCCGGTGGTGGTCGCCCCGGCGCCGACCACCCCGTTCGGGATGTCGGAGCCGCAGGCGGCCCACCAGGCTGCTGTGACGGTGTTGGGTTGGGTGCAGCAGTGGCTGGCCGATCCCGAGACGGACAACGCGCGGTTGGTGATCTGGACCCAGGGCGCAGCCACCGGGCAGGACCTGGCCGGTGCCGCGGTCGTGGGCCTGGTGCGTTCGGCGCAGTCGGAGCACCCGGGGCGTGTGCTGCTGGTCGACGTCGACCCGGCCACCGACCTGGACCCGACCCGGGACGCTGACGTGGACACCGTCATGGCCCTGGCACTGGGTGCTGACGAGCCGGAGATCCGCATCAGTCCCGCAGCCGACGGCGGCAGCGGTGTGGCGGTGTTCGGGCGTCGGCTGGCCCGGGGCGTGACGAAGGAGCCCGGAGCCGCGCCCGCCGAGTGGGACCCGCAGGGCACCGTGCTGGTCACGGGTGGGACGGGGACGTTGGGTGGGGAGTTGGCCCGGCACTTGGTCACCGTGCGTGGCATACGGCATCTGGTGTTGTTGTCGCGACGCGGCCCGGCCGCACCGGGCGCGGCCGGGCTGGTTGCGGAGTTGGCTGAGCTGGGTGCGGAGGTGCGGGTGGAGGCCGGAGATGCCGCCGACCGGGACGCCCTCGCCTCGGTCCTGGCCAAGATCGCAGTCGAGCGGCCGCTGACAGCAGTGGTGCACGCAGCCGGCGTGATCGACGACGGCACCGTGGAGTCGTTGACACCGCAGCGGATGGCACCGGTGCTGTCGGCGAAGGTTGACGCGGCCTGGAACCTGCACGAGCTGACCGAGGACATGGGACTGGCCGGGTTCGTGCTGTACTCCTCGGCCGCAGCCATCCTGGGCAATCCGGGGCAAGGTAGCTATGCCGCGGCGAACGCGTTCTTGGACGCCCTGGCCGTCTATCGCCAGGAACGTCACCTGGTCGGTCAGTCGCTGGCGTGGGGGCTGTGGGAACAGACCTCGGAGATGACCGAGCAGCTGGAGGGTGCGGGCCTGTCCCGTCTGCGTCGCGGCGGCATCGAGCCGATGTCGACCGTCCAGGGTCTGGCCCTGTTCGACGCCGCGGTCGCGTGGGACGTGCCGTTGGTGGTGCCGGCCCGTTTGGACTTGGCCGCGCTGTCTCGTCCGGGTGTTTCGCCTTCACCGTTGTTGAGTGGTCTGACGGCGGGTTCTCCGGGTCGTCCTGTCGCTGCCGCGGCAGCCGCGGGTGGAGGCGGGTTGGCCGCGCGGCTGGCCGGGCTCGGCCCGGCCGATCGTGAGGAGGAGGTCCTGCGGGTCGTCCGGACCGCTACGGCGGTGGTGCTGGGTCATGCCAGCCCGGCGGAGCTGGACCCTCAGCGGGCGTTCCGCGACATGGGGATCGATTCGCTGACCGCACTGGAGCTGCGCAACCGGCTCGCCACCGAGACCGGCCTCACTCTTCCCGCGACTCTCGTCTTTGACCATCCGACACCGGTTGAGCTCGCCCGTCACCTGCGGCCGGGAATATTTGCCGATGGCGAAACAGGAATGGCGACAATGATCGGCGAGCTCAACCAGGTCGAATCCAATCTTCTGAAGATGGCGGGAAGCTGTGAGAAGCCCGACGATATTACGAGAATCCTGCGCGGAATGCTGTCGAGATGGGTAGAGGTGCAGGGAGATTCTCGGTCGGAATCCGATGAGTCCTCCGCGTTTGATTCGGCGACTCCCGATGAGGTATTTGACTTCCTTGACAAAGAATTCAGATTCCATGAGTCGCCATCAGATGAAAACTGATTGCCGAATCGACGAGGGGGTCCATTGATGGAAAGCCAGGAAAAACTTTTCGACTATCTGAAGAAGACGTCGGCCGAGCTCGTCCAGACGCGCAATCGCCTGCGAAAGCTGGAGGAACGCGAGCAGGAGCCGGTGGCAATCGTGGGGATGGGTTGTCGGTTCCCGGGTGGGGTGAAGGATCCGGAGGGTTTCTGGCGGTTGGTTGCCGGGGGGACCGATGCGGTGTCGGGGTTCCCTGGCGACCGTGGCTGGGATCTGGAGGGTTCGGGTGTCTTCGATCCCGATGATGGGAGTCAGGATTACGCCCGGGTGGGCGGGTTCGTAGGTGATGCGGGTGATTTCGATGCGGAGTTCTTCGGGATCAGTCCGCGTGAGGCGTTGGGGATGGACCCTCAGCAGCGGCTGCTCTTGGAGACGTGCTGGGAGGCGTTGGAGGACGCGGGGATTGCTCCGGGTTCGCTGAAGGGGACCGACACAGGCGTCTACGCCGGAATCGCCGCCTCGGGGTATCGGGCCGGGGAGCAGGACGACGGGAATGGGTACGCGAGGACGGGTACGACGGCGAGTGTGGCGTCGGGTCGGGTGGCGTACTGCCTCGGATTGCAGGGGCCCGCGGTTTCGATCGATACGGCGTGTTCGTCGTCGTTGACGGCGATTCACCTGGCGGCGCAGGCGTTGCGGTCGGGTGAGTGCTCGCTGGCGTTGGCCGGCGGGGTTACGGTGATGGCTGCTTTGGGAGTGTTCGCTGAGTTTGCGCGGCAGCGGGGGTTGGCTGCTGATGGGCGGTGCAAGCCGTTCGCGGAGGCGGCTGATGGCACGGGGTGGGGTGAGGGTGTCGGTGTGCTGGTCCTGGAGCGGTTGTCGGACGCCCGCGCGCGCGGGCACCGGGTGCTGGCGGTGGTGGCGGGTAGCGCGATCAACCAGGACGGGGCCAGTAATGGTCTGTCGGCGCCGAACGGTCCGTCGCAACAGCGTGTGATCCAGCAGGCATTGGCCAGCGCGGGGTTGCAGCCGGGTGATGTTGACGTGGTGGAGGGGCACGGGACCGGCACGGCGTTGGGTGATCCGATCGAGGCGCAGGCGTTGCTGGCGACGTATGGGCAGGGTCGGCCGGAGGGTCGGCCGTTGTGGTTGGGGTCGGTGAAGTCGAATATTGGTCACACCCAGGCCGCCGCTGGTGTCGCGGGTGTGATCAAGATGGTGCAGGCGATGCGCCACGGAATACTGCCGCAGACCTTGCACGTGGACGCCCCGTCCTCACACGTGGACTGGTCGGCCGGAGCGGTCCGGCTGCTCACCAGCGCACGCCCGTGGGAGGCAGGACCCCGCCGGCGCCGGGCGGGGGTGTCCTCGTTCGGCGTCAGTGGCACCAACGTCCACCTCATCCTCGAGCAGCCTGCAGAGGATGTCCCTGCCCTGGACGTCCCTGCTGTGGAGGCTCCTACCCAGGATGGGTCGGAGTCTGCGGGTGCGGTGGTGTGGGTGGTGTCGGCGCGGTCTGATGCGGCGTTGGTGGCGCAGGCGGGTCGGTTGGCTGAGTTCGTCGACGCTCGCCCTGAGGTCTCGGTCGGGGATGTGGCGTTGTCGTTGGCGGTGACGCGGACGACGGGGTTCTCGCACCGGCTTGCGGTGGTCGGCCGGGACCGTGGCCAGTTGCTGGAGGGGCTGACTGCTGCCGCGTCGGGGCGGGATTCGGCCGGGGCCGTGTCCGGGGTTGCTGGTTCTGTGTCGCGGCCGGTGTTTGTGTTTGCGGGTCAGGGTGCGCAGTGGGTGGGGATGGGGGTGCGGTTGTGGGAGGAGGAGCCGGTGTTCGCGGCGGCGATGGAGCGGTGCGCGGCGGCGTTGGAGCCGTTTGTTGGTTGGCGGTTGCGTGAGGTGTTGGGGGATGAGGGGTTGTTGTC
>NZ_JBYIRL010000095.1:0-4993 GCF_057708125.1 Actinacidiphila sp. bgisy145
CGATAGACGCGTCGTCATGCCTGACGGCATGACTGTGAGTTAAGTCAAGGATCGGGGCCCTGGCGGGCCCCGAGTTTGTGGTGCTGGTACTGGAACGGATGGGCCTGACGGCCCATGAGCCAACTGTTCGGCGTTGCTCGGCTCTGGCGAGCCGAGCTTGAGAGACCGAGGAACACGTAGGGGCGCCTGCCGGCGCCCAGTGATGTCAAAGGTTCTGGTTTCCCAGTTATTTGAGTTGGGCTCTCCCCTGCCGGAGAGAGCCCAACAAGGTTCGGCGTTGCTCGGCTCTGGCGAGCCGAGCTTGAGAGACCGAGGAACACGTAGGGGCGCCTGCCGGCGCCCAGTGTGGAGAGTCCCGCGGCACGTTGCCGACCGTCACGAAAGCAGCTATGCGTGAGTTGAGTCCTTGCTGACTGTTCATAGCGCTGACCGGATCGACGCAATCGCCGTACCTGGCGGCCCACGCTGGTACGGGCGGGCGAGGCACTACCAGACCGGCGTTGCCTACCAATTCCCGGCGTACGCCTGCCGGTGGCGTCCGCGTCCTCTCCCGGAGAATGTGTTGCTTCCAGGCACCAAGTACGGGGTGCTCGGCTGATCGTTCAAATGACAGCCGGAGACCGGCCGAGCCAGAAGGCAGCGACGGAGGGCTGCTCGACGCCGGTGGTGGAGCCGTCGTGCGGCAGGAGTTCGGTCGGGGCGATATAGCCGCCGCCCGGTTCGAGGCGGATGCGCAGGCAGAGCAGCTGGTGTCCGTCGGCGACGTACCGGCGGATGTGCTCGGCGTGGGGGTACGTCTCGGATCGAGAGCTCAAGGGCGAAACCCGGAGCGGGCGGTGGTCAGCAGTACGGCCAGTGGACCCCTTGTCCGCCGCCTCTGATCGCACGCCAGTCGGGGACGGGGACCCGGCCGGCGGCGGCATGGATCCAGCCCTTGTGGTGGTAGACGTGGGTGAGGATCGCGTCGAGGGCGTGCCAGTCGGCGTGATGCCCGCAAGCGCCACACCGGTTCGGGTTGAAGCTGCGGCCCCGCTGCCAGGCGGGCCGGTCATACAGCTGTGCCGCGACGTCTGCCGTGTCACCGTCCGGTGCCGCCAGGATCCGGCGCGCCATGTCGACGGCCTCGGGGAAGTCCGTGGTGGTGAACTCCTCACCGCGCGGCCGGGACGACGGCAGCAGCCCGAACACCCACCACAGGGAGAAGGAACACCGCTCACACGGTGCCTCGTAGGCCAGCACATCCACCTGCAGCGAACTCACCGCGCACCCTCCTTTACATGGCGATCCTGGCACACACCGGTCCTGGCGCCGCAGGAAGTCCGTCCCGCACCGAGCGGGTCGCCTGCGTCGCTGCCCCGGTAGGCGGCCGGGGCGGCGAGGTGCTGGTCGGTGATCCTTTGCGTCCCCGTGGAAACGGCCGTTACTCCCGGTTCGTGGGAGATCTGTCAGTGGTGGCCTTCACACTGGGAAGCCCGCGCGAGTGGTAGGGGGCGAGGGAGCCGGTATGGATCAATCGCGACAGTGGTGGCGGAGCGTTCTGTCCAGCGACTGGACGGTGTTCGCCCTGCCGGAGGACCTGGTGCGGGAACGCTATACGGCCCTGCTGGCCGCGTTGGAGGAGTTGTCCACCCGCGGCCCGATGTGGACACCGGCTCAGATCCTCGACCAGCTACGCACCGTGGGTTACCACGACGCGCTGGCCGAGGAGCAGTTGCTGGCGTCGCTGGAGCAACTGGCCAGGTGGGATCTAGCCAAGCCGTTTCGGGACTATGCGGCGCCGGTGCGCAGTTACCGCGGGGTGATCTCGCGGCAAGAGGCCTGGGCGTTGACGCTGCGGGGGCGGGCGCTGGTAGCCGCTGTGCGGGCAGCGGTGCTGGATTCACGTCGTGCACTGCAGTTGCCGAGCCGGTTGCTGGACGGTGTGGAGCAGACGATCCGCCGGATGCTGGAGCATTTCGGAAGCGATCCTGGGCTGCTGACGGGTGATCTCGATGATGTGCGGACCCGGATCGACGAGCTCCAACGCGTGACGGCCGACTTCTACGGTGCGCTGGCGCAGATGGTCCAGTCCGATGTCACGGACGACGACGTGTTCGGCAGGAACCGGGACCGGGTGCTCGAGGCGCTGCGGCAGTTCCCGCGCGAGTACGGACGCGCGCTGCGGCGGGTGGGGAACGCGCTGGCGGCGTTGCGGGAGACGGGCCACGGACCGGTCGTGGAGACCGCGGCCGTGCACGCGGGTCTGGTGGATCCGGCCGAGCAGCAGCACTGGGTGGACGAGCGCATGCGTCGTCTGGCCGACTTGGAGGCGTGGTTCACACCCGACGGGACGGTCTACCGGCTGATCGCTTCGGCTACCGGCGCTGTGCACACGCTCCTGATCGCGATCGACCGGCGTTACGCGGCCAGGAGGAGGGGCGCGGATCTGGGGGCCGACTTCCGCTCTGTGGCACGCAGCCTGCACCGGCAGGGCGGCGGGGAGCAGGCGCGGCGCGTGTACGGGGCGGCGTTCGGCGATTGGCCGGCGTGGCACGCTCAGATCGGGCCGGCTGAGGAGGACGTGGCGCACGCGGCGGTGGCGGCGGCCGGGATCGCGGCGCACCGCGTGGAGGTGACGCTGCGTGAGCACGAGCGGGTGGGGCGGCCTGGTGGCAGGCCGCGGAAGCTGGCGGACACCGCCGTGGACCGTCAGAGCGCGCTGGCGCAGGCGCACGAGGAGGCGCAGCTGCGTCGTCGGTTCGCCCGGGTGCTGGTGACGCCCGGGGAGGTGGGGCTGGAGCATTTCGCGGGGTTGGCGGCGGATGCTTTGGTGATCTTGCTGCGGGCGATTGAGGTCGCGCGGCAGGAGTTCGACCCCGTGCTGGGGTCGGGGTCCGCGGTGGCCGAGGGGGCCAACGTCGTGGTGCGGGTGCGTCCGGGGACGGCGGGCCGCCAGGTCCGTGTGGAGTTCGCCGAAGGGGTGTTGACCGGCCCGGATCTGCGTATTCGTGTCGATGCGAGTGAGCGGGCCGGAGAAGCGGTTGTGCAGGGGGTGGCATGAACGGCGAGGCGTTGGAGGCCGATCTGCGGGATGCGGCCCGGGTGCTGGTGGACCGGGGACGGGTTCGGGCCGAGGCCGAGCCGGAGCTGTACCGGGCGGCGGTGAAGGGGCAGGCCGCGCTCGCGGGGCTGTTTCGCTCGGAGCTGGGCTGGACGCTGGAGGTGCTGGAGGTGGCGCAGCTGGTCCGGCTGCACAAGCGGCGTGTGGATGTCCCGGGTGACCGGGGGCCTGCGGTGGCTCGCGGCGGGGGCCGTCCGGTGCTGCTGTCGCAGGAGGCGCTGGTGTTGGTGTGCTTGGTGTGTGAGCAGTTGTGGCGGCGGCCGCGGATGAGCGTACGGGAGTTGATGCAGGCGCTCGCGCAGGTGTGCGCGCAGGAGGCCGCCTCGGGTGGGCTGCCGCGGGTGCAGTGGGTGGCCGGGGAAGGGATGTCGAAGCAGGAGGCCCGCTGGCACCGGCAGAACCTGGTGGACGCGCTGCAGGTGCTGGAGGCGGAGGGTTCGGTGGAGGCGGACTCCGACCTGGAGCGGGTCGTGGTGGACGAGGACGCCGACCTTGTGGTGACCGCCTCGAGGGACCGGTTGGCGGCGCGGTTCTCGTCGTTGTCCCCCGCGTTGCTCGGCCTGGACGGGCTGCCCGCGCAGGAGCATGCGGCGGCCTTGTCGACCGCTTCGCTGCTCGACCCGGTGGCTCCGGAGCCGGACCAGGTGGCATCGGTGGAGGAGCGGCGGCTGCAGGCGCTGCGGCGGCTGGTGGACGACCCGGGTGTGGATCCCTTCGACGAGCAGACGCCGGGAACGGCGTACTTGCACACGCTGGCTGGCCGGGAGCGGGGGCTGGCGCTGCTGGCCGGCTTGGGGTTGGGGGTGAGCGTGCGCCGGGACTGGTGGGAGGTCACCGATCCTAGTGGGCTGGGAACCGCGATGGACTTCCCCAATGGGCGGCGGATGGAACGGCAGGCCGCATTGGCGTTGCTGGCTCACCTGGCCGAGCGGGACCGGGCCGGCTTCGTGGTGCAGGTGGGTGACGTGGTGGAGCTGCTGGAGGAGGTGCGGGCGGTGATGCCGAACTGGGCGGCCGGGTACAAGGCGCAGTTGCCTGCGTTGGCGCGGGCAGCGATCGGGGAGCTGGCGGCCGCACGGCTGCTGGTGCCGGTGGCGGGTGAGGCGGAGCGGTGGCGGGCGACGCCCGGGGGGCACCTGTGGCGGGTGCGGGTGGCGCACGCGGCCCGCGGCACGGCGGAGCCCGAGCCCGGCGGGACGTCCGGTATCGAGCCGAGTGAGGGGGACGCGTGAGGATCGCCGGGAACGGGCCCGTCGGGGCCGGTGACGTCGGACTGGGGGTGCCGGTCGCGGAAGGCCGGTGGCAGCCACGCGGGCCGGGGTGGTGAACTCCTGGGCCTGGGCCGAGGAGGAACTGCTGTTCGCCGACGGGTGGCTGACGCTCGCCGGGCCGAACGGATCCGGGAAGTCCTTGTCGGCGTCGATGCTGGTCACGGTCCTGCTGGACGCGGATGTGTCGCAGACCGCCTTGTCGGTGTCGGGGAAGGCAGCGGGAACGTTGCTGAGCCGGCACACCGACCGGGACGAGCAGCAGGACCGCACGGGGGTGTGGTGGCTGGAGTACGGGCGGCGCACCGGAGGCGGGGCTGTGGAGTATGTGACGACCGGGCTGTGGCTGCGGTCGGTCGGCAAGGTGGTGCACCGGGTGTTCTTCCTGGCGCGGGGGCGCGTCGGGGAGGGCTTGCGGCTGCAGGTGGACCGGGAGCCGGTGCGGATCGGTGACCTCGCCGCGCAGTTGGCTGCCTGCCAGGGGCATGCCTTCACCTCCAGCGCCGCCTCTGCGACGTCGAACCGGGCCCGGTTGTCGGAGCATCTGCGGGTGGTCGGGGACGAGCACGACTACCGGCGGGCGGTGCGCGAGGAGCTGTTCGCGCCGCTGGACGAGGTGCAGTTC
>NZ_JBYIRL010000096.1:0-4355 GCF_057708125.1 Actinacidiphila sp. bgisy145
TGGTGAGGTTGTTGCCGGGTTGGTGGCTGAGGGGCATCGGGTGTTTGTGGAGGTCAGTCCGCATCCGGTGTTGGGTATGGCGGTTGCGCAGGCGGGTGAGGGTCTGGTGGCGGCGGGCAGTTTGCTGCGTGGTGATGGCGGCCGGGACCGGTGGCTGACCGCACTGGCGAGCGCCTGGACCGCGGGCGTCGACGTGGACTGGGCCGCGGTGACTGCTGATGAGGGTCGGGCGGTGAAGGTTGGGCTGCCGACGTATGCGTTTCAGCGGCAGCACTATTGGCCGAAGCCGGTGGCTGGTCGTGGGGATGCTTCGTCGGCTGGTCAGCAGCGTTCCGGGCATGCGTTGTTGGCGGCTGCGGTGTGGCTGGCTGATGGTGATGGGTTGGTGTTGACGGGTCGGTTGTCGCTGGCCGCGATGCCGTGGCTGGCCGACCACGCGGTCCACGGCACCGTGCTGCTACCGGGGACGGCGTTCGTGGACCTGGCCGTCCACGCCGGGGACCTGGCCGGGTGCGGTGTCCTGGAGGAACTGACCCTCCAGGAGCCCCTGGTCCTTCCCGCCTCTGGCGGCGTGCAGGTCCAGATCCACCTCGGCGACAGCGATGGCGACAGTGGTCGACGCACGGTCGTGGTCTCTTCCCGTGAGGGGGAGGGCGAATGGGTGCGGAACGCGGTCGGTGTGCTGACGCCGGTCGGGGCCGAGAGCGCTCCTGTTCCGTTGGGTGTTTGGCCGCCGGTCGGTGCGGAGCCGGTTCCGGTGGATGGCGCCTATGAGAGGCTCGCCCAGCGCGGTTACGCCTACGGTCCGGCGTTCCAGGGCCTGCGCCAGGCATGGCGTGCCGGGGACACCGTCTACGCCGAGGTCGAGCTGCCCCAGGCCGCGGACGGTGATGTTGCCGGGTTCGGCCTGCACCCCGCTTTGCTCGACGCCGCTCTGCACGGTCTCCTCGTCGCCAGCAGTAGTAGCAGTAGTAGCAGTGATGCTGGGAGGACGGAGCTGCCGTTCGCGTGGTCGGGGGTGCGTTTGCTGGCGGGCGGTGCCCGCCACCTGCGGGTGGTGCTGACACCCGGGTCGGGAGGGATCTCGGTCACCGCGTTCGACGCTGTTGGTGAACCCGTCTTGCAGGCGCGGTCGCTGTCGTTGCGGGAAGTTGCGGCGGGGCAGTTGGGTGGGGCTGCTCGTCACGTGCGGCAGTCGCTGTTCACGGTGGACTGGGTCCCGCTGCCTGCCCCGCAGGGCTCTGACACCGCCGTGGTGCAGTGGACGCGGCACGGCCAGACGGCCCCCGCTATCGGGCAAGAGGTTCCTCCGGTGGTGGTGGCGGTGGTGCCGGCTGCCCCGTTGGGCGATTCGGTACCAGTAGCGGCTCAGTCGGCTGCTGTGACGGTGTTGGGTTGGGTGCAGGAGTGGCTGGCCGATCCCGAGACCGCTGGTTCGCGGTTGGTGGTCTGGACCCAAGGTGCGCCCGCCGGGCAGGACCTGGCCGGTGCGGCAGTGGCGGGTCTGATCCGCTCGGCGCAGTCCGAGCACCCGGGGCGTGTGCTGCTGGTCGATGTCGACCCGGCGGCCGGCCTGGACCCTGCCAACGAAGTGGACGTGGACGCCGTCCTGTCCCTGGCCCTGGATGCCGGCGAACCCGACATCCGCATCCGTCCGGCTGCTGACGGCGGCAGTGGTGTGGCGGCGTTCGGTAGGCGGTTGGCGAGGGCCGGGGCCGCGGCGGGGGAGCTTATTCTGCCCGGGAACCCAGGGTGGCGGGTGGAGGTGACCGAGCCGGGTGATCTGGGCAGTACGGCGGTGGTTGATGCGCCCGAGGCAGGCGCGGCGCTGTCGGCGGGGCAGGTTCGGGTGGGCCTGCGTGCGGTCGGGCTGAACTTCCATGACGTGCTGCATGGGCTGGGGATGGTTGCGGACGGTCGAGTGCTGGGCGGGGAAGGCGCTGGGGTGGTGCTGGAGGCCGGGCCGGGGGTGGATGGTCTGGTGGTGGGTCAGTCGGTGATGGGTTTGGTGCCGGGGTGGGGGCCGGTGGGGGTGGTGGACAGCCGGTTGGTGGCTGCGGTGCCGCGGGGGTGGTCGTTCCAGCAGGCCGCATCGGTGCCGGCAACGTTCCTGACCGCGCTCTATGCGCTGCGGGATCTGGCCCAGGTCCGCCCGGGTCAGCGAGTCCTTATCCATGCCGGGACCGGTGGGGTGGGCACGGCTGCGGTGCAGCTGGCGAGGGCGTGGGGTTTGGAGGTCTTCGCGACTGCGAGTCCGGCGAAGCAGGCCGCGTTGCGGGCGATGGGCGTGGCGGACACCCACATTGCCTCGACGCGCGATCTGGCGTTCTGTGAGCGGTTCTTGGCCGTGACCGGTGGTGCGGGCATGGATGTGGTCGTCAATGCTCTGGCGGGGGAGTTCACGGACGCGTCGCTGCGGTTGCTGCCGCGTGGTGGGCGGTTCGTCGAGATGGGCAAGACCGATATCCGTGATGCCGAGCAGGTCGCCCAGGACCGGCCTGGGGTGATCTATCGGGCGTTCGATCTGATGGACGCGGGTGTCGACCGGATCGCGGAGATGTTCGCTGAGCTCGGCGGCATGTTCGAGGCCGGGGTACTGACTCCGCCGCCGGTGACGTGTTTCGAGTTGTCGCAGGCGGTGGCGGCGCTGCGGTACGTGCAGGGCGCCCGGCATGTGGGCAAGGTCGTGCTGAACGTCCCCGCCGCCTGGGACCCGCAGGGCACCGTCCTGGTCACCGGCGGGACGGGGACCCTGGGCGGGGAGTTGGCCCGGCACCTGGTCACCGTGCGTGGTATGCGGCATCTGGTGTTGTTGTCGCGGCGGGGTCCGGCGGCGCCGGGGGTGGCTGGTCTGGTTGCGGAGTTGGCTGAGCTGGGCGCGGAGGTGCGGGTGGTGGCCGGAGATGCCGCCGACCGGGATGCCCTCGCCACGGTGCTGGCCAAGATTGCGGTCGACCGTCCGTTGACGGCGGTGGTGCACGCCGCGGGGGTGATCGATGACGCGACGGTGGAGTCGTTGACGCCGCAGCGGATGGCGCCGGTGCTGTCGGCGAAGGTTGACGCGGCGTGGAACCTGCATGAGTTGACCGAGGACGCGGGCTTGGCCGGGTTCGTGCTGTACTCCTCGGCTGCGGCGGTCATGGGCAGCGCCGGGCAGGGCAGCTACGCGGCCGCCAACGCGTTCTTGGACGCCCTGGCGGTCCACCGCCGGGAACGTCACCTTGCCGGCCAGTCGCTGGCCTGGGGGCTGTGGGAACAGACCTCGGAGATGACCGAGCAGCTGGAGGGCGCGGGCCTGTCCCGTCTGCGTCGCGGCGGTGTTCAGCCGATGTCGACTGCGCAGGGTCTGGCGCTGTTCGAGGCTGCTTCCGCGTCTGGTGCGCCGTTGATGGTTCCGGCCCGTTTGGACTTGGCCGCGCTGTCTCGTCCGGGTGTTTCGCCTTCACCGTTGTTGAGTGGTCTGACGGCGGGTGCTCCGGGTCGTCCTGTCGCTGCCGCGGCAGCCGCGGGTGGAGGCGGGTTGGCCGCGCGGCTGGCCGGGCTCAGCCCGGCCGATCGTGAGGAGGAGGTCCTGCGGGTCGTCCGGACCGCTGCGGCGGTGGTGCTGGGTCATGCCAGTCCGGGGGAATTGGACCCCCAGCGGGCGTTTCGTGAGATGGGGATCGATTCGCTGACCGCGCTGGAGTTGCGCAACCGGCTCGCTACCGAGACCGGCCTCACGCTTCCCGCGACCCTTGTTTTTGATCAGCCGACACCGGTTGAGCTCGCCCGGTATCTGGTGGCGGAGACGTGTGGAACCGAAGGAGCCGAAGGGACCGCCGGGGGCGCTACTGTGCCGGCGGTCCGTGCGGGGGCGGATGAGCCGGTGGCGATTGTCGGGATGGGTTGTCGGTTCCCGGGTGGGGCGGAGGACCCGGAGGGTTTCTGGCGGTTGGTTGCCGGGGGGACCGATGCGATGTCGGGGTTCCCTGGTGACCGTGGCTGGGATCTGGAGGGTTCGGGTGTTTTCGATCCCGATGGTGGGGGCCAGGATTACGCCCGGGTGGGCGGTTTTGTGGGTGGCGCTGGTGGGTTCGATGCGGAGTTTTTCGGGATCAGTCCGCGTGAGGCGTTGGGGATGGATCCCCAGCAGCGGCTGCTCTTGGAGACGTGCTGGGAGGCGTTGGAGGACGCGGGCATCACGCCGGGGTCGCTGCGGGGTACTGATGCCGGGGTGTACGCCGGCGTTATTACGTCCGCCTACCGGATCAGCGAACAGGACGGTGCCGGCGGCTTCGGGATGACGGGGACAACGGCGAGTGTGGCGTCGGGTCGGGTGGCGTATGCGTTGGGGTTGCAGGGTCCTGCGGTTTCGA
>NZ_JBYIRL010000097.1:0-3313 GCF_057708125.1 Actinacidiphila sp. bgisy145
GCAGCGCCCTCATCACCAGACGCGAACAGGCCCGACGTATCCCAGCCGCGGTTCGCCGGGAAGCCCGACATCGCATCGGCGCCTTCCGCAACCAGCCGCCAGAAACCCTCCGGATCCTCCACCCCACCCGGGAACCGACAACCCATCCCGACAATCGCCACCGGCTCATCCACCCCGACACGGACGGCAGATACAGCAGATACGGCAGCCACGCCGTCGGTCCCGCACGCCTCTGTGACCAGATACCGCGCCACCTCCAGCGGCGTCGGCTGGTCGAAGACCAAGGTCGCGGGAAGGCTCAGGCCGGTCTCGGCCGCGAGCCGGTTACGCAACTCCAGCCCCGTCAGCGAATCGATACCCATGTCACGGAACGCCCGCTCGGAATCGATGTCAGCCGAGCCGGCATGACCCAGGACAACGGCCGCAGCAGCTCGGACGATCTCCAAAACCTCCTGCTCACGCTCAACGGAACCGAGCCCGACCAACCGGGCCGCCAAACCGGCCTCGTCCACGGCCACGGCCGCGGTCGGGCGGGCGAGAGCGCCCCCGGCCAGACCCCGCAGTAGCGCGGGCACCGGCCGACCTCCACGAGACAGCCCCGTCAGGTCCAAGCGGGCCGGGACCGCCAACGGCACACCCCACGCGACCGCGGCCTCGAACAACGCCAAACCCTGCTCCGTCGACATCGGCTCGAGGCCACCACGACGCAGACGAGACATACCGGCGCCATCCAGATGCCCGGTCATCTCCGAGGTCTGTTCCCACAGGCCCCACGCCAACGACTGACCGACCAGGTGACGATCCCGGCGATAGACAGCCAGCGCGTCCAAGAACGCGTTCGCCGCGGCGTAGCTGCCTTGTCCCGCGCTGCCCATGACCGCCGCGGCCGAGGAGTACAACACGAACCCGGCCAGGCCCATGTCCTCGGTCAGCTCGTGCAGGTTCCAGGCCGCGTCAGCCTTCGCCGACAGCACCGGTGCCATCCGCTGCGGTGTCAACGACTCCACGGTGGCGTCGTCGATCACCCCGGCTGCGTGCACCACCGCCGTCAACGGACGGTCGACTGCGATCTTGGCCAGGACCGAGGCGAGGGCATCCCGGTCGGCGGCATCGCCGGCCACCACCCGCACCTCCGCACCCAGCTCAGCCAACTCCGCAACCAGACCAGCCACCCCCGGCGCCGCCGGACCCCGCCGCGACAACAACACCACATGCCGCATGCCACGCACGGTGACCAGGTGCCGGGCCAACTCCCCGCCCAGGGTCCCCGTCCCGCCGGTCATCAAGACGGTGCCCTGCGGGTCCCACTCGACGGGTGCAACTCCGGGCTCCTTCGTCACGCCCCGGGCCAGCCGACGCCCGAACACCGCCACACCGCTGCCGCCGTCAGCTGCGGGACTGATGCGGATCTCCGGCTCGTCAGCACCCAGCACCGCAGCCAAGACGGTGTCCACGTCAGCGTCACGAGTCGGGTCCAGGTCGGTGGCCGGGTCTACGTCGACCAACAGCACACGCCCCGGGTGCTCCGACTGCGCCGAACGCACCAGGCCCACCACCGCGGCACCGGCCAGGTCCTGCCCGGTGGCCGCGCCCTTGGTCCAGATCACCAACCGCGCGTTGTCCGTCTCGGGATCGGCCAGCCACTCCTGCACCCAACCCAACACCGTCGCAGCAGCCAACTGAGCCGCCTGCGGCGCCGAAACCCCCGGCGGGGCAGCCGGCACTGGCGCCACCACCACCGGAGCCACCTCGGACCCACCGTGCCGCACCCACTGCACCGCATCCGCCGAAGCCTGCGCCGGCAGCGGAACCCAGTCCACCGTGAACAGCGACTGCCGCACCTGCCGACCGGCCCCACCCAACTGCCCCGGCGCAACCTCTCGCAAAGCCAGTGACCGGGCCGCCAGCACCGGCTGACCAACACCGTCAAACGCCGTCACCGAGACCCCGCCCGACCCGGGCGCGAGCACCACCCGCAGGTGGCGGGCGCCGGCGGCCAGCAGTTGGACGCCCGACCACGCGAACGGCAACCCCGTCCGCACGGCATCACTGCCACTACTGCTGGTGGCGAGGAGACCATGCAAAGCCGCGTCGAGCAAAGCAGGATGCAGCCCGAACCCCGCCGGATCAGCCTCCGCACTCTCAGGCAGCTCAACCTCGGCGTAGACGGTGTCCCCGGCCTGCCACACCTGACGCAGGCCCTGGAACGCCGGACCGTACTGATAGCCCCGCCCGGCGAACTTCTCGTAGGCGTCGTCGACCGGAACCGACACCGCACCCGCCGGAGGCCAGACACCCAGCGGGGCGGGGACGGGCTCGCTGCCAGCCGGAGCCAACTCGCCCACCGCGTTCCGCACCCACTCGCCCTCCCCCTCACGGGAAGAGACCACGACCGTGCGTCGACCACTGCCGCCATCACTGTCGCCGACCTGGACCTGCAACTGCACGCCACCGGAAGCGGGAAGGACCAGCGGCTCCTGGAGCGTCAACTCCTCCAGGACACCGCACCCGGCCAGGTCCCCGGCGTGGACGGCCAGGTCCACGAACGCCGTCCCCGGCAACAGCACCGTGCCGTGGACCGCGTGGTCGGCCAGCCACGGCATCGCGGCCAGCGACAACCGACCCGTCAACACCAACCCATCACCCTCGGCCAGCCACACCGCAGCCGCCAACAACGCATGCCCGGAACGCTGCTGACCAGCCGACGAAGCATCCCCACGACCGGCCACCGGCTTCGGCCAATAGTGCTGCCGCTGAAACGCATACGTCGGCAGCCCAACCTTCACCGCCCGACCCTCATCGCCGGTCACCGCGGCCCAGTCCACGTCGACGCCTGCGGTCCAGGCGCTCGCCAGTGCGGTCAGCCACCGGTCCCGGCCACCGTCACCACGCTGCAAACTGGCCGCCGCGACCAGGCCCTCACCCGCCTGCGCGACCGCCATACCCAACACCGGATGCGGACTGACCTCCACAAACACCCGATGCCCCTCAGCCGCCAGCGCGGCCAGGACCTCACCGAACCGCACCGGCTCCCGCAGGTTCCGATACCAATACTCGCCATCCAGCTGGGCGGTATCCACCACCCGCGCCTCAAGCGTCGAATAGAACGGCACCGGACTACTGACCGGGGACAGTCCCGCCAGATCCTCAGCCAGACTCTCCCTCACCGCCTCGACATGTGCAGTGTGGGAGGCGTAGTCGACCGCGATCCGTCGCGCCCCGCGCTCCGCAAACGCCTCGACGAACTCCGCACACGCCTGGGCGGCGCCGGCGACCACGACCTGGCGGGGAGCATTGACCGCCGCGATCGACA
>NZ_JBYIRL010000098.1:0-3251 GCF_057708125.1 Actinacidiphila sp. bgisy145
GACGAGGACCCGCCGAGGGCGGTCACCGTGGCGTCGTAGGCCGGTTTCGGCTGGAAGTCGCGGTCGTACATGGTCGCGGCGCCCCAGCCGGGGAAGGTGCCGTCGATCCAGGAGTGGCCGTCGTCCACCCCCCACTGCGAGATGCCGACACACCGTGCGACCGCGAGGCAGTCCTTGGTGACGTTGCCGTAGTCGGTGGCCTGCTGCTGGAGGTTCGCGGTGGAGGCCGGCAGCTGGATGCGGTCGTCGAGTTCGGTCACGGCGACGTCCAGGCCCAGGTTCGCGAAGCGCTGCATGTTCGCCTGGAAGTCGGAGGGAACCTGCCCGACGATGAAGTGGCTCTCGAATCCGATCCCGCCCAGGGGCACCCCCTGGGCGAGCAGGCCCTTGGCCAGGTTGTACATGGCGTTGCTCTTGGCGTTCTCCCCCTCGATGCCGTAGTCGTTGATGTAGAGCCGGGCGCTCGGATCGGCCGCGTGGGCGGTGCGCAGGGCCTCGGCGAAGTAGTTCTGGCCCATGGCCTGGTAGAACACGTCGTTGACGAAGGAGCCGTCGCCGTTGAACGGTTCGTTGACCACGTCCCAGGCGTAGATCTGCCCCTTGTAGTGGTTGACCTCGGTGGTGATGTGCGCGTCCATGGCACCTTGCACCTGGTTGGCCGGCAAGCTGCTGACCCAGGAGGGCAGTTGGGACTGCCAGACCAGGTTGTGGCCGCGGACGCGCATGCCGTGGGACTTCGCGTACGAGGCGATCTGGTCGCCGGGCCCGAAGTTGTACTGGCCGTTGGCCGGTTCCGTGGTGTCCCACTTCATCTCGTTGCCGGGGGTGAGCGCGTCGAACTGCGCGTTCGCGATGGCGGTCTCGTTGCCGTTGGAGAGGTCCGAGGCCGTCAGGGCAGTGCCGTAGTAGCGGCCCTGGGCGTCGGCGAGGGTGTGAAGTGACGTGGCTGCCTGGGCGGTTCCCGCGGTGCCCAGGGCGAGGAGTGGGGCACCTGCCGCGACGACGGCCATGCCGGTCACGAGGGAACGCAGCCGGGAGCACCGTAAACGGAGCAGGCGGAATTTCTGGGTCATGTGTCCTCCAGCAGTGGAATGGCAGCGACTACCTGCGAGGGACGCGCAACCGCCAGGAGGAGCGATCTCATGCGCGCGGCGTGGAGGAGCGGAGGGACACACCCGACGGGCAGGTCCCCGCCCCGCACGAACGATCCGATCCGGCAATCGGAAGGGGCCGACAAGGGCCGCGACGCATCAGACAAACAGAAGGAGCCGGTGGCGTCAATGACATGGAGCGCAATTGAGCCGGGGTGAGCCGGCCGGCCCGTCCCGAACACGCCATTGTGTGCGAAGGGTTGACAGTGGGTTCCGCGGAGGTGGATGCTCCCGCCGTCGGATTCGAGGCAGCCAGCTTCCGCGGACCGGCATCTGCGGTAGTTTTGTTAGCGCTCACACCCTTGGCCTCACCCCCCACGACCAGGAGACATGAGTGAACACCCGTAGAAGACGGCCCCATTGCGGGGCGAGATTCCCAGCCCGCGCGCCGGCCCGGCCGAAGACCGGCCCTGGACTTTCCGGCCCTTCGGCTCCTCGGCTCTTTCGGAGCGGACGCCGGCGGATTCCTCCCCGCATCCGTCCGTGGGCACGGCCGCACCGGCCATCCGTGGCCGCCGACCGGTGGCCACGGCGGTCGGCGGCTGCCGCTGACCCGGAGCGCACGTAGGCGCGGGCGGGGCGAAGCGTGCCCCGAGGAGGGCGTTCGCCTCGCGCGCGGCTGTTTCCGGGTGCGCCGTCGCGGGATCTGCCAACGCCGGGCGCCCGACGCCCGGATGCCGCCGACACGGACGCGGCCCGCGGCATGGACCGGTCCCGGTCGTTTCGCCGGGGTGCCGACCCGCTCGGTTCGCCGTGTTCCGGCGCCCGCCGTTTCCTCGTCGGCGCAGGCTTCGGCGCAGGCTTCGGAAGTGGGCCGGTTTCGCGCGCGTGCTCTCCCCCGAAACGTCCGGGCCGCCGGGTCATCGCACATGCCGGAGGCCGGATCGTCTCCGCATTCCTGGAAGGAGTAGTTCAGCTTGCTGGGAGAAAGAAATATGTTAGCGATCACATTCGAAGAGGGAGTTCCATGGGAACCGCATCCGTGAAAGGTCTGCTCGGTCGCCTGCTCGACGCCGCCGGCGCGGTGCTCGCCGGTCCGCCGCAGCGCCCGTCGTCACGTAAGGCCGCCTTTCTGGCTCGGGTGGCGGCCGCGGCCGTACTCGTCGTCGGCGGGTTGGTCGGGGCCGGGATGTCGTCGGGGACGGCGCAGGCCGCCACGCCCGGGCCGTGCGACATCTACGCCAGCGGTGGCACGCCCTGCGTGGCGGCGCACAGCACGACCCGGGCGCTGTACTCCTCGTACAGCGGCTCGCTCTACCAGGTCAGGCGGGCTTCGGACAACGCGACCCAGGACATCGGCGTGCTCAGCGCCGGGGGGTACGCCAACGCCGCGGCGCAGGACTCCTTCTGCGCCGGCACCGCTTGCGTGATCACCGTGATCTACGACCAGTCCGGACGGGGCAACAACCTCACCCAGGCGCCCGCGGGTGGCGCGGCCGGCGGACCGGACAACCTCGCCGACGCCACCGCCGCTCCCACCACCGTCGCCGGTCACAAGGCGTACGGCGTCTTCGTGGCCCCCGGCACCGGCTACCGCGACAACCACACCAGCGGCATCGCCACCGGGGACAACCCCGAGGGCATGTACGCCGTCCTCGACGGCACCCACTACAACGGCGGCTGCTGCTTCGACTACGGCAACGCCGAGACCGACAGCAACGACGACGGCAACGGCACCATGGAGGCCATCTACTTCGGCAACATCAAGGTCTGGGGCTACGGCTCGGGCAACGGACCCTGGATCATGGCCGACCTGGAGAACGGCCTCTTCTCCGGCGTCAACCAGCACCTCAACTCCGGTGACCCCACCATCAACTACCGCTACACCACCGCGATCATCAAGGGCGGCCCGAACCACTGGGCCATCCGCGGCGGCAACGCGCAGTCCGGCAGCCTGTCCACCTTCTACGACGGCGTGCGCCCCAACGTCTCCGGCTACAACCCGATGAAGAAGCAGGGCGCCATCATCCTCGGCACCGGCGGCGACAACAGCAAGGGCGCCCAGGGCACCTTCTACGAAGGCGTCATGACCAGCGGCTACCCGTCCGACGCCACCGAGAACAGCGTCCAGGCCAACATCACCGCGCAGGGCTACGGCAA
>NZ_JBYIRL010000099.1:0-2641 GCF_057708125.1 Actinacidiphila sp. bgisy145
GGAGGTGGACTGGGCCGCGGTGACCGGTGATGAGGGTCGGGCGGTGAAGGTTGGGCTGCCGACGTATGCGTTCCAGCGGCAGCACTACTGGCCCAAGGCCGCCGTGGGGGTGGGGAATCTGCCGTCGGCGGGTGTGCAGGCCGCTGGGCATGCGTTGTTGGCGGCTGCGGTGTGGCTGGCTGATGGTGATGGGTTGGTGTTGACGGGTCGGTTGTCGCTGGCTGCGATGCCGTGGCTGGCCGACCATGCGGTCCACGGCACGGTGCTGTTGCCGGGGACGGCGTTCGTGGACCTGGCGATGCATGCGGCTGATCTGGCCGGGTGTGGTGTCCTGGAGGAGTTGACGCTCCAGGAGCCGTTGATCCTGCCGGAGCACGGTGGAGTCCAGGTCCAGGTCCACGTCGGCGACAGTGACGGCGGCAGTGGCCGGCGAACGGTCACGGTCTCCTCTCGCGAGGGGGAGGGCGAGTGGGTGCGGCACGCCGTCGGTCTGCTGGCCCCGGCTGACGGTGAGCCGGTCCCGGATCGGCTGTCCGTGTGGCCGCCGGCGGGTGCGGTGGCGGTTCCGGTCGACGATGCCTACGAGAGGCTGGCTCGGCGCGGTTACGGTTACGGTCCGGCGTTCCAGGGGCTGCGGCAGGTGTGGCAAGCCGGGGACACCGTCTACGCCGAGGTGGAGCTGCCCCAGGTCATCGACTCCGATGCGGCTGGGTTCGGCCTGCATCCCGCTCTGCTTGATGCCGCTCTGCACGGTCTTCTGGCTGCCGGTGGTAGCAACGGCAACGGTGGGGGGACGGGGTTGCCGTTCGTGTGGTCGGGGGTGCGGCTGCTGGCGGGCGGTGCCCGCCACCTGCGGGTGGTGCTGGCGCCCGGGTCGGGCGGGGTCTCGGTCACGGCTTTCGATGCTGTCGGTGAACCCGTCTTGCAAGCACGGTCGCTGGCGTTGCGTGAGGCGTCGGCTGGTCTGCTCACCGGGGCTGGCCGGCAGGTGCGGCAGTCGCTGTTCACCGTCGACTGGGTCCCGCTGTCGGTGCAGGCTTCGGCGGATGCGGTGCAGTGGGCGCGGCGCGGCCAGTCGGTCGGCTCCGAGTTGGCGCCGGTGGTCGTTGCTTCAGTGCCGACTGCCCCGTCGGGGGTTTCGGCGCCGGAGGCGGCCCACCAGGCTGCTGCGACGGTGTTGGGTTGGGTGCAGGAGTGGCTGGCAGATCCCGAGACCGACAATGCGCGGTTGGTGCTTTGGACCCAGGGCGCGGCCACCGGGCAGGACCTGGCGGGCGCGGCGGTGGCGGGTTTGGTGCGTTCGGCGCAGTCGGAGCATCCGGGGCGTGTGCTGCTGGTCGACGTAGACCCGGCCACCGACCTGGACCCGACCCGTGACGCTGACGTGGACACCGTCCTGGCCCTGGCCTTGGATGCCGATGAACCCGAGGTCCGCATCAGTTCCGGGGACGGTGAGGTAGCGGTGCTCGGGCGTCGGCTGACCCGGGCCGGGACGAAGGAGCCCGGAGCCGTACCCGCCGAGTGGGACCCGCAGGGCACCGTCCTGGTCACCGGTGGCACGGGGACGTTGGGCGGGGAACTGGCCCGGCACCTGGTCACCGTGCGTGGCATGCGGCATCTGGTGTTGGTGTCGCGGCGTGGCCCGGCGGCGCCGGGGGTGGCTGGTCTGGTCGCGGAGTTGGCTGAGCTGGGTGCTGAGGTGCGGGTGGTGGCCGGCGATGCCGCCGACCGGGATGCCCTCGCCTCGGTGCTGGCCAAGATCGCAGTCGAGCGTCCGCTGACGGCGGTGGTGCACGCCGCGGGTGTGATCGACGACGCGACGGTCGAGTCACTGACGCCGCAGCGGATGGCGCCGGTGCTGTCGGCGAAGGTTGACGCGGCGTGGCACCTGCATGAGTTGACCGAGGACATGGGACTGGCCGGGTTCGTGCTGTACTCCTCGGCCGCGGCGGTCATGGGCAGCGCGGGGCAGGGCAGTTACGCCGCCGCCAACGCGTTCCTGGACGCCCTGGCGGTCTATCGCCGGGATCGGCATCTGGCCGGTCAGTCGTTGGCGTGGGGCCTGTGGGAACAGACCTCGGAGATGACCGGGCAGCTGGAGGGCTCGGGTCGGTCTCGTCTGCGCCGTGGCGGTGTTCAGCCTATGTCGACCGTCCAGGGTCTGGCCCTGTTCGACGCCGCCGTTGCGTGGGGTGCCCCGTTGGCGGTCCCGACCCGCCTCGACCTGACGGCACTGTCGCGCCCGGGACGACCGCTGCCCCCGCTGCTGCGCGGCTTGGTCGCCGGTACGCCCGCCCGACCGACCGCGGCCGCGGACGCGGGCGGCTTCGTGGCCCGGTTGGCCGCGTTTGCCCCCGCAGAGCGTGAACGGGAAGTCCTGGAGATCGTCCGGGCCGCTGTCGCCGCCGTTCTGGGTCATGCCAGCTCGGCTGAGATCGACTCCGAGCGGGCGTTCCGTGAGATGGGCATCGACTCGCTGACCGCGCTGGAGCTCCGCAACCGGCTCGCGGCCGAGACCGGCCTGAGCCTGCCCGCCACCCTGGCCTTCGACCAGCCGACGCCGCTGGAGGTGGCTCGGTATCTGGTTGCAGAGGCGTGCGGGGCCGACGGGGTAGTCGGGGAGAGTGCTGTGCCGGTGGTT
>NZ_JBYIRL010000100.1:0-2605 GCF_057708125.1 Actinacidiphila sp. bgisy145
ATGCTCGCGTCCACTGTTTGGTTCCCGGGTTGCGAACAGTCGTATCCGGTGAACATTCAACTGAAAAGTGTGCTTGTTCGCTCGGACTCTGTCGAAATCCCGTACATGCGGGATGACCCGATAGTGTTTCGGTGGTCATAGCGTTAGGGAAACGCCCGGTTACATTCCGAACCCGGAAGCTAAGCCTTTCAGCGCCGATGGTACTGCAGGGGGGACCCTGTGGGAGAGTAGGACGCCGCCGAACAATCTTTCTGGACCCTTGGTCCTGGCCTGAGCGCTGGGACCAGGGGTCCTTTTTGTTTTCCGCGCAGCGCGCCTCCCCGGCCGCTACGCGAGACTTGAACCACAGCAGTACGATCCGACAGGAGTCACGTCGATGCCCAACGCACCCGAAGACCGACCCGAACGCGGCGAACACCGCCGCGAGGATCGGCGTGATGACCGTCGAGACGACCGTCCCCGTCGTGATGACCACCGCGGTGGCGGGTTCCGCCGTGACGACCGGCGTGATGACCGTCTGCGGTACGACCGCCCGCGCGATGACCGTCAGGGTGGCGGCGGTTTCCGTCGGGACGACCGTCCTGGTGGGGGCGGTGGGTTCCGTCGTGATGACCGTGGTGACCGTCCGCGCTATGACCGTCCCCGTGATGACCGCCCCCGCGATGATCGGCGTGATGACCGTCCGCGTGGTCCGCGTCGGGACGACGACCGCGGTGGCTTCCGTCGGGACGACCGTCCTGGTGGGGGCGGTGGGTTCCGTCGTGATGACCGCGGTGACCGTCCGCGCTTCGACCGTCCCCGTGATGACCGCCCCCGCGATGATCGCCGTGACGATCGTCCGCGTGGTCCGCGTCGGGACGACGACCGCGGTGGCTTCCGTCGGGACGACCGTCCCGGTGGGGGCGGCGGGTTCCGCCGAGACGACCGGCGTGACGACCGTCCGCGGTACGACCGCCCCCGCGATGACCGCCAGGGTGGCGGCGGGTTCCGCCGTGACGACCGTGGTGACCGTCCGCGCTATGACCGTCCCCGTGACGACCGCCCCCGCGATGATCGCCGTGATGACCGTCCGCGTGGTCCGCGTCGGGACGACGACCGCGGTGGTTTCCGTCGGGACGACCGCCGTGACGACCGTCCGCGTGGTCCGCGTCGGGAGGACGACCGGGGTGGCTTCCGCAGGGATGACCGGCGTGACGACCGTCCGCGCTTCGACCGTCCCCGTGACGACCGGCGTGACGACCGGCGCGACGACCGCCCGGGCGGCGGCTTCCGCCGTGACGACCGCCGCGATGACCGTCCGCGTGGTCCGCGTCGGGAGGACGACCGGGGTGGCTTCCGCAGGGATGACCGGCGCGATGACCGGCGTGACGACCGTCCGCGTGGTCCGCGGCGCGACGACGACCGGGACCGCGGGCACGGTCGGCGCCCGGTGGTGCAGGGCCGCGGCCGGTTCGAGAGCCGCGGTGGCCGCGACGAGCGCCGTGACGACCGCGAGCCCATCAGGCGGCTGCCGATCCCGGACGAGGTCACCGGCCAGGAGATCGACCCGAGCGTGCGGCAGGAGCTGATGAGCCTGCCCAAGACGCTCGCGGAGGACGTGGCGCGCAACCTGGTGATGGTCGCGCGGCTGCTGGACGAGGACCCGGAGCAGGCGTACGCGTACTCGCGGGTGGCGCTGCGGCTCGCCTCGCGCGTCGCCGCGGTGCGGGAGGCGGCGGGCTTCGCGTCGTACGCCACCGAGCGGTACTCGGAGGCGCTGGCGGAGTTCCGCACCACGCGCCGGATGACCGGGACGGTGGACCTGTGGCCGGTGATGGCCGACTGCGAGCGCGGGCTCGGCCGGCCCGAGCGGGCGCTGGAGATGGCCGGGGCGCCCGAGGTGCACAAGCTGGACAAGGCCGGGCAGGTCGAGATGCGGTTGGTCGCGGCCGGCGCCCGCCAGGACCTCGGCCAGGCCGAGGCCGCAGTGGTGACCCTGCAGAGCCCGGAGCTGGCGGCGAACGCCATCCACCCGTGGACCGCCCGGCTGCGGTACGCCTACGCGGACGCGCTGCTGGCGGTCGGCCGCGAGAGCGAGGCCCGCGAGTGGTTCGCCAAGGCGCTGGAGGCCGACCACAACGGGACGACCGACGCGTCCGACCGGCTCGCCCAGCTCGACGGTGTCGCGTTCGTGGACGCCTTCGACGAGGGGGACGAGGACAGTGGCGCGGACGGTGACGCGGACGAGGCCGAGGCGCCGACCGGCGGCGCGGCCGAGCCGGCCGAGGACGACGACCTGACCGACGAGGTCGTGGTCGACGGCTCTGACGCGGATGACGCGGACGACGAGGACGAGGACACGGACGACGACGAGGTCTCGTCGCACGCCGAGCCCGCGGCCGAGGAAGCCGACAGCGCGGCGGACGACGCGGACGACACGGATGACGCGGCCGACGCCGCGGAGGCCGACGCCTCCGACAAGGCCGACGACGAGAAGCCGGCCGACCCGTCCTCCTTCCTCGACTCGCCGTTCCGCGCCCCGGCACCGTCGGACCGCGAGGACGACTGACCGGTAGGCGCCACCAGCAGGACCGGGGGGGGGGGGGGGGGGGGGGGAGGGGGGGGG
>NZ_JBYIRL010000101.1:0-2536 GCF_057708125.1 Actinacidiphila sp. bgisy145
CGAGGGACCATTCGGCGCCGACAGACCATTACTCGCCCCGTCCTGGTTGACCGCGCTACCGGCCACCACCGCCAACACCCGATGCCCACGCTCACGCGCAACCGACAACCGCTCCAACACCACCACGCCAACGCCCTCACCCCACCCCGTGCCATCAGCCGCCTCCGCGAACGGCTTACACCTCCCATCGCTGGCCAACCCCCGCTGCCGCGCAAACTCCGTGAACATCTCCGGGTTGGGCATCACCGTGACACCACCGGCCAACGCGATCCCGCACTCACCGGACCTCAGTGCCTGCGCCGCCAGGTGAATCGCCGTCAACGACGAGGAACACGCCGTGTCCACCGACACTGCAGGACCCTGCAACCCCAACGCATACGCCACCCGACCCGACGCCACACTCGCCGTCGTCCCGGTGATCCCGAAGCCGCCGGCACCGTCCTGCTCGCCGACTCGGTATCCCAGCGCGGTGATTCCGGCATAGACGCCTGTGTCGGTCCCCTTCAGCGAACCCGGGGCAATCCCCGCGTCCTCCAGCGCCTCCCAGCACGTCTCCAAGAGCAGTCGCTGCTGCGGGTCCATTCCCAACGCCTCGCGCGGACTGATCCCGAAGAACTCCGCATCGAAATCACCCGCACCCTCCAAGAACCCACCCACCCGGGCATAACCCGCACCCCCATCACCGGAATCGGAGCCGTCACCGCGCTCCCCGTCCCAGCCGCGGTCCGCCGGGAACCCCGACATCGCATCAGAGCCCCCCGCAACCAACCGCCAGAAACCCTCCGCGTCCTCCACCCCACCCGGGAACCGACAACCCATCCCCACGATCACCACCGGCTCCTGCATCCGGGCAACCGCAGCAGGCGTTTCCCGCAGGGCCTCTTGCTCACCGGTCAGTTGCTGCCGCAGGTAGCCCACCAGCGCTGTCGGTGTCGGATAGTCGAACAGGACAGTGGCGGGTAGCTGGAGTGTGGTGGCGGTCTTCAGCCGGTTGCGGAGATCAAGTGCGCTATAGGAGTCGAAGCCCTGCTCGCGGAAGCTCCGGTCCGCGTCGACGCCCTGCGGGCCGTCGTGACCGAGTACTTCGGCGGCAAGGGTCAGGACCAGGCGGGCGAGCTGACGTTCGCCGTCGACCCCCGACGAACCAGTGGCCTCGCCGTCGACCCCCGACGAACCAGTGGCCTGGGCGCCATCCTTCTGCCCCTGCGCCACCTCATGGCGGGAGCCGCTCAGGATGGTGGATCGCAGCTCATCGGTAAGGTCCGCGACGACGACGGACGTGTGGTCGTGTCCCACGGTCCAGGCGAGCACTTCGGCCAGATCGTCGGGGTCGGTGTGGCGCATGCCGTCGACAGCTCCGGCGCCGGCACCGTGCCAGGCGACGGAGGTGGCCGCGCGGCCTGCTGCCCGGCGGTGGCTCACCAACGCAGCAGCGAAGGCTCCGTAGGCACGCTTGTCCACGTCCTGCTCGATCCCGAGCTGAGCGCCGGCGGGGGAGATGACGACGAACGCCGACAGCTCGCGGTCGACGGTCTGGTCGTGCAGGCGGAGCAGATCCTCGATGTCCTGCGCCCCGGCCTGACCATCCGGCAGGGCGACGACCGCAGTGGCGTCCTGGGGCAGGTCTGCTCCTCGGACGACCTCGGCGCCCGCGGTCGTCAGCCATCGGGTGACTGCCGCGGCGAGCGGGCCGTTGTCGTCACCGGACAGCAGGACCTTGCCCGTCGGCTGCCAGGGCAGCCGTGAGGTGTCGGCGTCGATGGGTGCGACGCGCACCTTCCTGGCGAACACGCCCGCCGGGCGCAGGGCCAGCCGGTCCTCGCTGTACTGGCCGCCGAGCACGGCGCGCAGCCGGCCCCGGGTGGTGGCGTCCCATGCGCGGGGCAGATCAAGACATCCGCCGCGGCCGCCCGCCATCGACGGCCGGTCCCAGATCGCGGACTGCCGCGGGTCGCCGGGCCGGTCGGCCGACTCGGCAGGTACTGCCTCGACCGTGGCGTTCCACACCGGGACGCCGTCGACGACCGGCTCTCCTGGGGGCAGGAAGGAGACCACGCCCACGACTTCGGAGTAGCGCTCACTCATCAAGGCACCGACCTGCGACAGGTCTGTCTCAAGACGGTGGACCACGCCGCCGTCGGCGGACAGCGCCTCCGCCACCTCGGCGGCGACCCTCTCATCAGGGAATCCCGGGGGGACGAGGATCAGTCGGCTACCGCTGACCGCCGGCCGGATGTCCGCGGTCACCGGTTCCCACGCCACCCGGTACAGCTGCGCGTTGAACTTCGCCCGACTGCGCTGCCGCTGCCGCAGGCCGGAGAGGGCCGGCAGCAGCGATGCGATCGTCGAGCGCTCGGCGGTCAGGCCGAGTACACCGGCGAGTGCCTCGACGTCGTTGCTCTCGATCGCCTGCCAGAACGCGCCGTCGGCCGAGTCACCGTCATGATCGCCCGCCACGGCGGCCTTCGGCCAGTAGTGCTGCCGCTGGAACGCATACGTCGGCAAAGCCACCCTCCGGGCCCCACCCTCCCCACCG
>NZ_JBYIRL010000102.1:0-1779 GCF_057708125.1 Actinacidiphila sp. bgisy145
GCGGCGCGGTCGTTGGTGCTGCGGGAGGCGTCGGCTGGTCAGTTCACCGGGGCTGGCCGGCAGGTGCGGCAGTCGCTGTTCACGGTGGATTGGGTTCCGCTGCCTGCCACGCAGGACTCTGACACCGCCGTGGTGCAGTGGGTGCGGCATGGTGAGTCGGTCGGGTCCGAGGCGGCTTCGGTGGCGGTGGTGCCGGCTGCCCGATCGGGGGTTCCGGTACCGGAGGCGGCTCAGTTGGCTGCTGTGACGGTGTTGGGTTGGGTGCAGGAGTGGCTGGCCGATCCCGAGACGGACAATGCGCGGTTGGTGGTCTGGACCCAGGGCGTGGCTATCGGGCAGGATCTGGCGGGCGCGGCGGTGGTGGGTTTGGTGCGTTCGGCGCAGTCGGAGCATCCGGGGCGTGTGCTGTTGGTCGATGTCGACCCGGCGGCTGACCTGGACCCGACCCGGGACGTTGACGTGGACACCGTGCTGGCTGCGGTGCTGGGTGCTGATGAGCCCGAGGTCCGCATCAGTTCCGGGGATGGGACTGTGGCGGTGTTCGGGCGTCGGCTGGTCCGGGCGGGTGCGTCGGGTGAGTTGGTGTTGCCTGGTGGTTCGGGTTGGCGGGTGGAGGTGGCGGAGCCGGGTGATCTGGGCAGTGCGGCGGTGGTCGATGCTCCCGAAGCCGGTGTGGCGTTGTTGCCGGGTCAGGTGCGGGTGGGTTTGCGGGCGGCGGGTGTGAACTTCCGCGATGTGGTCGCCGGCCTGGGAATGGTTGCGGACGGCCGGATGCTGGGCGGGGAAGGCGCTGGCGTGGTCCTGGAGACCGGTCCCGGAGTCACCGGCCTGGTTGTGGGTGAGCCGGTGATGGGTTTGGTGCCAGGGTGGGGCCCGGTCGGGGTCGTCGACAGCCGGCTGGTGACTGCGGTGCCGCGGGGTTGGTCGTTCCAGGAGGCCGCATCGGTGCCGGTGGGGTTCTTGACCGCGTTTTATGCACTGCGGGACTTGGCCCAGGCCCGCCCGGGTCAGCGGGTGCTGATCCATGCCGGTACCGGCGGTGTGGGCACGGCTGCGGTGCAGCTGGCTCAGGAATGGGGTTTGGAGGTCTTCGCCACCGCCAGCCCGGCGAAGCAGGCGGCGTTGCGGGCGATGGGCATCGATGAGAGCCACATTGCCTCGACGCGTGATCTGGCTTTCTGTGAGCGGTTCTTGGCCGTGACCGGTGGTGCGGGTATGGACGTGGTCGTCAATGCTCTGGCGGGGGAGTTCACGGACGCGTCGTTGCGGTTGTTGCCGCGTGGTGGGCGGTTCGTCGAGATGGGCAAGACCGATATCCGTGATGCCGAGCAGGTCGCCCAGGCATACCCCGGGGTGGTCTACCGAGCGTTCGATCTGATGGATGCTGGTGTGCCGCGGGTCGGGGAGATGCTCGCTGAGCTCGGGGTGATGTTCGAGGCGGGGACGCTGACTCCGCCGCCGGTGACGTGTTTCGAGCTGTCGCAGGCGGTCGGGGCATTGCGTCATCTGCAGGCTGCCCGGCATGTGGGCAAGGTCGTGCTGAACGTCCCCGCCCAGTGGGACCCGCAGGGCACCGTCCTGGTCACGGGTGGGACGGGGACTCTGGGTGGGGAGTTGGCCCGGCACCTGGTCACCGTCCGCGGCGTGCGGCATCTGGTGTTGTTGTCGCGGCGTGGCCCGGCGGCACCGGGCGCGGCGCGTCTGGTCGCGGAGCTGGCCGAGCTGGGTGCGGAGGTGCGGGTGGTGGCCGGTGATGCCGCCGACCGTGACGCCCTCGCC
>NZ_JBYIRL010000103.1:0-1567 GCF_057708125.1 Actinacidiphila sp. bgisy145
TCTCCACCGACAGGCGAAGGCCCATCGGTGTCAGCGCCTCCGCGACGTCCCTTCGCAGTTCCTCGGCGTGTTCCCGGCTGCCGGAGACGAGTACGAGGAAGTCATCCGCGTACCGGACCAGCCGGTAGTTGGGCAATCCCTGCCGTCTTCTCCTGCGCCGGTCCTCGGAGGTGGTTCTAGGTCCTCCGGGGGCCTGGGCGATGTGCTCGTCCAGCACCGTAAGTGCGATGTTGGCCAGCAGCGGCGAGAGAATCCCACCCTGCGGGGTTCCGGTGCGTGTGTCCCTGAGGGCTCCCTCTCGGGACATGATCCCGGACTTGAGGAACGCCTTCACCAGGAGCAAGACCCGCTTGTCCCCGATCCGGTCCCGCACCCGGTCCATCAGGGCCGTGTGTGAGATCTCGTCGAAGCACGCCGTGATGTCGCCCTCCACCACCCACTCATAGGAGTGGCTAGCGAGATACCGCGTCTCGGCGATCGCGTCCTGAGCCCGGCGGTTCGGGCGGAATCCGTAAGAGCACGGAAGGAAATCCGCTTCGAACACCGGCTCCAGCACCAGTTTCAAGGACGCCTGGACCACCCGGTCCGTCACGGTCGGGATACCGAGGCGGCGGAGCTTGCCATTCGCCTTCGGAATCATCCGCTCGCGGACCGGAACCGGCTGGAAGCTACGTTCTCTGAGCTGAAACTGCAGCCTGCCAAGGAAATCCTCGACTCCCTGCCCGGCCTCGATGGAGCGTGCGGTCTTCCCGTCCACTCCGGCCGTGCGGGCACCCTTGTTACCCCGAACCCGATCCCACGCCACCAGCAGGAAGGCAGGGTCGGCCACGAGATTGAACAAATCGTCGAACCTGCGACGAGAATCGTCGACTGCCCAACGGTGCAGCTTGGTCTGGATCTCCAGTACCCGGCGTTCGGCCTTCATCAAGGCCCAATCCAGCTCGTCGGTGTTCACCGGCGACAACCTCCTGGCATTCCAGCTTCCTTACCACTGACTTGCTGGCCCCCTTCCCCATGCGGCCGGCTTTCCCGGCCTCCGAGTACTACGGAGCCTCCGCCCTGCCCGACAGCCGTCAGCCGGCGATGGACCTCCCCTCCGGCCGGACTGGAGATCCGGTACAGAGGGCGACCGCGGACAGTTCCCACGTTCACCATGGAATCGATCGACGGGTGAGGTGCCCAGCTCTACCCCGGCAGCATCGCCACACCTACGCCGCAGGCTTTCGGCGTGGCCTCCCCACCGAAGAGTGGAATCGGCTTCGGAGTCGACCACCGAGCACCGATGGTCGTGCACTGCTTCCGGCCCGCATCCGCCAGGTTGGAGCCGGTGTCGTAATTACGGGGCGTCAGCCACTGGTTCCTCGCGTACACCTTCCCGTCTCGCTTGCCGGACCCGGACCGTCTGGCAGTGCCAGCCCGTCCCGGCGTTGTCGGGGCTGCTTACCGCCCGCCTCGGCATCCCCCGACGCGAACTGCCCCCTGCTTCACCAGGCCGCTGCGACAACCCGGCGGTGAAGGTCTCTCACCTCACTCGACTCCACGGCGCCTCGTGGCGCACCCACCCGCT
>NZ_JBYIRL010000104.1:0-1551 GCF_057708125.1 Actinacidiphila sp. bgisy145
ATGCTTCACTCTCCATCCCCGTTATCACCATTTTGGCAGGTCAGAGCGCGTGCGCTGTTTCCACCAACGATGGTCCTTGCGGGGGTTTCACCGTCCTTCCGGCCCCATCTTGGCCCCAGGTCGGCCCCGTCGACCATCCCTCTTGGGGGGTGACGTGCTGGCTTCCCAGGCCAGCGCAGGTCCAGAAAGAGCCTCCAGCGCATCGACCTTGTGACGCGAAGAGGCCTCACCTCTCGTAGAGGTAGGGCCTCTTGGCCGGTTCCGCGGTTGGCCGCGACCGCTACCGCGTATCCTGCCACTCCGAGTACCGGATGGCTTGGCGTGCCGCTGGTAGCGACCCCCCGCATGCTCGGTGGCTTGAGCGGCTGCGACAGGACTACCCTCAGTTGCGCTGGATTACAGTGCCCCAACGTTAGCTTGCGACGGCTCTGCCGGGTGGGTGTTTCAGGAGTGGGGAATGTGTTCTAGATGTGCTGCCGTGGACTGGTCTGCTGACCGGTGGCTACTTGAATGGCTTGCAGAACTCGTTGGCATCCGGGTAGGGCTGGCCGTGACAGATGCCGATCTGGGCGGCATCGTCCGCGAGGGTATGCGCGACTTCCCGATCCCGGATTACAAGCAAGTGACCGATACATACGGGCGGTACACGCTGGAGCGCCTTGGGTTGCGTGGAGCGATGGCCGCTCGCAGGGGGGCGATTCCGAGGATCTGCGAGAAGGTCGGAGATGTAGAACTGGCCGTGCGTGCCATTGCTTTCGTGGTGGAGCGTGTAGTGAGCCCCGGGGTCGTGTCCAAAGAGTGCGTATCACCTGGAGCAGGATCCGACCTTCTCGTTAAGGCACGCGAAGGCGAGTATTTGGGCGCCTTGATCCTCCCAGAGTTTGAGTACGGGATACGGGATGCTGACGGACGGGAGTGCGTCGCCGAGGCCCACCGCCTCCACGGCCAAGAAGTCGCGGATGCTGTCGCGGTTGTGGTCGATGAGATCCACTATCGTTCGGCGCGAAGTCCCGTCGTGTTGGGCGCGCAGCGCAGCTGGGATGATGTCCTAGACCTGTCTGAACTCTTTTCGTCAGAGTCGGTGATGGCTTCGTATGGACGGTTCTTCGATCAGCGTTTCGTTAATTACTTGGCCTCAAATTATGAGGCTATCGGCTCTATCCACTGGAGAAAGTTCGAAGGGCTAGTTGCCGAGTATTTTGATCGGGCCGGTTTCCAGGTGGAGATCGGACCCGGAAGAAATGACAACGGGGTGGATATTCGAGTCTGGGAGAAGTCTCTCGCCATTGACGTCTCGCCTCCTACTCTGCTCATCCAGTGCAAGCGCGTGCGGCGCGAAATTGACAAGGTGATCGTCAAGTCCTTGGCTGCTGACGTCAAATGGGAAGGGGCTCAGCAGGGCCTCCTCGTTGCGACGGCAGATTGGACGCCAGGTGCCCGCCAGGTCGTTCGTACCAGGAGCTATCCAGTCGCTGAGGTGAATCAATCTGCTCTGCGGCAGTGGCTGGAGGAAATGCGAGATACGGGCAATGGTCTCTGGTATCCATCCTA
>NZ_JBYIRL010000105.1:0-1445 GCF_057708125.1 Actinacidiphila sp. bgisy145
GCCCTACCTTCTTGAGCACGTCCTGATCGTTCGCGACGATGGGGACGTGCGGGTGGGGCAGGGATGGTTTTCAGGCTGGCTGCCGTTGATGGCTGCCCTCGCGGTGCCCCCTGTCCCACCGCTTCTTCCGGACCGCTGATTAGGCATTGCGAATGATCGCTAGGTAGGGCCAGGACGGGCGGAGGGAGCCGCACGATGGACGACCACGCGGCGAGAGGGGCGCCATGCCGGTATGGGCAGGGCTGGATATCGCGAAGGACTTCCACTGGCTTGCTGTGCTCGACGAGCGCGGCAAACCGCTGTTCAACAGGCGGGTCGACAACGATCCCGAGAGCATCGAACAGGCCGTCAGCGACCTGAAGGCCGCAGAGACCGAGCACGGACCCGCCGTGGTCGGGATGGATGTGATGGGTGGCATCGCCGGGCTGGTGGCGGCCATGCTGCTCGACGCCGGACTGCGCTGCGTCTACGTCCCGGGCCTGGCCGTGAACCGGGCCCGGCGGGCAACCCGGGGTGGTGAGAACAAGTCCGATCCCCGCGACGCCAAGGTCATCGCCGAGCAGACCATGCTCCGGGCCGGCGAACTGCGTCCGGTCGAGTTGCCCGAGGAGATCCACGTCGACATACGTCTGGTCGTGGGACACCGCCGGAGCCTGACCACCGACGCCACCCGCCGGGCCGCCCGGATGCGCGACCTGCTGGTCGGCATCCACCCCGGCCTGGAGAAACTGATCGACACCGGCACCAAGTCCAGCCTCCTGCTGCTGTCGCGTTACGTCGCCCCCGCCGAGATCCGCCGGGCCGGCACCAGCCGGGTCAGCAACTTCCTCCAGCGCCAGGGCGTCCGCTCGGCGACCGCGGACGCCCTGGCCGACAAGGCCGTCACCAGCGCACGCAGCCAACGCGTGGCCGCGCCCGGTGAGCGCCGTACCGCCGAACTCGTCCGTGAGCTGGCCGAGGATCTGCTGCGGCTCCGCGAGCGGCTGACCCGGCTCGACGCCGAGCTGGAGGAGCTGCTTCAGCAGCACCCTGACGCGGCCCTCATCCGCAGCCTGCCAGGGATGGGGGCGACGCTCTGCGCCGAGTTCATCGCCCAGGTCGGCGACATCCGTCGCTTCCCCAGCGGGGACGCTCTCGCGGCGGCCTCCGGCCTGGCGCCCGTGCTCGCGCAGTCCGGCAGGATGCGCTACTCGCGCGGCCCCAGCGGAGGCGACAAACTCCTCAAGCGCGTCTTCTACCAGTCGTCGTTCTGTGCGCTGCAACGCGATCCGACCAGCCGGGCCTTCTACGACCGCAAACGCTCCGAGGGCAAGCGACATCATCAAGCTCTCATCGCCTTGGCCAGGCGACGCGTCAACGTGCTCTACGCGATCGTCCGCGACCGCCGGCCCTACCGGGCCAGTCCGCCTCTCCGTCTCGTGGCTTGACATCAGCATTAGGCCGCG
>NZ_JBYIRL010000106.1:0-1385 GCF_057708125.1 Actinacidiphila sp. bgisy145
CCACCACCCCCCGCACCGCGGTGTCCGCGGCCGCGGGCGGCGCCGGCCGGGCGGGGGTGTGAGCATGGCCAGGGACGTGATCGTCGTCGGCGCCGGCCCGGTCGGGCTGATGGCGGCCGGTGAACTGCGCCTCGGCGGCGCCGATGTCGTCGTCTACGAGCAACTGGCCGAGCCGGCGCGGGAGTCGCGCGGGGCGAGCCTCACCCGGCGCGCCGTCGAGTGCTTCGACCAGCGGGGGCTGCTGGGCCGCCTCGGCCCGTCCGAGCCCGCCGACGCCCACTTCGGCGGTGTGCCGATCGACCTGGGCCGGCTGGCGGAGAACCACTACGGCGCCCGGGGCGTCCCCCAGTACCGCACCGAGCGGATGCTGGAGGAGTGGGTGACCGGGCTCGGCGTGCCGATCCGGCGCGGCCACGAGGTGACCGGGCTGCGCGAGACGGCCGACGGCGTGACCGTGTCCTTCGACGGGCCGCACGGCCCCGGCGAGGACACCGCGGCCTACCTGGTCGGCTGCGACGGGGGCCGCAGCACCGTACGGCGGCTGGTCGGCATCGGGTTCCCCGGTCCCGAGCCCACCCGGGGCTTCCTCACCGCCGACGTCACCGGGATCGAGACGCGGCGCCGGCGAATCGGCGAGAACCTGCCGGACGGCAGCATGATCATGGCGATGGACCTGGAGAGCGGCGTCACCCGCGTCGTGGTGTACGAGCGGGGTACGCCGCCGAAGGACCGGGACGCGCTGCGCTACGCCGACCTCGCCGACGCGTGGCAGCGGCTGACCGGCGAGTCCATCCACCACGGGCAGTGCCGCTGGATGAGCTGCTTCACCGACGCCTCCCGGGTGGCGGCGGAGTACCGGCGCGGCCGGGTGTTCCTGGCCGGCGACGCCACCCACGTCCAACCGCCCGCCATGGCACAGGGGTTGAGTGTGGGGGTGCAGGACGCGGTGAACCTCGGCTGGAAGCTGGCGCTGGTGCTGGCCGGGCGGGCGGACGAGGCGCTGCTGGACACCTATCACGCCGAACGCCACCCGGTCGGGGCGCAGTTGGCGCGCAACGCGCGGGCCGCGATCGAACTGCGGCTCACCGGGCAGGAGATGCAGCCGGTCCGCGAGGTGCTGGGCGAGCTGCTCACCCGGCCGGACGCGGCCGGGTACCTGGCCGGGGTGCTGAGCGGCCTCGGCATCCGGTATCCGATGGGCCCGGGTGAGCACCCGCTGCTCGGCCTGCGCATGCCCCCCGACCAGGAGATCCGCCGCACCGACGGCACCACCGCCCGCGTCGCCGACCTCCTCCACCCCGCCCGCGGCCTCCTCCTCGTCACCGGCCAGGACCCGACCGCCACAAACATCGCCCGCACCGCCGACGCCTGGAGCGACCACGTCG
>NZ_JBYIRL010000107.1:0-1339 GCF_057708125.1 Actinacidiphila sp. bgisy145
ACGGCCCGGTCACTGGTGCTGCGGGAGGCGTCGGCTGGTCAGTTCACCGGTACTGGTCGGCAGGTGCGGCAGTCGCTGTTCACGGTGGACTGGGTTCCGCTGCCTGCCCCGCAGACCCCTGACACCGCTCTGGTGCAGTGGGTGCGGCATGGTGAGTCGGTCGGGTCCGAGGTGGCTCCGGTGGTGGTGGCGGTGGTGCCGGCTGTCCCGTCGGGGGTTCCGGTACCGGAGGCGGCTCAGTTGGCTGCTGCGACGGTGTTGGGTTGGGTGCAGGAGTGGCTGGCCGATCCCGAGACGGACAACGCGCGGTTGGTGATCTGGACCCAGGGCGCGGCCACCGGGCAGGACCTGGCCGGTGCCGCGGTGGTGGGTTTGGTGCGTTCGGCGCAGTCCGAGCACCCGGGGCGTGTGCTGCTGGTCGACGTCGACCCGACGGCTGACCTGGACCCTGCCAACGACGGCGACGTGGACACGGTCCTGGCCCTGGCCCTGGATGCCGGCGAACCCGACATCCGCATCCGCCCCGCTACTACTGACGGCGGGACCGCAATGGCGTTCGGGCGTCGGCTGGTCCGGGCGGGTGCGTCCGGGGATCTGGCGCTTCCCGCTGGTTCGGGTTGGCGGGTGGAGGTGGCGGAGCCGGGTGATCTGGGCAGTGCTGCTGTGGTCGATGCTCCTGAGGCGGGGGCGGTGTTGTTGCCGGGGCAGGTGCGGGTGGGTTTGCGGGCGGCGGGTGTGAACTTCCGCGATGTGGTGGCCGGGCTGGGAATGGTTGCGGACGGCCGGATGCTGGGCGGGGAAGGCGCGGGCGTGGTTCTGGAGACCGGTCCCGGAGTCACCGGCCTGGTTGTGGGTGAGCCGGTGATGGGTTTGGTGCCGGGGTGGGGGTCGGTGGGGGTGGTGGACAGCCGGCTGGTGGCTGCGGTGCCGCGGGGGTGGTCGTTCCAGGAGGCTGCTGCGGTGCCGGTGGGGTTCTTGACGGCGTTTTATGCGTTGCGGGATCTGGCTCAGGTCCGTCCGGGTGAGCGGGTGTTGATCCATGCCGGGACCGGCGGTGTGGGTACGGCTGCGGTGCAGTTGGCTCAGGAATGGGGTTTGGAGGTCTTCGCGACCGCGAGTCCGGCGAAGCAGGCCGCATTGCGGGCGATGGGCATCGAGGAGAACCACATCGCGTCGACGCGGGATCTGGCGTTCTGTGAGCGGTTCCTGGGCGTGACCGGTGGCGAAGGCATGGACGTGGTCGTCAACGCCTTGGCGGGAGAGTTCACGGATGCCTCGCTGCGGTTGTTGCCGCGTGGTGGTCGGTTCGTCGAGATGGGCAAGACCGATATCCGTGATG
>NZ_JBYIRL010000108.1:0-1305 GCF_057708125.1 Actinacidiphila sp. bgisy145
TCAGCAGCGGGTGCTGCTGGAGACGTGTTGGGAGGCGTTGGAGGACGCGGGCATTGCCCCGGGGACGTTGCGGGGCACGGACACGGGGGTTTATGCCGGCATCATCACCTCCGGCTACCGCGTCGGGGAGCAGGACGGTGCGGGCGGTTACGGGCTGACGGGGACGACGGCGAGTGTGGCGTCGGGTCGGGTGGCGTATGCGCTGGGGTTGCAGGGCCCTGCAGTGTCGGTGGACACGGCGTGTTCGTCGTCGTTGACGGCGATTCACCTGGCCGCGCAGGCGCTGCGGTCGGGGGAGTGTGGGATCGCGTTGGCCGGCGGGGTCACGGTCATGGCTTCGCCTGGGACGTTCACGGAGTTTGCGCGGCAGCGGGGATTGGCCAGCGATGGGCGGTGCAAGCCGTTCGCGGAGGCCGCTGACGGCACCGGGTGGGGTGAGGGCGTTGGCGTCGTGGTGCTGGAGCGGTTGTCGGACGCTCGCGCGCGCGGGCACCGGGTGCTAGCGGTGGTAGCCGGTAGCGCGATCAACCAGGACGGGGCGAGTAATGGTCTGTCGGCGCCGAACGGTCCCTCCCAGCAGCGGGTGATCCAGCAGGCGTTGGCAAGCGCGGGTCTGGCGGCTGGTGATGTGGATGTGGTCGAGGCGCACGGCACCGGCACGGCGTTGGGTGATCCGATCGAGGCACAAGCGCTGCTGGCCACGTACGGGCAGGATCGTGATCCGGCACGGCCGTTGTTGCTGGGGTCGGTGAAGTCGAACATCGGCCACACGCAGGCGGCTGCCGGTGTCGCGGGTGTGATCAAGATGGTGCAGGCGATGCGGCACGGAATACTGCCGCAGACCTTGCACGTGGACTCCCCGTCCTCCCACGTCGACTGGTCGGCCGGAGCAGTCGAGCTGCTGACCGCCCCGCGTGAGTGGCCGGCGGGTTCTGGTCCTCGGCGGGCGGGTGTGTCGGCGTTCGGGATCAGCGGCACCAACGTCCACCTCATCCTCGAGCAGCCTGCAGAGGATGTCCCTGCCCTGGACGTCCCTGCCGTGGAGGCTCCTACCCAGGATGGGCCGGAGTCTGCGGGTGCGGTGGCGTGGGTGGTATCGGCGCGGTCTGATGCGGCGTTGGTGGCGCAGGCGGGTCGGTTGGCTGAGTTCGTTGACGCTCGCCCTGAGGTCTCGGTCGGGGATGTGGCGTTGTCGTTGGCGGTGACGCGGACGACGGGGTTCGCGCACCGGTTGGCGGTGGTGGGCGGTGACCGTGGTGAGTTGGTGGAGGGGTTGGCTGCTGCTGTGTCGGGGCGGGAGTCGGC
>NZ_JBYIRL010000109.1:0-1206 GCF_057708125.1 Actinacidiphila sp. bgisy145
TATTGATACGGCGTGTTCGTCGTCGTTGACGGCGATTCACCTGGCGGCGCAGGCGTTGCGGTCGGGTGAGTGTGGGATCGCGTTGGCCGGTGGGGTCACGGTGATGGCTTCGCCTGGGACGTTCACGGAGTTTGCGCGGCAGCGGGGATTGGCTGCTGATGGGCGGTGCAAGCCGTTCGCGGAGGCCGCTGACGGCACGGGGTGGGGTGAGGGCGTTGGCGTGGTGGTGTTGGAGCGGTTGTCGGACGCTCGCGCGCGCGGGCATCGGGTGCTGGCGGTGGTAGCCGGTAGTGCGGTCAACCAGGACGGGGCGAGTAATGGTCTGTCGGCGCCGAACGGTCCCTCCCAGCAGCGGGTGATTCGGGCCGCGTTGGCGAGTGCGGGGTTGCAGCCGGGTGATGTGGATGTGGTGGAGGCGCACGGGACTGGCACTGCGTTGGGTGATCCGATCGAGGCGCAGGCGCTGCTGGCGACCTATGGGCAGGATCGTGATCCGGCGCGTCCGTTGTGGTTGGGGTCGGTGAAGTCGAATATCGGTCACACGCAGGCGGCTGCGGGTGTGGCGGGTGTGATCAAGATGGTGCAGGCGATGCGCCACGGGATGCTGCCGCAGACCTTGCACGTGGACGCCCCGTCGTCGCATGTGGATTGGTCGGCGGGGGCGGTGGAGTTGCTGACCGCCCCTCGCGAGTGGCCGGCGGGTTCTGGTCCTCGGCGGGCGGGTGTGTCGGCGTTCGGGATCAGTGGCACCAACGTCCACCTCATCCTCGAACAGCCCGTGCAGGGGGCCCCTGTCCTGGACGGGTCTGCCGACGACGGACAAGTTCTGGATGGGGTGGAGTCCGTCTCGGAGGTGGGGTCGGAGTCTGGTGGTTCTGTGGTGTGGGTGGTGTCGGCGCGGTCTGATGCGGCGTTGGTGGCGCAGGCGGGTCGGTTGGCGGAGTTCGTTGACGCTCGCCCTGAGGTCTCGGTCGGGGATGTGGCGTTGTCGTTGGCGGTGACGCGGACGACGGGGTTCTCGCACCGGTTGGCGGTGGTGGGCCGGGACCGTGATCAGTTGCTGACGGGGATGTCTGCGGTTGTCGCGGGGCAGGTGGGGCCTGGTGTGGTGAGCGGGGTGGTGTCTGGGAGTGCGGCTTCGGTGGTGCGGCCGGTGTTTGTGTTTGCGGGGCAGGGTGCGCAGTGGGTGGGGATGGGGGTGCGGTT
>NZ_JBYIRL010000110.1:0-1188 GCF_057708125.1 Actinacidiphila sp. bgisy145
GTCCGCGGTCACTTCCCGGTCTTCGCCTCGTACGCCGCGAGCACGTCCTCGGTCGGGCCGTCCATCAGCATCACCCCGTGCTCCAGCCAGATCGCCCGCTCACACGTGTCCCGGATCGACTTGTTGCTGTGCGAGACCAGGAACACCGTCCCCGCCTCCTTCCGCAACTCCCGGATACGCTCCTCCGACCGCCGCTGGAACGACCGGTCACCCGTCGCCAGCGCCTCGTCGATCATCAACACGTCATGGTCCTTCGCCGCCGCGATCGAGAACCGCAACCGCGCCGCCATCCCCGACGAATACGTCCGCATCGGCAACGAGATGAAATCACCCTTCTCGTTGATCCCCGAGAAATCCACGATCCCCTTGTACCGCGACCGCACCTCCTCCCGCGACATCCCCATCGCCAACCCGCCCAGGATCACATTCGTCCCCCCGGTCAGATCGTTCATCAACGCCGCGTTCACCCCCAGCAACGACGGCTGCCCATCGGTGTAGATCCGCCCCGACTCCGGCGGCAGCAACCCCGCGATCGCCCGCAACAGCGTCGACTTCCCCGAACCGTTCGACCCGATGATCCCGATCGCCTCACCGCGATACGCCGTGAAACTCACGTCCTTCACCGCATGCACCCGCCGCACGTTCGTCGACCGGCGCTTCCGCGACAGCATCCGCCCCAGCGCCGCCGTCGCACTCCCCTTGCCCGTCCCCGCACCATGCACCGTGTAGACGATGTTCACGCCCTCCACGATCACCGTCGGCACCTTCGGACGACTCACCTGCACCGGCGGAAGCGCCGGCTGCTCAGCCACGGCCATAGGACTCTTCCGCCTTCCAGAAGTACACATACCCACCGACACCGACGACCAGCGCCCACGCCACCGCCATCGGCCACACATGCGCCGGCATCTGCGACGCCGTCACCGAATCGATCAACGCGAACCGCATCAGATCGATGTAGATCGCCGCCGGATTCACATCCAGCAGAATCCGCACCGCATGCGGCGCCGTCGACGTCAACTTCGTGATGCTGTACATCACACCCGACATGTACATCCACGTCCGCAACATGAACGGCATCAACTGCGAAAGATCCGTCATCTTGCTGCCCAACCGCGCCACGAACAACGCCAACCCCGTGTTGAACACCCACTGGCACAACAACGCCGGGAACATCAGCAACCACGA
>NZ_JBYIRL010000111.1:0-1175 GCF_057708125.1 Actinacidiphila sp. bgisy145
TTGATACGGCGTGTTCGTCGTCGTTGACGGCGATTCATCTGGCGGCGCAGGCGTTGCGGTCGGGTGAGTGTGGGATCGCGTTGGCCGGTGGTGTCACGGTGATGGCTTCGCCTGGGACGTTCGCGGAGTTTGCGCGGCAGCGGGGTCTTGCTGCTGATGGTCGGTGTAAGCCGTTTGCGGAGGCGGCTGATGGCACGGGGTGGGGTGAGGGCGTTGGCGTCGTGGTGTTGGAGCGGTTGTCGGACGCTCGCGCGCGTGGGCATCGGGTGTTGGCGGTGGTGGCCGGTAGTGCGGTCAATCAGGACGGGGCGAGTAATGGTCTGTCGGCGCCGAATGGTCCGTCGCAGCAGCGGGTGATTCGGGCGGCGTTGGCGAGTGCGGGGTTGCAGCCGGGTGATGTGGATGTGGTGGAGGCGCACGGGACTGGCACTGCGTTGGGTGATCCGATCGAGGCGCAGGCGCTGCTGGCGACCTATGGGCAGGATCGGCCGGAGGGTCGGCCGTTGTTGTTGGGGTCGGTGAAGTCGAACATCGGTCACACGCAGGCGGCTGCTGGTGTCGCGGGTGTGATCAAGATGGTGCAGGCGATGCGGCACGGGATGCTGCCGCAGACCCTGCATGTGGATGCCCCGTCCTCACACGTCGACTGGTCGGCCGGAGCAGTCGAGCTGCTGACGGCGCCGCGTGAGTGGCCGGCGGGTTCTGGTCCGCGACGTGCGGGTGTGTCGGCGTTCGGGATCAGCGGTACCAACGTCCATCTCATTCTTGAGCAGCCTGTGCAGGAGGAGGTGGAGTCCGTTGCGGAGGTGGGGCCGGAGTCTGCGGGTGCGGTGGTGTGGGTGGTGTCGGCGCGGTCTGATGCGGCGTTGGTGGCGCAGGCGGGTCGGTTGGCGGAGTTCGTCGATGCTCGCCCTGAGGTCTCGGTCGGGGATGTGGCGTTGTCGTTGGCGGTGACGCGGACGACGGGGTTCGCGCACCGGCTTGCGGTGGTGGGCCGGGACCGTGATCAGTTGCTGACGGGGATGTCTGCGGTTGCTGCGGGTGAGGTGGCTGCGGGTGTGGTGATGGGTGCTGGTGCTGGTGCTGGTGTGGGTGCGGGTGGTGGTGGGATTGCGGTGGTGTTCTCGGGTCAGGGTTCTCAGGGTGTGGGGATGGGTTTGGGGTTGTATGAGGTG
>NZ_JBYIRL010000113.1:0-1030 GCF_057708125.1 Actinacidiphila sp. bgisy145
GGCGAAGCTGAGAACTTAAGCGCCAGTAAACGGCGGTGGTAACTATAACCATCCTAAGGTAGCGAAATTCCTTGTCGGGTAAGTTCCGACCTGCACGAATGGCGTAACGACTTCTCGACTGTCTCAACCATAGGCCCGGTGAAATTGCACTACGAGTAAAGATGCTCGTTTCGCGCAGCAGGACGGAAAGACCCCGGGACCTTTACTATAGCTTGATATTGGTGTTCGGTTCGGCTTGTGTAGGATAGGTGGGAGACTTTGATCATCGAGCGCCAGCTTGGTGGGAGTCGTCGTTGAAATACCACTCTGGTCGTGCTGGATGTCTAACCTCGGTCCGTGATCCGGATCAGGGACAGTGTCTGGTGGGTAGTTTAACTGGGGCGGTTGCCTCCTAAAGGGTAACGGAGGCGCCCAAAGGTTCCCTCAGCCTGGTTGGCAATCAGGTGTTGAGTGTAAGTGCACAAGGGAGCTTGACTGTGAGACTGACGGGTCGAGCAGGTACGAAAGTAGGGACTAGTGATCCGGCGGTGGCTTGTGGAAGCGCCGTCGCTCAACGGATAAAAGGTACCCCGGGGATAACAGGCTGATCTTCCCCAAGAGTCCATATCGACGGGATGGTTTGGCACCTCGATGTCGGCTCGTCGCATCCTGGGGCTGGAGTCGGTCCCAAGGGTTGGGCTGTTCGCCCATTAAAGCGGTACGCGAGCTGGGTTTAGAACGTCGTGAGACAGTTCGGTCCCTATCCGCTGCGCGCGTTGGAGTCTTGAGAAGGGCTGTCCCTAGTACGAGAGGACCGGGACGGACGAACCTCTGGTGTGCCAGTTGTTCTGCCAAGGGCATGGCTGGTTGGCTACGTTCGGGAGGGATAACCGCTGAAAGCATCTAAGCGGGAAGCCTGCTTCGAGATGAGGGCTCCCACCCACTTGATGGGGTAAGGCTCCCAGTAGACGACTGGGTTGATAGGCCGGATGTGGAAGCCTCGTGAGGGGTGGAGCTGACCGGTACTAATAGGCCGAGGGCTTGTCCATGT
>NZ_JBYIRL010000114.1:0-1001 GCF_057708125.1 Actinacidiphila sp. bgisy145
ATACAAGGAAACCGCCCGCGGCGGCCTGGCCGTCAACGTCATCGAATGCTGACCGTATAGCGGCTGACCTGCGGGTTCGGGTCTTTCAGCTCTGTCACGGGCTTCCCCGTTTGTACGGTGGATCGTCCCTCAAAAGTCCCTCTGACAGAGCTGAAAGTCCCTGAAAAGTCCCTGGCCCACGCCAGCCGCCCGGCCCCCGGCCTCAGTCTGCGACCGGTCCACCACCCTCCAGAGACGGGTCTCGCTCCCTGGAGGGTGGTGGGCCGATTCAGCCGAGCGGCGGGCTTCAAAGGAAGCCGCAAAGATCACAGTCAGTGATCCGATTCGGCTTCGACCCAGCCACCGCCCAGGCCGGGGACGCCACCCACCTTCGAACCCGGGACCTACGCATTACGAGTACGCGATCGATTGTGACGACGCATGCTCCACCGTGGTAGCGGGTCCCGTTTTTCCTGCTCAGAACGCCTGGACGACGCTCGTTCGTGATGCCGCGTGCTGGCACGTCCAAAGGCGTCCGCGCTCCCCTTGCGCTCCCCTGCCGTCCGTCGCTGCGCCCCTCACTCGCCACACTCAGGCGCGCATCGGTGCCGACACGATCGCTCTGGCCGCAGGAAGGCTTGAACGTCGAGTTTCCCATTTCCCGCCAGCCGACACCAGTCACCACCTGACCGTTCAGCTTGTAGCAGCCCCACAAGACCCCACCCGCCCAATTCACCTTCTGGGGGCCGACGAGGACGTCGCTCATCAAGGCCCTGACCTCGGCTCACGCCACTCTCCGAGCGCCTCCTCGCATTCTCCGACTCTGCTCAACGACGCAGGCACTCCATCACTGATCAGGGCTGATGATCGCGTCCCCTGGTGTGGTGTAGCCGATCAGGTTGGGTGGTGCGCCGGGGGCGTGGGGCAGGGTAGCTTCCGCTCCCTGCCGACAGGGTGGGCCACCGTGCAACTCTCCGTTGTGAACGGGCAGTTCGACGCGGGAGGTGCAGGGTGGCCCTGTC
>NZ_JBYIRL010000115.1:0-958 GCF_057708125.1 Actinacidiphila sp. bgisy145
GACCATCCCCACCTTCCACGACCTCGACACCCTCCTCCAAACCCTCCCCCGCTCCTCCACCGCCGAACGCATGAACCCCTACACCACCATGTGGACCGGCACCACACCCCACGACGGCCCCACCAACTTCCACCTCATCCTCCTCGACAACGGCCGCACCGACACCCTCGCCGACCCCACCGGACGCCAAACCCTCCGCTGCATCCGCTGCTCCGCCTGCCTCAACGTCTGCCCCGTCTACGAACGCGCCGGCGGCCACGCCTACGGCTCCCCCTACCCCGGCCCCATCGGCGCCATCCTCACCCCCCAACTACGCGGCACCACCACCCCCCTCGACGCCTCCCTCCCCTACGCCTCCACCCTCTGCGGCGCCTGCTACGACGTCTGCCCCGTCGCCATCAACATCCCCGAAATCCTCGTCCACCTCCGCGAACGCGTCGTCCAGGGCGGCCCGGTGACCCTGCGCGGCACACGCACCACCATCAAGCCCGCCAAGGGGCACGCCGCGGAGCGCGCCGCGATGCGCGCAGGACGATGGGCCCTCGACCACCCGGGCGCCTGGCGCGCCACCCGGCGCATGGCCGGCGCCACCCGCCGGCTCCACCCGCGGCGGCTGCCGCTGCCCGGCCCCGCGAAGGCGTGGAGCGACGCCCGCGACCTGCCCGCCGTGCCCACCGGCAGCTTCCGCAGCTGGTGGCAGCAGCGCGAACGGCAACCCCGCGCAGAGCAGCCGGGCGCCCAGCAACCCCGCGCAGACCAGTCACGCGCGGAACAACCCCGCGAGCCGCGCCCCGAGCACGGCGCCCCGCGCGGAAAGGACGAGCGGCCGTGACCGACGACAACCCCGGCCGTACCGAGATCCTGCGCCGTATCCGCGCCGCGCTCGCCGACGTCCCCCGCACCCCCGGCGCCACCGGCGCCCCCGACACCACCGGAATCCCCCGCGACTACCTCAACT
>NZ_JBYIRL010000116.1:0-949 GCF_057708125.1 Actinacidiphila sp. bgisy145
TGCCCGTTCGGCATACCTCGTCGTGCCGGACTCGTCGGACCGTTCGATCAGCTCCATGCCGCGGCCCATGCTTCCCAGCACGGTGCGGTCGCGGAAGGGCGGTCGGCCATCGTCCGGCCATCGCGCGGTAACTGTGTGCCCGTGGTGGGAAACACCGGCGCCCGTGATGACGGCGGTGCCGGCGGTGCCGGCGCCGCTGGTGACGACGCTTCCGGAGGCGCCCGGGACCGCGGTCCGCGGCGCGCGCCAGTTACCTCGCAGTGGACGACCGATGGCCGACCACCCTTCACAGGACAGCGCGGGGCCAGCAAACATGAGGGCGCGACGGGCCCGGCAGCGACGAAGACAGGGTGATCCTCGACGGTCGGCCGGATATGAGCACACCGCTCTCTGACGACACATCACATCCTCCTGCGCAAGTACGTTTCCGCGATAGCGCGATACCGCGATACACAGAAGATGAAAAAGGTGACAGTCAATGGGGTACGTGTTCTCGCTGGTTCTCAGCCGGGAGATTACCGAGGACGAAATGACCACCCTGAAGGCGAGTTGCACCGGCGCTGCCGAATTCGGCACCGACGTGCTTCCGACCGACACCGAAGTCACCGTCACGAGGATGGACTTCGATGACGCCGTGTCCCCGACGCTGGCCGACGCCATCGAATCAGCTCTTGCGGCGGTGACGGAGTTGCCGGAGATCAGGGTGTCCGAGCTCACCGTCCCGGGACAGCCGGTTGGCGATGAGGCTGCCGAGGCCAAGGAGCCCGTGGCCGCCGCTGCCGGTACGGACTGAGCGCGGACCGGTCTTCGCGCCGGCGATCCTGGAACGGTGCTGAGGGGACCGTCCGTGGCCAGGGGGCCTGTTCGCCCGTCGAACCCGCCGGGCCGGGGCGTCATCGGCTTCCCGGAGACCGAGGCCGGCCTGCCGTGCAGGGTGGCCGAACGGGCG
>NZ_JBYIRL010000117.1:0-924 GCF_057708125.1 Actinacidiphila sp. bgisy145
CTAGTACTGCAACGGTGCTTGTCGTGACGGGTGGCCAGGCCGGTCGTTGGTGTTGTTGTGGGTGGGGATCTTGTTGAGGTCAGGTCGTGGGCGGATGAGTTGGGTGCGCTGCACGGGCGTTTCGTGCACCGGTTCAACCGGTCGGAGCCGCGGGAGTCGGCTCTTGCGTATATGCGGGGGCTGATAGCGCCGTTGGAGCGGAAGAACGGCTGGACGCTGGCCGAGGAGGCCGGTCATGGTGGGCCCGACCGGATCCACCGGTTGCTGAATCGCATCGGGTGGGAGGCCGACGAGGTACTGGACGATGTGCGTGACTATGTCGTCGAGTACCTCGGTGATCCTGGTGCGGTCCTGATCGTGGACGACACCGGGTTCTTGAAGAAGGGCACCGCTTCGGCAGGGGTGCAGCGGCAGTACTCCGGCACTGCGGGCCGTACCGAGAACTGCCAGGTCGGTGTCTTCCTCGCCTACGCCGCCCCGCTCGGACGGACGCTGATCGACCGGCGGCTGTATCTGCCCACGTCATGGACCGACGACCGCGAGCGATGCCGCCGTGCCGGCGTCGGCGATGAGGTCGGCTTCGCCACGAAGGTCACCATGGCCAAGGAGATGGTCCGCCGCGCGATCGCCGACAAGATCCCGTTCCGTTGGGTGACGGCGGACGCCGGATACGGCTACAGCAAGGGCTGGCGCTTCGAACTGGAGCAGGCGGACGTCTTCCATGTCATGGCCACCACCCGGCACGACACCGTCGTCACCCGCCACGCGGTCGACCACCCCGTCCACGACTTGTTCCCCGGCCTGCCCCGGCAGAAGTGGAAGCGTCGCTCGTGCGGCGCGGGCGCTCACGGCCCGCGTGTCTTCGACTGGGCCAGGGTCGAGGTCCGCCCTTGGCACCGGCCCGACCGCCGTCACTGGGTGATC
>NZ_JBYIRL010000118.1:0-899 GCF_057708125.1 Actinacidiphila sp. bgisy145
AGAACTCGTAACACGATCATGATCATCTGTTGTTGAGGCGTCGCCAGCAGATGAGTGCTCAGGCGAGTGAGACGAAGGCGTTGTGGAGGTCGAGGCGTCGTTCCCAGCGGACGGCAAGTCGCTTGAACTGGTGGAGCTGGGCGAAGGTCTGCTCGACGACGTAGCGGAGCCTGCCGAGGCCGATGATGTCCCGTGATCCTTTCCGGGAGATGACCGGCAGGATCCGGCGCTGGCGGAGTTGTCGGCGGTTGGGGTTGCTGTCGTATCCCTTGCCCCGAGCAGGGCTTCGGGGCGGCAGCGCGGTCGGCCGGGACGGCCGGCGACGGGCGGGATACCGTCGACGAGGTCGATGGTCTGGGTGACGTCGTTGACGTTGGCGGCGGTGGTGATCACGTAGAACGGAATTCCGCCGCCGTCGCTGATCAGGTGGTGTTTGCTGCCGGTCTTGCGGCGGTCGACCGGCGAGGGGCCGGTCGCCTCGCCCCCTTTTTCGCGCGCACGTGGGAGGCGTCCACGCAGGCGCGCGTCCAGTCGATCAGGCCGGCCGCGTTCAGCTCGGCCAGGAGTATGCGGTGCAGGTCCTGGAACACTCCGGCCTCCTGCCAGCGGCCCAGGCGCCGCCAGCAGGTCTGTCCGGAGCCGAAGCCGAGCTCCAGCGGCAACTGCTGCCAGGTGATGCCGGTATACAGCACGAACAGGATGCCCTGCAGGCAGCGCCGATCATCCACAGGACGCGGACCCGGCGACCGGTCCGGCCACGCCGGAAGCAGCAGCTCGATCCGAACCCACAGCTCGTCGTCCACGATCCACGGCTTCTTGCTCACACCATCACGAACGGACGAATCGTCACATCGGTCACGCCCCACCAGCAACGAACACCAAGATCGTGTTACGAGTTC
>NZ_JBYIRL010000119.1:0-860 GCF_057708125.1 Actinacidiphila sp. bgisy145
TGGAGGTGAGTCCGCATCCGGTGTTGGGTATGGCGGTTGCGCAGGCGGGTGAGGGTCTGGTGGCGGCGGGCAGTTTGCAGCGTGGTGACGGCGGTCGGGACCGGTGGCTGACCGCGCTGGCGGGCGCTTGGACGGCGGGCGTGGAGGTGGACTGGGCCGCGGTGAACGGTGATGAGGGTCGGGCGGTGAAGGTTGGGCTGCCGACGTATGCGTTTCAGCGGCAACACTATTGGCCGAAGCCGGTGGCCGGTCGTGGGGATGCTTCGTCGGCTGGTCAGCAGCGGGTCGGGCATGCGTTGTTGGCGGCTGCGGTGTGGCTGGCCGATGGTGATGGGTTGGTGTTGACGGGTCGGTTGTCGCTGGCCGCGATGCCGTGGCTGGCCGACCACGCAGTCCACGGCACGGTGCTGCTGCCGGGGACGGCGTTCGTGGACCTGGCCGTCCACGCCGGGGACCTTGCCGGGTGTGGTGTGCTGGAGGAGTTGACGCTCCAGGAGCCTCTGGTCCTGCCGGAGCACGGTGGAGTGCAGGTCCAGGTCCACGTCGGCGATAGCGATGGCGACAGTGGCCGGCGAACTGTGAGGGTCTCCTCTCGCGAGGGGGAGGGCGAGTGGGTGCGGAACGCAGTGGGCGAGTTGGCTCCGGTCGGCAGCGAGCCCGTCCCTGCCCCGCTGTCCGTGTGGCCTCCGGCGGGTGCTGTGGCGGTTCCGGTCGACGATGCCTACGAGAGGTTGGCTCGGCGCGGTTACGGTTACGGTCCGGCGTTCCAGGGGCTGCGCCAGGTGTGGCAGGCCGGGGACACGGTCTATGCCGAGGTGGAGCTGCCGGAGGTTGTCGAAGCTGATGCCTCCGGGTTTGGC
>NZ_JBYIRL010000120.1:0-823 GCF_057708125.1 Actinacidiphila sp. bgisy145
AGGACGACGGCGAGTTCTGCGGTGGAGGCGCCGGTGACCATGTTGCGGGTGTACTGCACGTGGCCGGGGGTGTCGGCGAGGATGAAGCGGCGGCGGGCGGTGGCGAAGTAGCGGTAGGCGACGTCGATGGTGATGCCCTGTTCGCGTTCGGCGCGCAGGCCGTCGGTGAGCAGGGCGAGGTCGGGGGCCTGCTGGCCGCGGTCCTGGGAGACGCGCTCGACGGCTTCGAGTTGGTCGGTGAGGACCGACTTGGAGTCGTGGAGCAGGCGGCCGACCAGGGTGGACTTGCCGTCGTCGACGGAGCCGGCGGTGGCGAAGCGCAGCAGGGTGGCCGCGGGGGCCGGCCCCGACGGGTCGTCAGGGCGGACGGGGCCGGCGGGGCCGGTGGGGTCAGCAGGGTCAGCGGTGCCGGTCATGGCTAGAAGTACCCCTCGCGTTTGCGGTCCTCCATCGCGGCCTCGGACAGCTTGTCGTCGGCGCGGGTGGCGCCGCGCTCGGTGCGCCGGGAGACCGCGATCTCGGCGATCACCTTGCGGGTGGTGTCGGCGTCGGAGTCGACCGCGCCGGTGCAGGACATGTCGCCGACGGTGCGGTAGCGCACCCGGCGCTTCTGTACCGTTTCGTCCTCGGCGGGCCCGCCCCAGCCGCCGGCGGTCAGCCACATGCCGTGCCGGGAGAACACCTCGCGCTCGTGGGCGAAGTAGATCTCCGGCAGCGCGATGTGCTCCCGGGCGATGTACTGCCACACGTCCAGTTCGGTCCAGTTCGACAGCGGGAAGACCCGCACGTGCTCGCCCGGGGCGTGTCGGCCGTTGTAGAGGTT
>NZ_JBYIRL010000121.1:0-810 GCF_057708125.1 Actinacidiphila sp. bgisy145
GGCCAGGTGCCACAGCGATGAGCCGATCGACTTGGACGTCGTGCCGATCCCCGCCGCGAAGAGCAGCAGCATCATGCTGATGATGTGGGTCGGTTCGAGCTTGCGGCCGTGGAGCTCCATGTTGAGGAGGTACGTGATGAGGTCCTCACGCGGGTTCTTGACGTGCTCCTTGATCTCCGCGAGCAGGAAGACGAACATCTTGCTCAGCTGTTCGACGTGGTCGTCCCGCGAGCCTTGGGTGTCCTCGCGGTTCATGTTGGCGATGAGCTCGCGGAACTGCTTCCGGTCCCCCTGCGGGATGCCGAGCAGGTCACCGATGACCTGCTCGGGGATCCGCTGCGCGTAGTCCTCGGCCCCGTCTACGACGTCCCGCCCCGTGAAGCCGTCGATGAGGGAGTGGCAGTACGCCCTCGTGGTCGACTCGAGCTTGGCGACCGCGGTCTTGGTGAACGCCGGCAGCAGCAGCTTGCGCGCGCCGTGGTGGAACGGCGGGTCGGAGGTGATGGGCGGGAGTTCACCGATCGGCGCCAGGTCCCGCGGCGGCCTGAAGTTGGTGACGTTCACCGACCGCGAGGAGAAGCGGTCAGTGTCATGGGCGATCGCCGCGATGTCCTCGTACAGGGTGGGCACCCACGCGCCGCCGAACCGCTCGGTGTGCGCGATCGGGCACCTTTGCCGCAGGTCGTCCATGATCGGGAAGGGGTCCTCGGACCACCGCGGGTCCAGGTGCGAGAAGTCCGTCGCCCAATCGGTGACCGGGCCGGAGATGATCTCACTGCGGATGGTGTGGTAACGCTCCCGGTCCGGGTC
>NZ_JBYIRL010000122.1:0-807 GCF_057708125.1 Actinacidiphila sp. bgisy145
CACTCCGACCGGGACCGGTTCCATGTTTCCCGCGGCGAGATCATCACCGGCCCGGTCACCGATTGGGCGACGGACTTCTCGCACCTGGACCCGCGGTGGTCCGAGGACCCCTTCCCGATCATGGACGACCTGCGGCAAAGGTGCCCGATCGCGCACACCGAACGGTTCGGCGGTGTGTGGCTGCCCACCCTGTACGAGGACGTCGCGGCGATCGCCTACGACACCGACCGCTTCTCCTCGCTCGGAGCCAACCTCACCGAGTTCCGCCCGCCGCGGGACCTGGCGCCGATCGGCGAAGCGCCGCCCATCACCTCCGACCCGCCGTTCCACCACGGCGCGCGCAAGCTGCTGCTGCCGGCGTTCACCAAGACCGCGGTCGCCAAGCTCGAGTCCGGCACGAGGACGTTCTGCCACTCCCTCGTCGACGGTCTGGAGGGGCGGGACGTCGTGGACGCCGCCCACGACTACGCGCGGCAGATCCCGAGCCGGGTCATCGGCGACCTGCTCGGCCTGCCGCCGGAGGATCGGGAACGGTTCCACCAGCTCGCCGTCAACCTGGAGGGCGAGGGCAAGCAGTCGCGGGACGAGCGCATCGAGCACATGGGCCGGGTGTTCATCTATCTCCTCGCGGAGGTCAACAAGCACATCGAGCAGCCCCGTGACGACCTGATCAGCTACCTTCTGGACGCGGAGATGCACGGCCGCAAGCTGGAACCGAACCACGTCATCGGCACGATCGTGCTGCTGCTCATCGCCGGCATCAGCACCACCTACAGCGCGATCGGCACGTCCCTGTGGCACCTGGCT
>NZ_JBYIRL010000123.1:0-777 GCF_057708125.1 Actinacidiphila sp. bgisy145
AAACGCCCTCTTCGGACTCGCTTTCGCTACGGCTCCCCCACACGGGTTAACCTCGCAACACACCGCAAACTCGCAGGCTCATTCTTCAAAAGGCACGCAGTCACGAGACACCGAGTAAACTCGATGCCCGACGCTCCCACGGCTTGTAGGCACACGGTTTCAGGTACTATTTCACTCCGCTCCCGCGGTACTTTTCACCATTCCCTCACGGTACTATCCGCTATCGGTCACCAGGGAATATTTAGGCTTAACGGGTGGTCCCGCCAGATTCACACAGGATTTCTCGGGCCCTATGCTACTTGGGTGATCTCCAAGAGAGCCGTACACGTTTCAGCTACGGGGGTCTTACCCTCTACGCCGGGCCTTTCGCATGCCCTTCGCCTACACATACGGTTTCTTACTCTCCGACCGGCCGGCAGACCAATCAAGGAAACTCCCACAACCCCGCACACGCAACCCCTGCCGGGTATCACACGTGAACGGTTTAGCCTCATCCAGTTTCGCTCGCCACTACTCCCGGAATCACGGTTGTTTTCTCTTCCTGCGGGTACTGAGATGTTTCACTTCCCCGCGTTCCCTCCACGTACCCTATGTGTTCAGATACGGGTGACAGCCCATGACGACTGCCGGGTTTCCCCATTCGGACACCCCCGGATCACAGCTCGGTTGACAGCTCCCCGGGGCCTATCGCGGCCTCCCACGTCCTTCATCGGTTCCTGGTGCCAAGGCATCCACCGTGCGCCCTTAAAAACTTGGCCACAGATGCTCGCGTCCACT
>NZ_JBYIRL010000124.1:0-748 GCF_057708125.1 Actinacidiphila sp. bgisy145
AGAAGCCGCACTCCCAGACACCACACCGGCCGACTCCCGCCCCGACACAGCAGCAGCCAACCCCTCCACCAACTCACCACGATCCCGGCCCACCACCGCCAACCGGTGCGCAAACCCCGTCGTCCGCGTCACCGCCAACGACAACGCCACATCCCCGACCGAGAACTCAGGGCGAGCATCGACGAACTCAGCCAACCGACCCGCCTGCGCCACCAACGCCGCATCAGACCGCGCCGACACCACCCACACCACCGAACCCGCAGACTCCGGCCCCACCTCCGAGACAGACTCCACCCCCTCCTGCACAGGCTGCTCAAGGATGAGGTGGACGTTGGTGCCACTGATCCCGAACGCCGACACACCCGCCCGCCGCGGACCAGAACCCGCCGGCCACTCACGCGGCGCCGTCAGCAACTCCACCGCCCCCGCCGACCAGTCCACGTGGGAGGACGGAGCGTCCACGTGCAGGGTCTGCGGAAGCATCCCGTGCCGCATCGCCTGCACCATCTTGATGACGCCCGCGACACCAGCGGCCGCCTGCGTGTGACCGATGTTCGACTTCACCGACCCCAACAACAACGGCCGCGCCGGATCACGATCCTGCCCATAAGTGGCCAGCAGCGCTTGTGCCTCGATCGGATCACCCAACGCCGTCCCAGTGCCATGCGCCTCCACCACATCCACATCACCCGGCTGCAACTCCGCACTGGCCAACGCGGCCCGGATCACCCGCTGCTGCGAGGGACCG
>NZ_JBYIRL010000125.1:0-688 GCF_057708125.1 Actinacidiphila sp. bgisy145
GCTGTGGGACCAGACCTCGGAGATGACCGAGCAGCTGGAGGGCGCGGGTCGGTCTCGTCTGCGCCGCGGCGGTGTTCAGCCGTTGACGACGGAGCAGGGTTTGGCGTTGTTCGAGGCCGCGGTTGCGTGGGGTGCGCCGTTGGCGGTCCCGGCCCGCATGGAGCTGACGGGGCTGTCTCGTGGAGGTCGGCCGGTGCCCGCACTGCTGCGCGGCTTGGCTGCCGGTGGTGTCTCCGCACGCCCGACGGCAGCCGTGGCCGCGGACGTAGGTGGCTTGGCGGCTCGGTTGGCCCCGCTTTCTCCCGTCGAGCGTGAGCAGGAAGTCCTGCAGACCGTTCAGGAAGCCACCGCTGTTGTGCTCGGTCATGCCAGCCCGGCTGAGATCGACTCCGAGCGGGCGTTCCGTGACATGGGCATCGACTCGCTGACCGCGCTGGAGCTCCGCAACCGGCTGGTTGCGGAGACCGGATTGAGTCTTCCCGCCACCCTGGTCTTCGACTATCCCGTCCCTCTGGAACTCGCTCGGTATCTGGTTGCAGAGGCGTGCGGGGCCGACGGGGTAGTCGGGGAGAGCGCTGTGCCGGTGGTTCGTGTCGGGGTGGATGAGCCGGTGGCGATTGTGGGGATGGGTTGTCGGTTCCCGGGTGGGGTGGAGGATCCGGAGGGTTTCTGGCGGTTGGTTGCGGGG
>NZ_JBYIRL010000126.1:0-685 GCF_057708125.1 Actinacidiphila sp. bgisy145
ACCGAACCCAGCCGCATCGGAGTCGATGACCTGGGGCAGTTCCACCTCGGCGTAGACGGTGTCCCCGGCACGCCACACCTGCCGCAGCCCCTGGAACGCCGGACCGTAACCGTAACCGCGTCGAGCCAGCCTCTCGTAGGCATCGTCGACCGCGACCGCCACCGCACCCGCCGGAGGCCACACGGACAGCCGATCCGGAGCAGGCTCACCATCGGCCGGGGCCAGCAGACCGACGGCGTGCCGCACCCATTCGCCCTCCCCCTCGCGAGAGGAGACCGTGACCGTTCGCGGACCATCGCCGTCACCGACACGGACCTGCAACTGCACGCCACCAGAACCCGGAAGGATCAGGGGCTCCTGGAGCGTCAGTTCCTCCAGGACACCGCACCCGGCCAGGTCGCCGGCGTGGACGGCCAGGTCGACGAATGCGGTGCCGGGTAGTAGCACCGTGCCGTGGACCGCGTGGTCGGCCAGCCACGGCATCGCAGCCAGCGACAGCCGACCCGTCAACACCAACCCATCACCATCGGCCAGCCACACCGCAGCCGCCAACAACGCATGCCCGACCCGCTGCTGACCAGCTGAGGAGGCATCCCCACGACCGGCGACCGACTTCGGCCAGTAGTGCTGACGCTGGAACGCATACGTCGGCAAAGCCACCCTCCGGGCCCCACCCTCCCCACCA
>NZ_JBYIRL010000127.1:0-667 GCF_057708125.1 Actinacidiphila sp. bgisy145
CAACATCGGTCATACGCAGGCTGCTGCGGGTGTGGCGGGTGTGATCAAGATGGTGCTGGCGCTCCAGCATGAGCAACTGCCGCAGACGCTGCATGTGAACACGCCGACATCTCACGTGGACTGGTCCGCGGGTGAGGTGCGGCTGCTGGACGAGCCGGTGGCGTGGCCGGCGGGGGAGCGTCCGCGTCGGGCGGGTGTGTCGGCGTTCGGGATCAGCGGGACGAACGCGCACGTCATCGTGGAGGAGGCGCCGGCCGAGGAACCGGCCGAGGGTGACTCCGCCACGGCTGTGACGGACCCGGACGCGCTGCCCCTGCTGGACGGCGAAGCTGCCGGTTCGTGGGTGCTCTCGGCTCGTTCGGCGGACGGGTTGGTGGCGCAGGCGGGTCGTCTTCGGGAGTGGGTGGCGGCTCGTCCGGAGCTGCAACGGGCGGATGTGGCGTGGTCGTTGGCGGCGACGCGTACGGCGTTCGAGCACCGTGCGGTCGTGTTGGGCGCGGATCGCGGGGAGTTGCTGGCGGGGGTCCAGGGGCTGGCTGCGGGTGTGTCGTCGGCTTCGGTGGTTGCCGGGGTGGCGCGGGCGGATGCCCGCGTGGGGTTGGTCTTCGCCGGCCAGGGATCGCAGTGGACTGGCATGGGCCGGGAGTTGTACGCGTCCAGCCCGCTG
>NZ_JBYIRL010000128.1:0-658 GCF_057708125.1 Actinacidiphila sp. bgisy145
GAGCGGGCTGGACGCGTACAACTCCCGGCCCATCCCCACCCACTGCGCACCCTGACCCGCGAAGACCAGGCCCACCCGGGCATCAGCCCGCGCCACCCCGGCAACCACCGAAGCCGACGACACACCCGCAGCCAGCCCCTGGACCCCCGCCAGCAACTCCCCACGATCCGCGCCCAACACGACCGCACGATGCTCGAACGCCGTACGCGTCGCCGCCAACGACCACGCCACATCCGCCGGCTCCACCGCCGGACGAGCCGCCACCCACTCCCGAAGACGACCCGCCTGCGCCACCAACCCGTCCGCGGTACGGCCCGACAGCAGCCACACACCAGCCGCGGAGAGCACCGGGGTTGCCGGTGCGATGACCGGTGCCCCTGTGTTGCCGGCGGTGTCCTGCTCGGCGGGGGCTTCCTCCAGGATGACGTGCGCGTTCGTCCCGCTGATCCCGAACGCCGACACACCCGCCCGACGCAGACGCTCCCCCGCCGGCCACGCCACCGGCTCACCGAGCAGACGCACTTCACCCGCCGACCAGTCCACATGCGAGGACGGTTCATCCACGTGCAGCGTGCGCGGCAACTCCTCGTGCTGGAGCGCCAGCACCATCTTGATCACACCCGCCACACCCGCAGCCGCCTGCGTATGACCGATGTTC
>NZ_JBYIRL010000129.1:0-643 GCF_057708125.1 Actinacidiphila sp. bgisy145
AGCTTCCGTTCCTTGAGAACTCAACAGCGTGCCAAAAGTCAACGCCAGATATGTTGATACCCCGTTCCGGTCGAGTATTCGGTCGGGATGTGGTTCCTTTGAAGAAGAACACACAGCGAGGACGCTGTGGACGGTCGGATTATTCCTCCGACTGTCCCGCTCTTTCGCGGGTGTTGTACCGGATGACCGGTGAACATTCACGGAGAGTTTGATCCTGGCTCAGGACGAACGCTGGCGGCGTGCTTAACACATGCAAGTCGAACGGTGAAGCCTTTCGGGGTGGATCAGTGGCGAACGGGTGAGTAACACGTGGGCAATCTGCCCTGCACTCTGGGACAAGCCCTGGAAACGGGGTCTAATACCGGATATGACCTGGGGGCGCATGCTTCTGGGTGGAAAGCTCCGGCGGTGCAGGATGAGCCCGCGGCCTATCAGCTTGTTGGTGGGGTGATGGCCTACCAAGGCGACGACGGGTAGCCGGCCTGAGAGGGCGACCGGCCACACTGGGACTGAGACACGGCCCAGACTCCTACGGGAGGCAGCAGTGGGGAATATTGCACAATGGGCGCAAGCCTGATGCAGCGACGCCGCGTGAGGGATGACGGCCTTCGGGTTGTAAACCTCTTTCAGCAGGGAAGAAGCG
>NZ_JBYIRL010000130.1:0-638 GCF_057708125.1 Actinacidiphila sp. bgisy145
GGCGCGGATGGCGTCGGTCAGCGGCACCGTCTGGAGCGGGTTGCGGGTGCCGTCGGGGCGCTCGCGCAGCCGCCCGTCGTCGATGTAGTCCTGCACCTTCGCCACGTGCAGCCGCAGCGAGTGCGCGGCGACGGTCCGGTCGCGGAAGTCCAGCACCTCGGGGAAGTTGTGGCCGGTGTCGACGTGCAGCAGCGGGAAGGGCACCGCGGCGGGCGCGAACGCCTTGAGCGCCAGGTGCAGCATCACGATCGAGTCCTTGCCGCCGGAGAAGAGGATCACCGGCCGCTCGAACTCGCCCGCGACCTCGCGGAAGATGTGCACCGCCTCGGACTCCAGCACGTCCAGGTGCGTCAGCGTGAAGGGGGCGCCCACGCCCGCGCCCCGGCCGCCGCCCGGCACCCCGGTGCGCGGCGCGTTCACGACAGTCCCCGCTCGGTCAGCAGCGCGTACGCCGACGCGACGGACTCCGGCACCGTCCGGTGCTGCGACGCGATCCGCAGGTCGGGCGCGGCGGGTTCCTCGTACGGGTCGTCCACACCGGTCAGGCCGGTCAGCTGCCCCGCGGCCTGGCGCGCGTACAGGCCCTTGACGTCGCGCCGCGCGCACACCTCGACCGGCGCGGCCACATGGACCTCGAG
>NZ_JBYIRL010000131.1:0-606 GCF_057708125.1 Actinacidiphila sp. bgisy145
TGGGTGAGGTCGACTCGGGGCGCCTTTCTGGTGTCGCCACCAGCAGGTTTCCCCGAGCCGCCTCCCGAACCCGGCGTGCCCGTCTCCGAGCACCGGGCTCTCCACAAGTCCCGGTTGGGACAAGCCGATTCTTACGCCGTATTGGGCCACGGGCTCGGTATCACTGTTCCCCGGTATCGGTACCTGGTCGTACTCACCTTGGCCGGGTTGAACAGTTCAGCTTCCTCCGTGACGGGCCACCAGCCACCGTCGCAATAGCGGCGACGGAGCCGCTTCCACGTAATCCCGGGGTGCTTGCGTCGTATCCACCGTATGACCCTCGTCCACGCGAAGTGACTGAGGTAGCAGAATGCGACGTTCGACACTCCCGGACGGAAGTACGCGCACCATCCCCTGAGCACCGGATTCAACTGGTGCAGCAGGGATGCCATAGTCAGGCCGACGTTCTGCCTTCCGGTCAGCTCCTTCACCTTGGCCGTCGCCGAACGAACAGATTTCCGCGCCGGGTAGGTGTAAATATACTGCCGGTCGGTACCCCGCTTCCGGTGACGCTGGACGCGCCATCCAAGGAAGTCGAAGCCCTCGTCAACGTGGGTAATCCTCGTC
>NZ_JBYIRL010000132.1:0-605 GCF_057708125.1 Actinacidiphila sp. bgisy145
TTGATACGGCGTGTTCGTCGTCGTTGACGGCGATTCACCTGGCGGCGCAGGCGTTGCGGTCGGGTGAGTGCTCGCTGGCGTTGGCTGGCGGGGTTACGGTGATGGCTGCTTTGGGAGTGTTCGCTGAGTTTGCGCGGCAGCGGGGGTTGGCTGCTGATGGGCGGTGCAAGCCGTTTGCGGAGGCGGCTGATGGCACCGGGTGGGGTGAGGGCGTTGGCGTGGTGGTGTTGGAGCGGTTGTCGGTTGCTCGCGCGCGTGGGCATCGGGTGTTGGCGGTGGTGGCCGGTAGCGCGGTGAATCAGGACGGGGCGAGTAATGGTCTGTCGGCGCCGAATGGTCCGTCGCAGCAGCGGGTGATTCGGGCGGCGTTGGCGAGTGCGGGGTTGCAGCCGGGTGATGTGGATGTGGTGGAGGCGCATGGCACTGGTACGGCGTTGGGTGATCCGATCGAGGCGCAGGCGTTGCTGGCGACGTATGGGCAGGGTCGGCCGGAGGGTCGGCCGTTGTGGTTGGGGTCGGTGAAGTCGAATATTGGTCACACGCAGGCGGCTGCGGGTGTGGCGGGTGTGATCAAGATGGTGCAGGCGATGCGGCACGGGATGCTT
>NZ_JBYIRL010000133.1:0-593 GCF_057708125.1 Actinacidiphila sp. bgisy145
ATCACCAGAAGTGGCCCCCCTTCTCCCGAAGTTACGGGGGCATTTTGCCGAGTTCCTTAACCATAGTTCACCCGAACGCCTCGGTATTCTCTACCAGACCACCTGAGTCGGTTTAGGGTACGGGCCGCCTTGAAACTCGCTAGAGGCTTTTCTCGACAGCATAGGATCATCCACTTCACCACAATCGGCTCGGCATCAGGTCTCACCCACAAGAGGGACGGATTTACCTACCCCTCGGGCTACACCCTTACCCCGGGACAACCACCGCCCGGGCTGGACTACCTTCCTGCGTCACCCCATCACTTACCTACTACAAGTCCGGTTCAGCGGCTCCACCACTCCCCCTCACTCCGAAGAGATCAGAGGCGGCTTCACGGCCTTAGCATCGCTCGCCTCAGTACTGGGCGCTTCAAAGCGGGTACCGGAATATCAACCGGTTGTCCATCGACTACGCCTGTCGGCCTCGCCTTAGGTCCCGACTTACCCTGGGCAGATCAGCTTGACCCAGGAACCCTTAGTCAATCGGCGCAAGAGTTTCCCACTCTTGTATCGCTACTCATGCCTGCATTCTCACTCGTGAACCATCCACCACT
>NZ_JBYIRL010000134.1:0-577 GCF_057708125.1 Actinacidiphila sp. bgisy145
GACCGCGGATACAGTGGCCACGCCGTCGGTCCCACATGCCTCTGCGACCAGATACCGAGCAAGTTCCAGCGGGACGGGGTAGTCGAAGATCAGGGTTGCGGGAAGGCTCAGGCCGGTCTCGGCCGCGAGCCGGTTGCGGAGCTCCAGCGCGGTCAGCGAGTCGATGCCCATGTCCTTGAAGGCCCGCTGTGGATCGATGTCTCCGGGCCGGGCGTGGCCCAGGACAACGGCCGCGGCGGCCCGAACGACCTGTAGGACTTCTTGCTCGCGATCGGCCGGACCGAGCGCGGCCAACCGGGCCGCCAGGCCACCCGCATCCGCGGCAACGGCCGCGGTCGGGCGGGCCAGAGCGCCCCCAGCCAGACCCCGCAGCAGTGCGGGCACCGGCCGGCCTCCACGAGACAGCCCTGTCAGGTCGAGGCGGGTCGGGACCGCCAACGGCGCGCCCCACGCGACCGCGGCCTCGAACAACGCCAGACCCTGCTCCGTCGTCAACGGCTGAACACCGCCGCGGCGCAGACGAGACCGACCCGCGCCCTCCAGCTGCTCGGTCATCTCCGAGGTCTGGTCCCACAGG
>NZ_JBYIRL010000135.1:0-577 GCF_057708125.1 Actinacidiphila sp. bgisy145
GACTTCACCGCGCCCAACCACAGCGGCCGACCCCCGGCACGCTCCTGCCCGTACGTCGCCAGCAGCGCCTGCGCCTCGATCGGGTCACCCAACGTCGTACCGGTGCCGTGCGCCTCCACCACATCCACATCAGCCGCCGACAACCGCGCACTGGCCAACGCCGCACGAATCACCCGCTGCTGCGACGGACCGTTCGGCGCCGACAGACCATTCGACGCACCATCCTGGTTCACCGCCGAACCCCGCACCACCGCAAGAACCTTGTGCCCCTTGCGCCGCGCATCCGACAACCGCTCCACCACCAGCACACCCGCACCCTCGGCCCAACCCGTGCCGTTCGCATCCTCCGAGAACGCCCGGCACCGCCCATCCACCGACAACCCCTGCTGCCGCGAGAACTCCACGAACGAGAACGGCATGGCCATCACCGTCACACCACCGGCCAACGCCATCGAACACTCACCCGACCGCACCGCCTGCACCGCCAGATGCAGCGCCACCAGCGACGACGAACACGCCGTGTCCACCGTCACCGCCGGCCCCTCCAAACCCAGCACATACGACACCCGGCCCGACA
>NZ_JBYIRL010000136.1:0-576 GCF_057708125.1 Actinacidiphila sp. bgisy145
GAGACGGCGATCGCCGCGGACGGCGGCGGCAACCCGCTCGGCCTGATCGTCAGCACCAAGTTCGCCAAGGCGCACCACCTGACCGCCTCGACGCCCGCGGCGCAGGTCGCCAAGGCGCTCGACGGCTCCACCGGCGGTTCGAGCTCGGCCAACACCAAGGGCGAGGCGAGCGTCTACCTCAAGGCGTACGGCGTGGACCCCGGCAAGGTGAAGTGGGTCTCGCTGCCCAGCCCCGCCGCCGACAAGGCGGCCCTGAAGAGCAACCAGATCGACTGGTTCGTCACCTCCCAGCCCACCCCGCTCGCCATCCAGGCCACCGGTGACGGCGTCGTCGTCGCCGACTCCACCAAGGTCACCGCCTGGTCGGAGAAGGAAGCCGGATACGGGCAGATCGTCGTCGCACGCAACAGCTACCTCAGCCAGCACGCCGACATCGCCAAGAAGTTCGCCACCGCCGTCCAACAGGCCACCGCCTACATGCACGACAACATCGACTCCGCCACCGTGCAGAACGTGGCGAGCAAGGCACTGCCCGGCGTACCGGCCTCGGTCGTCAAGGCCAGCCTGCCCCAGGTC
>NZ_JBYIRL010000137.1:0-576 GCF_057708125.1 Actinacidiphila sp. bgisy145
ATCGTGATCCGGCGCGGCCGTTGTTGTTGGGGTCGGTGAAGTCGAACATTGGTCACACGCAGGCGGCTGCGGGTGTGGCGGGTGTGATCAAGATGGTGCAGGCGATGCGGCACGGGATGCTGCCGCAGACCCTGCACGTCGACGCTCCGTCCTCACACGTCGACTGGTCTGCCGGAGCAGTCGAGCTGCTGACGGCGCCGCGTGAGTGGCCGGCGGGTTCTGGTCCGCGACGTGCGGGTGTGTCGGCGTTCGGGATCAGCGGTACCAACGTCCACCTCATCCTCGAACAGCCCGTGCAGGAGGAGGTGGAGTCCGTTGCGGAGGTGGGGCCGGAGTCTGCGGGTGCGGTGGCGTGGGTGGTGTCGGCGCGGTCTGATGCGGCGTTGGTGGCGCAGGCGGGTCGGTTGGCGGAGTTCGTCGACGCTCGCCCTGAGGTCTCGGTCGGGGATGTGGCGTTGTCGTTGGCGGTGACGCGGACGACGGGGTTCGCGCACCGGCTTGCGGTGGTCGGCCGGGACCGTGGTCAGCTGTTGGAGGGCTTGTCTGCTGCCGTGTCGGGGCGGGAGTCGGCCGGGA
>NZ_JBYIRL010000138.1:0-571 GCF_057708125.1 Actinacidiphila sp. bgisy145
ACCCGGATCACTGGGCGGCGAAGCGTTCTTCGAACTCGGCCATGGCCTTGCCGTAGATCTCGACGTCGGCCGCGGTGTAGCGGGCGAGGGTGTCCTCGATCTCCTGCTTGCCGTAGCGCTCTTCCATGTCCTGCAGGGCCTCGCGGACGTACCGCACGTGCCAGCGCTCGTCGAGCATGATCTTCTCGATCGTCTCGCGGACCGGCGCGGGCGTGTTCTCCTGCCGCAGGTGCTGGTTGTAGTGGCCGATCGTGCGCTTCTCGAAGACCAGCGTGATCGCCATGACCTCCATCAGACTGGCCGGCACCCCGACCGCGTCCATGTACCGGTCCTGGTAGGCGTCCCGCATCGGGATCGCCCGCTGGTCCAGCGAGTCGATGCAGTTCGTCCAGTACGACGCGTGCGCCGACTCGTCCGCGAAGTGGTGCGTCACGTCCTTCTGCAACGGACCGCGGATCGTCCGCGCCACCCGCCCGAAGAACATCGCCCCGCTCATCTCCGACGACCGGTAGAAACTCGCCACCCACAACTCGTTCTCGGACAGCTCCACACCACTCACGACGTCCTCCCC
>NZ_JBYIRL010000139.1:0-515 GCF_057708125.1 Actinacidiphila sp. bgisy145
GCCGCGTTCTCGACCTGCTCCGGGGTGAGCCCCAGGACCTCGGCGAGGCCGCCCGCGGCCATGGAGCAGGCGGAGCCGACCTCGCCCTGGCAGCCGACCTCGGCGCCGGAGATGGAGGCGTTCTCCTTGAAGAGCATGCCGATCGCGCCGGCGGCCAGCAGGAAGCGCACCACCGCGTCGTCCCGGTCCGCGGCGGACGTGGACGGCGAGCAGACGAACTGCAGGTAGTAGTGCAGGACGGCCGGGATGATCCCGGCGGCGCCGTTCGTGGGCGCGGTCACCACGCGGCCGCCCGCCGCGTTCTCCTCGTTGACCGCCATCGCGTACAGCGTGATCCACTCCATCGCCCGGGTGGACGGGTCGCCCTCGGCCCGCAACTGCCGGGCGGACTGCGCCGCGCGGCGCCGCACCTTCAGCCCCCCGGGCAGGATGCCCTCACGCGTCATGCCCCGCTCCACGCACGCCCGCATCACCTCCCAGATCTCCAGCAGCCCGGCCCGGATCTCCGCCTCGCC
>NZ_JBYIRL010000140.1:0-513 GCF_057708125.1 Actinacidiphila sp. bgisy145
AGTAGCACGCTCAAGACCCGAAGCGGAGTGATCTAGCCATGGGCAGGTTGAAGCGCGGGTAAGACCGTGTGGAGGACCGAACCCACCAGGGTTGAAAACCTGGGGGATGACCTGTGGTTAGGGGTGAAAGGCCAATCAAACTCCGTGATAGCTGGTTCTCCCCGAAATGCATTTAGGTGCAGCGTCGTGTGTTTCTTGCCGGAGGTAGAGCACTGGATAGGCGATGGGCCCTACCGGGTTACTGACCTTAGCCAAACTCCGAATGCCGGTAAGTGAGAGCGCGGCAGTGAGACTGTGGGGGATAAGCTCCATGGTCGAGAGGGAAACAGCCCAGAGCATCGACTAAGGCCCCTAAGCGTACGCTAAGTGGGAAAGGATGTGGAGTCGCAGAGACAACCAGGAGGTTGGCTTAGAAGCAGCCACCCTTGAAAGAGTGCGTAATAGCTCACTGGTCAAGTGATTCCGCGCCGACAATGTAGCGGGGCTCAAGCGTACCGCCGAAGTCGTGTCATT